>NZ_JBEXVQ010000022.1:0-151010 GCF_040629405.1 Lentzea sp. NPDC005914 | reverse complement strand
GTCAACTCGACGAAAAGCGTGTCGAGTTGACACCCCGATCCTGGCGCGGCAAACGATCAGGCACGACTCGTGACGGGACCCCACCCGAAGCGCACGGGACAAGCAGCTCGCCTTCGGCGTCGCCTTGCCTCGGCTTCGCCTTCGGGTCGCCTCGCCTTCGGCCTCGGGGCGATTGGGCTTGCCCGATGCGCGCGGGGCCGCCTTCGGCGTGCGGGGGGGAGCAGTTCGTTCGGCTGGCTAGCCCAGGTTTTTGCAGGTGGGCGGTGGCAGCGGGTTCAAGGGACTGCACGGCCAGCCCGAGGATTGGGGTGGGGCGCTCGTCGTGGCCGCCGGTGGGGGTGGCGGGGCCGGGTTCGTCAGGGCCGGGGGTGGGGTGGTGGTTTTCTTCGTCGGTTGTTGCGTGCTCGGGGTCGAGGTGGGGCTCGACGGTGCGCTGCTGTCCGGTGGGGAGCTCTCCGTTGAGCTCGGCGGGGTGTTCGAGGTGGATCTGATCCAGGTGGAGGCGGGTGTCCGGCTCAGTGGATCTTCGTCGGCCACGCCGTGGATCGCCATGCCGACCAGAACGCCCAGCAGTGCGGACCCGAGCACGGCGGAACCACCTGTGGCCCACAGTGCGCGCACAGCGGTCCTCCTCTGAATGCTCATGATTGGAAGTGGAACGATCACGCTCTTCGGCAGATTACCGGGTAGGCCGGTCGCAGGAGAACGCTCGCCTGCATGCCTTATCGGCTTCCTGATGGCCCCGGTTGAGTGATCGCTGTCACTGATCTGTGATCCGGGCGAGTACCAAACTGGCCCCGGAAAGGCCTGCCACCAGCACGGTTCCGGTCAGATGCCACGTCGGAGCGTCACCCGTGCAGGTGAACACCTCGGTGAAGCGTTGTGAGGAGCAGGTGACGAACGGGACCGAGGAGAGGGCTATCGAGGCGGCCGCCACGCCGCCCAGGAGGGCGGAGCCGAAGGTGCGCATCAGTGGGAAGGCGGCGTTGGCCGTGCCCACGGCGGCGATGGCGAAGAGGAGTGGGACGGGCTTGGGGAACAAGCCCGTCAGGGCGCAGCCGACCATCAGGACACCGAGCACGGCCTGGCCGATCCTCGCCTGCGTCGCCACGGCAAGGACCCTAACAACTCCGTAAGCTCTTTTCGGGGCGATTTGGGCCAGTATTTTCGGTATGCCGGATCGTCGAATTCTGATCCCCGTCGCGGTGGTGCTGGTTGCTGCCCTCGGGGTCGGGTTGTACCTGTTCCAGCCGTGGCGACTGCTCACGGTGCGCGAAACGCATGAGGCGCTGCTCGTGCCCTCGTCGACGTCTGCTCAAGCGCCGGCGGGGACTTCGGCGGCCGTCGTGGAAACGCCGAAGGAGATCGCGGCGGGCGAGTGGCGTTCGCTTGAGCACGCGACCACCGGTAAGGCGAGCCTCATCAAACTGCCGGGTGGCGCGCATTCGGTCCAGTTCGCGGCGTTGGACACCAGCGACGGGCCTGACCTGTACGTATACCTCTCGCCGCACGCCTCGGGGTCGGCTGAGAAAACATTTGGTCAGGGATTCACCAGTCTGGGCAAGTTGAAGGGAAATCGTGGCGACCAGGTGTACGAAATTCCCGCCGGCGTGGACGTGTCCGCCATTCGGAGTGTCGTGATCTGGTGCCAACGGTTCTCGGCGGGGTTCGCTGTAGCACCGTTGGAACAAGTATGAAACATCAACCAGGTCTTGCTCTCTTCACACTATTGACTTTCCTGGTCTAGACCACATAACGTTAACAACAGGACATAACATCGTCCCTTGCCGATGGGCGTGCGGAAGCCCCGTTGGCGAGGAGCACGGCTCACTGGGTGGGCCCTTCGCCGGCGGTGACGCGGCTCCAACTCTCCCCGGAGCCGCGTCACCGCCAGCGGCGTTTTAGTGTGGTTCGTGCACACCCGGACCGTGGCGATCCACTACGTGCGCGCGGCACTGCGCGCGTGCCCGTCGCCGTCCGAGGTCATGGCGGGGGCCGGGATTCCGCCGAGCCTTCTCGCTGACGACCGGGCCCGTGTGACGCCCGCGCAGTACACGAAGCTCATCCAGACGCTGTGGGAAGTCCTCGACGACGAGTTCATGGGCTTCGGGCCGCGCCCGTCGAAACGCGGCACGTTCGCGATGATGTGCCTGCTGGCGGTCCACTGCCCGGACCTCGACTCGGCGCTCAGACGCGGGCTCGCGTTCTACGCGCTGTTCGACGAGCCGCTCGACCTGTCGCTGAACGCCGGGCGCTTCTCGCTGCACGTTCCCGGCGACCCGGACCACTTCCTGACGGAGTCGCTGCTGGTGCTCTGGCACCGCTTCTCGTCGTGGCTGATCGGCCGCCGCATTCCGCTGCGGGAAGCCGGGTTCGCCTACCCGGAACCGGCGCACGCCGCCGAGTACCACCTGATCTTCGGGTGCCCGCTGACGTTCGACGCGCCCTCCACGGCGATCTCGTTCGACCCGAAGTTCCTGCGCATGCCGGTGGTGCAGGACGAAGCGGGGCTGCGCCGGTTCCTGAGGCACTCGCCCGCGGAGCTGTTGTCGCGCCGGGACCACGGCGCTGACACGGCGGGACACGTGCGCCGGCTGCTCGGGCGCGGGATGAGCGGGCTGGAGGTCGTGGCGGCGCAGCTGGGCGTGTCGGCGCCGACGCTGAGACGGCGGCTGGCCGCTGAGGGGACGTCGTTCCGCGAGGTGCGCGAGCAGTTGCTGCGCGACCAGGCGGTGGCCTCGCTGGTGCGGGGCGGGGAGTCGGTGGAGGAACTGGCGCTGCGCCTCGGGTTCTCCGAGGCTAGCGCCTTCCACCGGGCCTTCAAGCGGTGGACCGGGTCCTCACCCGGCTCCTACCGCGCGTGACTCACCAGTCCCAGACGTCGCCCGCAGCCGAGGCCTGGACCGAGTCCGTCCGGGGCAGGAGCGTGTCGATCGAGGCCGGGCCCGCCAGTGCGAGCATCGCGGCGGCAGCGGACACGATCGCGGTGAACATCTTTTTCATGGCACAGAGCTTGCGGCCGCCCGGTGGACGGCCGCAAGAACTCCAAAACGTCGTAAAACGTCAGAACTTGTCGCGCTCCCGCAGCGAGGCCGGCGGACGGAACCGCTCCCCGTACGTGTCCGCGAGGTAGTCCGCGCGCTCCACGAACGCCTGCACGCCGTAGGAGTTGATGAACTGCAGCGTGCCACCGCTCCACGGCGCGAACCCGAACCCGAAGATCGAGCCGATGTTCGCGTCGGCGACGGACGTCAGCACGCCCTCGTCCAGGCACCGCACGGTTTCCAGCGACTGCACGAACAGCAGCCGGTCCCGCACGTCCTGTTCGGAGACCCCCGCGTCGGCCTTGGCGTACCGCGTGGTCAGCTCGGGCCACAGGAACTTCTTCGAGCCGTCGGCGGGGTACTCGTAGAAGCCCGCGCCCGTGGACTTCCCGGCGCGCCCCAAGTCGACCATCTCGCGGATCAGGTCGTAGGCTGCGCTGTCCGCCACCAGCGACGGGTCGTCGGCGAGCGTCTGGTCGTGGATCTTCAGCTGCAGCGACAGCGTCACCTCGTCCGACACCGCCAGCGGGCCGACCGCCATGCCCGCCTTGCGAGCGACGTTCTCGATCAACGCCGGGGCGACGCCCTCGGCCAGCATCGAGATCGCCTCGATCACGTACGTGCCGAACGTGCGCGAGGTGTAGAAGCCGCGCGAGTCGTTGACCACGATGGGCGTCTTGCCGATCTGCCGCACGTAGTCCACTGCCCGCTGCAACGTCTCCTCGGACGTCTTCTCGCCGCGGATGATCTCGACGAGCCGCATCTTCGGCACTGGCGAGAAGAAGTGCAGTCCGATGAACCGCTCGGCGTCCGGCACCGCGGTGGCGAGCCCGGTGATCGGCAGCGTCGAGGTGTTGGACGCGATCACCGCGTCAGGCAGTGCTGCGGACTCCGCGGCGCCCAGGACCTTGTTCTTCAGCTCGCGGTTCTCGAACACCGCCTCGATGATCAGGTCGCAGCCCGCGAGGTCGTCGTCGGAGTCGGTCGCGGTGATGCCGGGAAGGTCTCCAGCGCCCTTCTGGGCCGCTTCGAGGGTCACGTCCTTCAGGACGACCTCGATACCGGCTTTCGCTGACACCTCGGCGATTCCAGCGCCCATCATGCCCGCGCCGAGCACGCCCAGCTTGGCCACGCGCTTGCCGGACGACGACGCGCGGCCGTTGACCTCGTTGAGGTTGAACCAGAACGCCGTGATCATGTTCTTGGAGACCTGACCGGCGGCCAGTTCCACGAAGTAGCGGCCCTCGATCTTCAGCGCCGTGTCGAAGTCGACGTAGGCACCCTCGACCGCCGCCGCCATGATCTTCTCGGGCGCAGGGTACGCGCCGTGGGACTTCTTGCGCAGCACCGCGGGCGCCGCGCCCAGGAGCCCGTAGCTGTTGGGGTCACCGAACTTCAGGTCCGGCACCCCGGCACCCTGCACGTCCCACGGCTGGACCGGCGCCGGGTTCGCCGCGATCCACGCGCGGGCTTCGGAGAGAAGCTCCTCGCGCGAGGACGCCAGCTGGTGCACGAGACCGGCCTGCAGCGCGCGTTCCGGACGAAGCTGCTTGCCCTCCATGAGCAACGGCAACGCCTTCTGCACGCCCAGCAGCCGCACCATGCGCGTGACGCCACCGCCGCCGGGCAGCAGACCCAGAGTGGCCTCGGGCAGGCCGATGCGGATGCTGTCGTCGTTCAGCACGATCCGGCGGTGCGCGGCCAGCGCGATCTCGAACCCGCCACCCAGCGCGGAGCCGTTGATCGCCGCGACGACCGGCTTGCCGAGCTTCTCCAGCCGCCGCAGCTGCGACTTGAGCTCCTCGACGCCTTCCAGCGCCTGGGAAGCGTTCTCCGGCGTGACCGCGATCAGCACGTTCAGGTCGCCACCGGCGAAGAACGTCTTCTTGGCCGACGTGATGATCACACCGGTGATCTCGTCACCTTCGAGCCTGGTGACGGCGTCGCCCATCAGCTCCTGGTACTCGGTGTTCATCACGTTGGCGGAGCCGGACATGTCCATCGTCAGGGTGACGATGCCGTCGGAGTCCTTGTCGTAGTGGAAAGGCATCCCTCAGACCCTCTCGATGATCGTCGCGATACCCATGCCGCCGCCCACGCACAGCGTGGCGAGGCCGCGGCGCAGGTCCCGGCGCTCCAGCTCGTCCAGCAGCGTGCCGAGGATCATGCAGCCGGTCGCGCCGAGCGGGTGGCCCAGCGCGATCGCGCCGCCGTTGACGTTGACCTTGTCCTCGGAGACCCCCATGTCCCGCACGAACTTCAGCACCACGGACGAGAACGCCTCGTTGACCTCGAACAGGTCGATGTCCTCGACCGACAGGCCGGCCTTGTCCAACGCCTTGCGCGCGGACGGCGCCGGCCCGGTCAGCATGATCGTCGGCTCGGTTCCCACCACCGCAACCGAAACGATCCGGGCACGCGGCGTCAGACCGAGCGAACGCCCGGCGGCCTCGGAGCCGATCAGCATCGCCGCGGCGCCGTCGACGATCTGCGACGAGTTGCCCGGCGTGTGCACGTGGTTGATGCGCTCGACGGTGGGGTAACGGTCGATCGCCACGGTGTCGTAGCCGAGGTCGCCGTGGAACTGGAAGCTCGGCTTCAGCCGGCCCAGAGATTCCACAGTGGACTCAGGGCGGATCGTCTCGTCCTCCTTCAGCACCACGGTGCCGTTCTGGTCGACCACCGGCACCACGGACCGCTCGAAGAAGCCGTTCTTCTGCGCCTCGAAGGCAAGCGCGTGCGACCGCGCGGCCCACCCGTCGACGTCCGTGCGCGAGAAGCCCTCCAGCGTCGCGATCAGGTCGGCCGACACGCCCTGCGGCACGAACGACAGGTCGAAGTTCGTCCCGGGGTCGATCGCCCACGCGCCACCGTCGGACCCCATCGGCACGCGCGACATCGACTCGACGCCGCCCGCGACGACCAGGTCCTCGAACCCGGAGGCGACCTTGGCGGCCGCGAGGTTCACCGACTCCAGGCCGGACGCGCAGAACCGGTTGAGCTGCACACCCGCCGGGCGCTGGTCCCATCCCGCGGCCAGCACGGCCGTGCGGGCGATGTCACCGCCCTGCTCGCCGAGCGGTGACACCACGCCGAACACGACGTCGTCCACCGCGGAGGTGTCGAGGGAGTTGCGTTCGGACAGCGCGCGCAGCACCCCGGCGGCGAGAGCGACGGGCTTGACGCTGTGCAGCGACCCGCGCTTCCCCTTGCCGCGCGGCGTGCGCACCGCGTCGAAGATCAAGGCTTCGCTCATGCCACCACGCTAGGCCCGGCCTCTCAAGCTGGCCATGACCGTGAAGGGTGACCGATTAGCTCACCCGGAACTCCATGTGCTCCGGCTCGTCGGAATCCACGAACCCCAGCCGCTCGTAGAGCCGCCGAGCAGGCAGGTTGTCGTCGTACACCTGCAGCCGCACGAGCGTCCAGCCCTCTGCTGCCGCCTCCGCCAGCACAGCCCTGACCAGCGCTTCTCCGACACCTCGGCCGCGGTGGGAGGGCCGCACCCACATCGAGTACAGGTACAGGCCGCTCGGCTTGCCGAAGGCACCGACGAGGCCGGCGGGATCCGGATCGAGCGCGACCAGCCGCGGGCCGTCTTCCAGCGTGCGGCGCCAGTCGGCCTCGGTGAACGCCTCCTCGCGGGCGAGCGTCGACCCGAACCCGCCGGGATCCGCGCCCAGCGCCTCCAACCGGACGTCCCGCCAGAGCTCCCAGTCGTCCGGCGTGACCTGGTGGATCTGCATATCGAGCAGTCTGGACGACGAGGGTGGGAATTTCGCTCACTTTTTCGGGCGACGGCCTGGCGCGGCGGTCATGGCGTGGATCACGGCCGGGTGGTTTCGTGGAACGCATGGCAGAGCGTCGATCGCGGTGGATGGACAGCGACCTGGACCAGTTGCGCCAGCTCGCCCGCACGTTCATGGAGAAGGAGGTCGTGCCGCACCAGGAACGCTTCGCCGAGCAGAAGCAGGTCGACCGCGACCTGTGGCGTCGCGCGGGTGACGTGGGGCTGCTGTGCCTGAGCATCCCCGAGGAGTACGGGGGCGGCGGCGGCACGTTCGCACACGAGGCCGTGCTGCTCGAGGAACAGGCGCGCGCCGGTGACAGCGCCTGGGGCAACAGCGTCCACAGCGGGATCGTCGCCCACTACCTCAACTCCTACGGGTCCGAGGAGCAGAAGCGGCGCTGGCTGCCCAAGCTCGCGTCCGGCGAGTACGTCGGCGCGATCGCCATGACCGAACCCGGCGCGGGCTCCGACCTGCAGGGCATCCGCACGAGGGCTCTCCGCGACGGTGACGAGTACGTCATCAACGGCTCGAAGACGTTCATCACGAACGGCGTGCACGCCGACCTGGTGATCGTGGTGGCCAAGACCGACCCCGCCCAGGGCGCCCAGGGCATCTCGCTGATCGTCGTGGAGAACGACATCCGGCGCGGCCGCGTGCTCGACAAGGTCGGCATGAAGGGGCAGGACACCGCCGAGCTGTTCTTCGACGACGTGCGCGTGCCCGTCGCGAACCTGCTGGGCGACCAGGAGGGCCTCGGGTTCGTGCAGCTCATGCACCAGCTGCCGCAGGAACGCCTGATCATCGGCGTCTGCTCGGTCGCGGGCATCGAGGCGGCCGTCGACGTGACGCTGAAGTACGTGAAGGAGCGCACGGCGTTCGGCAAGGAGCTGATGAAGTTCCAGAACACCCGGTTCAAGCTCGCCGAGTGCGCCACCGAGGCGGCCGTGACCAGGGCGTTCATCGACGAGTGCATCGACAAGCACCTGCGCGGCGAGCTGGACGTGCCGACGGCGGCGATGGCGAAGTGGTGGGCCAGCGACCGGCTGGGCAAGGTCGTCGACGAGTGCGTGCAGCTGTTCGGCGGCTACGGCTACATGAACGAGTACCCGATCGCACGTGCCTGGTCCGACGCCCGCGTGCAGCGGATCTTCGGCGGCACGAACGAGATCATGAAGGAAATCATCGCGAGGTCCTTGTGACTGCTACATCGAGGACAGGACCTCTGGCAGGACTTCGCGTGGTCGAGCTCGCCGGTCTCGCGCCCGCGCCGTTCGGCTGCATGGTGCTCGCGGACCTCGGCGCGGACGTGATCCAGGTGCACAAGCCCGGCAGTCACCCGACGGTCCCCGGCGACTTCCTGACCCGCAACCGGCGCTCAGTCGCGATCGACACCCGCAAGCCCGAGGGTGCCGAGCTGGTTCTTCGGTTGGTCGAACAGTCGGACGTGCTGGTCGAGGGCTTCCGGCCGGGCGTCACCGAGCGGCTGGGCATCGGTCCGGCGCAGTGCCTCGCCCGCAATCCGCGCCTTGTATATGGACGCATGACCGGCTGGGGGCAGGACGGGCCCCTGTCCGACCGTGCCGGGCACGACATCAACTACATCGCCGTCGCGGGCGCTTTGGAGCCTCTCGGACGCGCAGGCGGGCCACCGTCGTTCCCGATCAACCTGCTCGGCGACTTCGGCGGGGGAGGGCTGCTGCTGGCTCTCGGCGTGCTCGCGGCGCTGTACGAACGGGAGCGCTCCGGACGTGGCCAGGTCGTGGATGCCGCGATGGTCGACGGGGCGGCGTTGCTGACGACGTTCCTGCACGGGATGCGCAACGCGGGCATGTGGTCCGGCGGGCGCGGCGAGAACATGCTCGACGGTGGCGTGCCGTTCTACGACGTCTACGAGGCCGCGGACGGGCAGTTCGTGGCCATCGGCGCGCTGGAGGAGAAGTTCTACGCCGACCTGGTGCGCGTGCTGGGCCTGGAGGACGCACCGACGCGCAACGACCCGGCGAACTGGCCTGACCTGCGGGAACGAATCGCGGCGGCGGTGAAGACGCGGACGCGGGACGAGTGGGCTGACCTCGCGCGGGACACCGACGCGTGCCTGGCGCCGGTGCTGACGCCCGCCGAAGCGGCGCGGCACCCGTACAACGCGGCGCGGGCGACGTTCGTCGACGTCTCCGGTTCGCCGCACCCGGCGCCGGCTCCTCGCTTCGACCGGACTCCGGCGTCGGTTCCGACGCCTCCGGTAACGACCGGGATGAACACCGGGGAAGTGCTTGCCGACATAGGTGTGGCGGACGCCCGAATTATGGAACTGCGCCGGGCAGGAGTTATTGGATGAATGCTCGCGTGCGCATTAATAAGGACACGACGGGGTGACAGAGCGTGATGCCGTCGGTTCGGCATCCGGGTGAGGCTCGGTTCAACATGTCTGGTCCACGCTGTGGGATGCGAGGGAGTCCGTGTTCACCTCGTGCCCAGGACATCGGCGCTGCTGAGGCCTCTCTTTAGCCGCCATTCGGGTGACATTCCCCGTCAGCAGGCGTGCGTGGCCGGTGGATCCTGGGGGCAGTTGGGCGTGGTCGTTGTTCATCAGCCGGGTGAATGAGGGACCATGTCGGGTGACACGGGCGGTCTGCCGCCTCACCTGTGAGCGAGATGGACGGAGAGGTACCTGTGAACCTCAAGAAGGTGCTAGTGCTGGCGGTCGTCGCGCTGGTGCTGTTCCTCCTGATCACCCGGCCCGAGGAGTCCGCAGGCGCGGTCCAGACGCTCCTCGGCTGGCTGAGGCAGGGCGCGGAGTCGATCATCACCTTCATCAGGAGCCTCTTCGGGACGGCGACGCCTGTCGCCTAGTGACTCTCGGTGATCCTCGGCCATCTGCGTTGGACCGGATGGGTGGAAAGAGGCCAATCACGCACTGGTAACGGGTGTTCTGGGGATTCAGGGTCTGGCGATTGTCAGACCTACCGAATACCTTCCGCTGCAATGGCCGATCCCCGACCGACGAGGAGGCACATATGGTCGAGGACTCCGGGGTCCACGAGCTGTTGCAGCAGTGGGCGGCTGAACGGTCTGATGACGCAGAGATGCAGGAGGTGAACCGGATCAAGAACGCGTGGCTCGCTGAGGCTCCCCCCTCGGCGCCAGGCATCCCCGCACAGCGGGGCGGCAGGGGCGGGCCCTCGCGTGGCTTGGTCAAGGTCGACTCGGCGGATCCGGCCTACGTGGCCGCGATGCGCAAGCGGGCGCCGGAGGCACCCGAGGCACTGCTCGCCGCCGCGGCGAGCTACTGGCAGCTGGTTGGCGATGTCGCCGAGGCCGAGCAGTGGTGGGACGCGGGCATCAGCCCGTTGGACCAGCGCGCGCTCGACTATCGCGCGGCGGGTCTGAGCCCTGCCGACCTCGGGCGGCGCCTGGGACCGATGACGGTTCTCCAGCACCTTCGCCGCGGTTCCGCCGCAGCCTGGTGTGTCGCACGTCTGCAGAGGCAGCGCCGGGACGGCGTGGCGTAGTAGAGGGAACGGGCTGTCGGAGGCGGCAGCCCTGTATCCATGCGTTCCAAGTAGTGTGGAGGCCGTGCGCGGCCTCCTTACACCCCAGCGAGTGTTGATCGGGTTTGCCTGTCTGGTGGCCCTGATCGCCTGTTGCGGGCTCGCGTACTGGCAGTGGCAGCGCTTCGAGTCCGCCAGCGGCACGTTCCAGAATCTCGGTTACGTGCTCCAGTGGCCGCTCTTCGGCCTCTTCCCGGCCTTCATGGTGTGGCGTTTCCGCCGTTTGGCGCGCCAGCGTCGTGACGAGGTTCTCTCCGCACCGGAGCCGGTTGCGGCCGCCGCGAAGCCGATGACTACCGTTGACGCCGTCAAACCCGCGCCTGTCGAGCACTTCGACGATCCTGAAGACGCGGAGCTCGCGGCCTACAACCGCATGCTCGCGGACCTCAACGCGCGGGACGGTCGTTGAGCGAAGGCGGGCTGATGAAGGGTGCGTTGACCCGGTTCCGGGTCATGGCTTACGTGGTCGGTGTCTTCCTGCTGCTCCTGTGCGTGGCGATGGTGCTCAAGTACGCCGCGGACATGGGTCAGTTCATGAAGGTCGTCGGGCCGATCCACGGCTTTCTCTACGCCATTTACCTGGTCATTTCCGTCGACCTGGCGCTGAAGCTGCGCTGGTCGATCAAGGGCACCGCCCTCGTGCTGCTCGCCGGGACGATCCCGTTCCTGTCGTTCTGGGCTGAGCGCAAGGTGGTCGAGAAGACTGCGCAGGGCGTGCCGCTGTGACGTTTGGCCTGCTAGCGTCTGGGGCTACCAACTGAACACGGCCGTCGATGTCGCGCGGGAGAGCTCACTTGAGTGTGAGCGCCGAAGGAGCAACTCCTCCCCGGAATCTCTCAGGTACAGGTACCGCACGACGAAGGCAACTCTGAAAAGCAGGCCCATCGGCCTCGCCCACGGTGCAAGTCGCGTGCTGCGCGGCGAAGCTCTCAGGCTCATGACAGAGGGGGAGGCTCGCTCTGGTGAGGAGTCTCCGATGGACCGTGTCATTCTTCTGTTGCCTCAGCCGGCCCAGGCCGGCTCTTCGGCGCACCCTGGAGGAGCGTTCTGATGTCCCGCCTCACGCCTCTGAACGCCGAGCACGAGCAGCTCGGCGCGATGTTCACCGACTTCGCGGGCTGGCGGATGCCGCTGCGCTACTCCAGCGAGCTCGCCGAGCACCACGCGGTGCGCACCACCGCGGGCCTGTTCGACCTCACGCACATGGGTGAGATCGTGCTGACCGGACCCCAGGCCGGCGAGGCGCTCGACTACGCGCTGGTCGGCCACATCTCGGCGCTGGCCGTCGGCAAGGCTCGCTACACGATGATCACGCAGGCCGACGGCGGCGTGATCGATGACCTGATCGTGTACAGGTTGGGCGACGAGGAGTTCATGGTCGTCGCCAACGCCTCCAACGCCGCTGTGGTGGCTGACGCTCTGGTCGAGCGCGCCGCCGGGTTCGACACCGTCGTCACCGACAAGTCGACCGACTACGCGTTGATCGCGATCCAGGGCCCGAAGTCGGTCGAGATCCTGTCCGGACTCACCGACACCGACCTGTCGGCCGTGAAGTACTACGCCTCCTACCCGTCCACCGTGGCAGGTGTCGACGCGCTGCTCGCCCGCACCGGGTACACGGGCGAGGAGGGCTTCGAGCTCTTCGTGGCGCCGTCCGACGCCTCGGCCGTCTGGGCCGCGCTGCTGGAGGCGGGCGAGGCGCACGAGCTCAAGCCGTGCGGTCTCGGCTGCCGCGACACGTTGCGTCTCGAAGCCGGAATGCCCTTGTACGGCAACGAGCTGACCACGTCGCTGACGCCGTACCACGCTGGTCTCGGCCGCGTCGTGAAGCTCGACAAGCCGGGCGACTTCGTGGGCCGCGACGCGCTGACGAAGGTCTCGGAGTCCGATGTGGACTCGGTCCTGGTCGGACTGAAGACCCCCGAGCGCCGCGCCCCGCGGCACGGTTACGCGGTGCTGAACGGCGACGAGGTCGTCGGCGAGGTCACGTCGGGCGCGCTGTCGCCGACGCTCGGCTACTCGGTCGCCATGGCGTACGTGACTCGGGCCAGTGCCGAACCCGGCACCCCTCTGCTGGTGGACGTCCGCGGCAAGAAGCAGCCGGTCGAGGTCGTCGCACTTCCGTTCTACAAGCGCGCCAAGTAGGGAGATCTTCCAGATGTCCGACCAGTTCAACGCCTCCCTCGCGGAGTACGACCCCGAGGTCGCCGAGGCCGTCGCGGCCGAGCTGGCGCGCCAGCAGGGCACTCTCGAGATGATCGCCTCGGAGAACTTCACGCCCGTCTCGGTGCTGCAGGCACAGGGTTCGGTGCTGACCAACAAGTACGCCGAGGGCTACCCCGGCCGCCGCTACTACGGCGGCTGCGAGCACGTCGACGTCGTCGAGCGCCTGGCCATCGAGCGCATCAAGTCGTTGTTCGGCGCCGGTTTCGCCAACGTCCAGCCGCACTCGGGCGCGCAGGCCAACGCCGCCGCGATGTTCGCGCTGCTGCAGCCCGGCGACACGATCCTCGGCCTCGACCTCGCGCACGGCGGTCACCTCACGCACGGCATGCGCATCAACTTCTCCGGCAAGCTCTACAACGTCGTGCCGTACCACGTGTCCGACTCGGACGGCCGCGTCGACATGGCCGAGGTCGAGCGCCTGGCGCAGGAGCACCGCCCGAAGCTGATCGTCGCCGGCTGGTCCGCGTACCCGCGCCAGCTGGACTTCGCCGAGTTCCGCCGCATCGCGGACTCGGTCGAGGCCTACCTGATGGTCGACATGGCGCACTTCGCGGGCCTCGTCGCCGCGGGCCTGCACCCGTCGCCCGTGCCCCACGCGCACGTGACGACGACCACGACCCACAAGACCCTGGGCGGTCCCCGTGGCGGTGTGATCCTCTCGAACGAGGCGGACATCGCCAAGAAGATCAACTCCGCGGTCTTCCCCGGCCAGCAGGGCGGCCCGCTGGAGCACGTGATCGCCGCCAAGGCCGTGGCGTTCAAGCACGCCGCCTCGCCGGAGTTCGCCGACCGCCAGCGCCGCACGCTGGAAGGCTCGAAGATCCTGGCCGAGCGCCTGTCACAGCCGGACGTGGCCGCCGCGGGCGTGAAGGTCCTCACCGGCGGCACGGACGTCCACCTGGTCCTCGTCGACCTGGTGAACTCCGAGCTCGACGGCAAGCAGGCCGAGGACGTGCTGCACCAGATCGGCATCACGGTGAACCGCAACGCCGTCCCGAACGACCCGCGGCCGCCGATGGTCACCTCGGGTCTGCGCATCGGCACCCCGGCGCTGGCCACCCGCGGTTTCGGCGAGGTGGACTTCGCCGAGGTCGCCGACGTGATCGCCGAGGCCCTCAAGCCGGGTGCGGCTGTTGACGAGCTGCGCGCCCGCGTCGAGGTGCTGGCCGCCAAGCACCCGCTGTACAGCACGCTCTGATTTACCGCACCAGTTCGACCGGGCGACCGGCCTGCACCGACCACACCTGGCCGGTGCGCCGGTCGCCCAGCACTGTCTCGGCAGCGGCGGCGACCTCCTCCGGCGTGGCCAGCTCCAGTCCCGCGGCCACCAGTTCCGACCGGTACGCCGCCACTGCCCGCGTGTCGACCAGGCCGGGGCACAACGCGTTGATCCGGTAGCCCGGCGCGGTCTGCGAAATCGACCGCACCAACCCGATCTGCGCGTGTTTCGCTGTTCCGTAGCAGACGTCGGGCGAGCCGGTCAGCCCGGCGATGCTCGACATCACGAGCGCCGAGCCGTTCAGCACTGCGGAGCACGCGGCCAGCCCGTAGACGACCGCGTCGAGGTTGATCCGCATGGCGTCGCGGTAGCCGGCCACGCTGAACGAACGCGGTCCGGCGGCACCGGCGTTGAACACCGCGATGTCGAGTCCGCCGAACCGTTCGACAGCGGCGGCCACGACACGTTCGTTGCCCTCGTACGAGCGCACATCGGTCCGAACGAACAAGCTGCCGCGCTCCCCGTCCAGATCGACGTCGGCGATCACCACGTCGTCGCCCCTGCCGATCAGCCGCCTGACCAGTGCCGCGCCGATGCCGTGCGCCCCGCCGGTCACGAGCGCGATCATGCCCGGCTGACGTGCACGCCGTTGATGCGCAGCCCGGCCCGGTGCATGACCATCCGCGAGTACACCCGTTGGACCACAACGAGAACCACGAGCAGGACCACCAGCAGCACGTCGTCGAGCACCGGCACCAGGTCGATCGGCAACGTCAGCGCCATGCCGACCCGGATCGCGGTGTCCGCCAGGAAGATCACGCCCCAGATGGCGGTGCAGCCGCGCAGCGCGTGCCGGATCGCCGGGTACTTCTCCCAGTTCTCCGTCCACACCTGCTTCTTGTCCTCGGGTAGTACGAGCATCGCCATCGAGTGGAGCAGCGGCCGCTTGAAGAACAGGCTCGCCAGCATCACGACGCCGAATGCCGCGGTGCCCCACGCCGCGCGCACGAGCAGCACTCGCGGTTCCCCGGTCACGAACGACATCGCGAAGCCGAGCACGACCGCGCCGAGCACGAACGCGTTCACCCCGCTGATGCGTCGTTCGGTGATCACGGAGTAGATCACGCGCAAGGCCGGTATCACGCCGCTGAGCACGAGTGCTGTCGTCTGGTCGGCGCCGAGTGCGCGCGATCCGTAGTAGATGCCCGTCGGTACGAGCAGGTCGATCGCTAGTTTCCGGAACATTCGTCCCCCAGACGAACTGCGAGGTCGATCGCGGTGATGACCTCGGTGGTGTAGGTGTCCAGATCCACGTCGGACCCGTCGCGCACGCGTTGTGCGGCCGCGTCGACGGCCGCGCGGATCAGCACGGCCATCGAGCGGGTGTCGAACTGGCGGAACTCCCCGGCCGCCTTACCGGTTTCGAGCAGTTCGGCCAGGCCGGTGACGCTGAAGTCCTGGCTGGTCGTGCTCGTGTAGCCCTCTCCGGACGGGGTGCGCAGGTGCGGGCCGATCTCGGTGAGCGCGACGATCTCCCTCGGGTGATCGCGCAGGAACCGCAGGTTCGACTCCAGGTAGGCGCGCAGCTTGCCGCCCCACGTGGTCTCGGCGGCCATCGCGGGTGCCATGACCTGGCCCGCGGCGGTGAAGACGTCGATCACGACCTGGCGCAGCAGGTCGTTCTTGTCCGCGAAGTGGTACGAGATCATCCGCGGGCTGCTCAGCCCCGCCCGTTCGGTGATTTTGGCGAACGTCGCCTGGTCGTAGCCCAGTTCCGCGATGGTCTCGATCGCCGCCCGCACGATCTGCGCGCGCCGTGCCGCCGTTCTGCCCGTGTGCTCCACGGTCACCCCCGTTTTTATCCAGCTAGATAAAACACTACCAGACGAACGCAAGCAGGGCCCGCCTGAACCAGGCGGGCCCTGCTTGCGAAGCGAGAGAGCGAAACGACGGGAACCCCGGCCCCTTCCCCAGGGCCGGGGTTTGTCCGTTCAGAGTGGTGTGTGTCTCAGTTGGACCGTCCTAACGGGATGCTTTGGGGGCTACGCCGCCGGTGCCGTGACGCCAGGGGGCAGGCATTCCACGTTGCGCTTGCCGTTGGGCTGGATCACGAACCAGGTGCCACCAACGCCCTGGCCCTTCCACTTGCCCGGGCCCGGGTCCAGCGAGTAGGAGTAGACCGGCCACTTGTCGATGGCGACCTGCTTCTTGCCGTCCGCGCGGGTGATCAGCGAGACGATGCTCGGGTCGATGCCCTCGAGCTGCGGGACGGTGTCCGACAGGAAGGGCGGCCACGTCACAGCGCACTTGTCGTTGCAGTTGGACTTGGTTTCCGGCTTCGGAGTGTCCTTGTCGAAGCGGTACATCGTGCGGCCGTCGCCGTCCTGGACGACCATGCCCATCTTGTCGACCTGCTTGCCGACCAGCTTCAACGAGCTGACCGGGGCGGCTGCGGGAGGCTGCGCGGCGGGGGGCTGCGCGGCCGGGGCCGGGGTTTCCGGTGCTGCCTGCTGAGCAGGGGTCTCGGGTGCCTGAGCGGGCTCCTGGAGTACCGGGGCAGTTCCCACGTCGCCGTAGTCACCGAGGACGCCCAGGTCGGTTTCGGTCTGTGCCACCGGCTTCGAGTTCGTGTTGCTACCCGTTGCGCTCCAGACACCCAGACCCAGCACAACTGCCAGCCCCGCGGCGAGCCCGATGGCAATGCGGTTACGTCGGATCACACTCATGTCCTCCTTGTTCCGTCGTTCGCTCTATCGAGGCCATACGGGCGTGGTTGCGTCTCGGTTCAGAAACGAACCGAACCTCTTGCCGCCCCGAACGTCTGGCGGAGCCAGGTCGTGCAGGAGGTGCAGGGTGGTCGTCGCTGGTCAGCTGGCAGGAATGGCCGAGCGGGTGCTGGGTTCGGCGTTGCCGATCGGAATTCGGGCGTGGGACGGGAGCGTGGCCGGGCCGCAGGACGGCACCGTGCTCGTGATCCGCAGTCGCGACGCTCTCCGCCGGCTCGTGTGGAGTCCGAACGAGCTCGGTCTCGCGCGCGCGTACGTGAGCGGCGAGCTCGACGTGGAGGGAGATCTCGCGGCGGGGCTCGCCCAGATCTGGGGACTCGTGCGGCGCGGGGGCACCCGCAGGCCGCGTGTGGCGGAGGTCGCGAAACTTGCATTGCAACTGAAAGTGTTGGGTCCCAATCCGTCCGCGCCTCGAGAGGAGGCACGGCTGCGCGGCGCCTTGCACACCAAGGCGCGCGACCGGGACGCCATTTCGCATCACTACGATCTGAGCAACGCGTTCTACCAGCTCGTGCTCGACCCGAGCATGGCCTACTCGTGCGCCTACTTCACGTCCTCATCGGACTCGCTCGCGCAGGCCCAGCACCACAAGCTGGACCTGGTGTGCCGCAAGCTCGACCTGCAGCCGGGTATGCGGCTGCTGGACGTCGGCTGCGGCTGGGGCTCGATGATCATCCACGCGGCGCGCAACTACGGCGTGCACGCGGTCGGCGTCACCATCTCGGCGCAGCAACGAGAGCACATCCTCGCGCGCGTGGCCGCGGAAGGGTTGCAGGACCTCGTCGAGGTGCGGCTGCAGGACTACCGCGAAGTGCTGGACGAACCGTTCGACGCGATCTCCACCATCGAGATGGGCGAGCACGTCGGCGAACGCAACTACCCGACGTACGCCTCGACTTTGCACCGGTTGCTGAAGCCGGAGGGACGCCTGCTGCTGCAACAGATGTCGCGCGGCCACAACGCCCCCGGCGGCGGCGCGTTCATCGAGTCGTACGTCGCGCCGGACATGCACATGCGACCCGTCAGCGCCACGACAGGATTTCTCGAAGCCGCGGGTTTGGAGATCCGCGACGTGCACGCCATGCGCGAGCACTACGTCTGGACCGTGCGGGCGTGGGCGCAGACACTGGAAGAGCGGTGGGACGAGGTCGTCGCGCTGGTCGGTGAGGGGCAGGCGCGCGTGTGGCGGCTGTACCTCGCGGGTGGCGCGCTGACGTTCGAGGAAGGACGGATGGGCGTGGACCAGATCCTGGCGGTGCGCAGGAACGAGCACGGACGCAGCGGCATGCCGCGCGTGCGTCGTGAACTGGTGGCGCGATGAGCTACCTGATCAGCTTCCTGGTCGTGCTGGCACTGCTCAGCGGCCTGTTCCTGTACGCGGACGCACGTCGTCGCTACGACCTGATCGACTCCGCGTGGGGCCCCGGATTCGCGGTGATCGCGGTCGTCACGCTGCTGTTCGCGGAGGGCGAACCAACTCGGCAGTGGGTGGTCGCGGCGCTCACCGCGGTGTGGGGCGTACGCCTGGGCCTGCACATCTTCGTGCGCAACTCGGGCAAGGACGAAGATCCGCGATACCAGGACATTTTGAGGCGTGCCAAGGGAAATCCGCGCCTGCGGATGTACCGCGTCTACTTGATCCAGGCCGTGCTGATGTGGATCGTGTCGCTGCCGGTGCAGGCCGCGCCGCATCTTTCGGCCCCGTTCGGAGTGCTAGATTGGGTGGGCACTGGCGTGTGGATGGTCGGCTTCGCTTTCGAGGCCGTGGGTGACTGGCAGCTCTCCCGGTTCCGGTCGGACCCGGCGAACAAGGGCGCCGTGATGGATCGCGGACTCTGGCGCTACACAAGGCATCCGAACTACTTCGGCGACGCTGTCGTGTGGTGGGGCCCGTACCTGTTCGCGCTGCACTCGTGGCTGTCCGCGCTCACGATCATCGGTCCGGTGATCATGACGTGGCTGCTCGCCAAGGGCACCGGCAAATCGTTGCTCGAGAAGGACATCGTGTCGCGTCGCCCCGGCTACGCGGAGTACGTCCGGCGTACGAGCGGGTTCGTGCCGCTGCCTCCGAAGAGTCGCGTGAGCTAGCGACGTGATGTTCGGCGGTGAGGTCCGGCAGGGCGCTGCGCTGCGGCCGCGTTCGCAACCCCACCTGGGGCTGTGGTGCGCGAGGTGAGCCTGCTCGGGGCACCGGCTTGGTGCCGGGCGGGGTGGGTTGTGGCGTGATCGTCGGCGGTGCGTTCGGTGGAGCGCGTCGGCGTTGGTTGGTGCTGCCGCGTCCGTTCCGCGACCTTGCAGCCTGCCGATGTGTCGGCAAGTCCTCCGGGGTTTGTGTCGCGCTGGGGTGGGCCTGCTTGGGGTACCGGTTCGGTGCAGAGCGGGTGAGTTGGTGGCGTGATCGTTGGCCGACGGGTCCGACGGGTCCGACGGGTCCGACGGGTCCGACGGGTCCGACGGGTCTGGCGGGGCGCGTTGCCGTTGGGTGGTACTGCCGCCCCCGTTCCTGCCTCCGCCCTCCGCCCTCCGCCCTGCGGTTCTGCGGCCTGCCTCCGTCGCGCGGCGCTGCGGCCTGCCTCCGTCGCGCGGCGCTGCGGCCTGCCTCCGTCGCGCGACCCAACTCGCCTGCGCGTCCACAACCCCCACCGGGTCTGTATCGCGCCAGGTGAGCCTGCTCGCGACGCCGGTCCGGCGAGGAGCCGCGGGTTAGTGTGGGCGGGTGGGCAACGACATCTCCTTCCCGCGCCAACAGGCGCGCACCCAGCGGTTCACCGTAGGCGCACCCAGGACCTTCGCGGTGTCGTCAGACGGGGCACGTGTCTTCTTCCTGCGTCCGGCCACGGCCACGAGCCGCGCGAACGGACTCTGGGAGCTGAACACGGCCACCGGCGTCGAACGGCTGCTGGCCGACCCGGCACAGCTGCTGACCGACCCGGAGGACCTGCCGGCCGAGGAGAAGGCCCGCCGCGAGCGCACGCGCGAGTCCGGCGCGGGCATCGTCGGCTACGCCCTGTCGAAGGACGCGACGGTCGCGTCGTTCGCGCTGTCGGGCCGCCTGTTCGTGGCCGACCTGACCAGCGGTGCGGTCCGCGAGCTGCCGACCCAGGGCGGCGTCATCGACCCGCGGGTCGACCCGACGGGCACGCGTGTGGCGTACGTCACGCGCGGCACGCTCAGGGTCGTCGACCTGGACTCGGGTGACGACTACGCCGTCGCGGTCCCGGACGGCGAGGACGTGACGTTCGGCCTGGCCGAGTTCATCGCGGCCGAGGAGATGTCGCGCTACCGCGGTTACTGGTGGGAGCCGAACGGCACCCGCCTCATCGCCGCGCGCGTGAACAACGCCACGGTCCAGCGCTGGTACATCGCCGACCCGGCGAATCCGGCCACGGCGGCCACCGAGATCGCCTACCCGGCCGCCGGCACCCCCAACGCGAACGTGACGCTGCACGTGGTGTCGCTGGACGGCACCTTCGTGCCGGTGCTGCTCGAGTTCGACTACCTCAACGACGTGCACTGGTCGTCCGGCGGCGCTCCGCTGATCACCACGCAGACCCGCGACCAGCGCACCCGGCGGATCTACTCGCTCGCCCCCGAAACCGGCTCCGTCACCGAGCTCGTCACCGAGACCGACCCGACGTGGATCGAGGTCACCGGCGGCGCCCCCGCCTGGACCCCGGACGGCCGCCTCGTGCGCATCGTCGGCTCCGGCGACGAGTACGCCCTCCAGGTCGGCGACGACGTCGTGACCACGGGCCTGCAGGTGCGCCGCGTCCTCGACATCGCCGACGACTCGATCCTGGTCGCCGCCTCTGCCGACGACCCGACGCAGACCCACGTCTACTCGGTCGGCACCACCGTCGAGAAACTGTCCACTGAGGACGGCGTGCACACCGCGATCCGAGGCGGTGACACGGTTGTGCTCGCATCGGCCACTTTGGACCGATTCGGCGTCCGCGCCACCGTCGGCGCCCACGAGATCGAGTCCTGGGCCGACACCCCGGTACTCAAGGCCGCCCCGCGCCTGCTGACCCTGGGCGAACGAGACATTCGCGCCGCCCTCCTGCTGCCCACCGGACACACCCCGGGCACCAAGCTCCCGGTCCTGATGGACCCGTACGGCGGCCCGCACGCCCAGCGCGTCGTCTCGTCGCAGAACGCCTTCCTGGCGTCCCAGTGGCTGGCGGACCAGGGCTTCGCGGTGATCGTCGCCGACGGCCGCGGCACGCCCGGTCGCGGCCTGGCCTGGGAACGCGCCATCGCCTACGACTTCGCCGGCGCCACCCTGGAAGACCAGGTCGACGCTCTGCACGCCGCGGCGGCCATCGAGCCCGACCTGGACCTCAGCCGCGTGGCCATCCGCGGGTGGTCGTACGGCGGCTACCTGTCGGCACTGGCCGTCCTGCGCCGGCCCGACGTCTTCCACGCGGGCATCGCCGGCGCACCGGTCACCGACTGGCGGCTCTACGACACGCACTACACCGAGCGCTACCTGGGCCACCCGGACGAGAAGCCCGAGGTCTACGACTCGAACTCGCTCATCGCCGACGCGGACAAGCTGTCCCGCCCGTTGATGATCATCCACGGGCTGGCCGACGACAACGTGGTGGCTGCTCACACGTTGCGGCTGTCGAGCGCGTTGCTGGCGGCAGGGCGGCCGCACACGGTGTTGCCGCTCTCCGGCGTCACGCACATGACCCCGCAGGAACAGGTTGCTGAGAACCTGCTGCTGCTTCAGGTCGACTTCCTTAAGCAGTCACTGGCGTGAGCAAGTACGGCGGGACCGGTGTCAGGCTCGGTCCCGCCGGTGCGACTCGCTCCACCCGGAGGAGAACGTGATCATCGAGTACCGGGTCCTCGGTCCGCTGGAGGTTCTGGTCGACGACATCGCAGTGCCGGTTCCCGCCGGGCGGTGCCGATTGCTGTTGGCCACGTTGTTGTTGCGACCCAACCGGAATGTCTCAGTCGACGAGCTGATCGACCGCCTCTGGGACAGCGAGCCGCCGTCGCCGGACCGTGCTCACAAGTCGCTCCACATGGTCGTGATGAGATTGCGGCAGGCTCTTGGCGATGCGAACTGCGTGCGTCACGTGCGCGGCGGCTATCTGGCCGAGGTCGAGCCGAGCCAGCTGGATCTGCTGAGGTTCAGGGAGTTGGCGAGTGCGTGCGACTTCGCCGCGGCGGTTGGTTTGTGGCGTGGTCCGATGCTCTCAGACGTCGCGTCCGATGCGTTGCATCAGCATGACGTCCCGCCGGTGACTGAAGAGTGGTTGCACGCGCTGGAACGGCGAATCGGTGCCGATCTCGCTACAGGCCGGGCGGGCGAGCTGGTCGCCGAACTGCGCTCGCTCACCAGGCAGCACCCGTTCCGGGAGAAGTTCTGGGGTCAGCTGATGCTGGCGTTCGCCCAGTCCGGGCAGCAGGCTCAGGCGTTGTTCGCCTACGAGCAGCTCCGGGCGCTGCTGGCAGACGAGCTCGGGGTTGATCCCGGTGATGAGCTCAAAGCTGTGCACCAGCAGGTGCTTTCCGGCTCGGCGGGGGTGTCGGGTCCGGTGCCGCGTCAGCTGCCGAGCGCGACCCCGAGGTTCGTCGGGCGGGCTGCGGAGCTGCGCCGTCTCACCGAACTGGTCGGTTCCGACGCGTTGACCATCGCCGTGATCACCGGCACGGCAGGCATCGGCAAGACGACCCTGGCCGTGCACTGGGCTCGCGGTGTGGCCGACCGCTTCCCGGACGGCCAGCTCTACGTCAACCTGCGCGGATTCGACCACCACCGCGAACCTGTGGCGGCGGGCGACGTGCTCACCCGGTTCCTCGAAGCACTCGGTGTCGCTGCCGAACGCATTCCCGTCGATCTCGAAGCGCGGTCCGCGATGTACCGCAGCCTCGTCGCGGATCGTCGCATTGTGGTGCTGCTGGACAACGCCCGCGATGTCGAGCACGTCCGGCCGCTGCTGCCAGGACCGTGCCCGTCACTGGTGCTGATCACGAGTCGCTCGCACCTCACCGGCCTGATCGTGAGCGAGGGTGCGCAGCATCTGGCTCTGGACGTGCTCACGCCCGGCGAAGCCCACGCACTGCTGGTGAGCAGGGTCGGCGCGGTACGAGCGGATGACGCCGACAAGCTCATCAGGTGGTGCGGTGGCCTGCCGTTGGCGCTCGCGATCGTGGCCGCACGCGCCGTGCAGGCGCCTGGTCTGCCGTTGCCGGCGTTGGTCGCGGAACTGGCTGATGAGCGCACTCGGCTCGACACGCTGGACACCGGCGATGCTGCCACCAGCGTGCGAGCTGTTTTCCAGTGGTCGTACCAGCAGCTCAGTCCGGCGGCGGCGCGGATGTTCCGGTTGGCCGGTGTCCATCCCGGACCTGACATCACGGTGCCCGCCGCCGCGAGTCTTGCCGGTGTTTCCACCGCTGAGGCACGGGAGTGCGTGCGGGAGCTGGTGCGGGCGAGCCTGCTGACCGAGCACGTGGCCGGGAGGTTCACGTGTCATGACCTGCTGCGGGTCTACGCGGCGGACCGGTCCTCGGAGGAGGGAACGGCCGAGGTTCGCACGGCCGCGATCGAGCGGGCGTTCGACCACTATCTCCACACTCTGATGGTTGTTGATGCGGCACATCATCAGAGGTTCCGCATGATCGAGGACGTGCCGACGCCGGCGTCCGGCACGGTTGCGGAAATTCTCGAGGACCGCGACGCGATCAAGGCGTGGATCCACGCCGAAAGCGCCGTGCTGCGAGCGGTGATCGCGCAGAGCGATGAGCTCGGTTGGCATCGTCACACCTGGCAGCTCGTGTGGTTCATCTTCGACGTGATCGACTCGAGCAGTCCGTGGCTGGACTGGTTGTGGATCTTCGCAAGGGCTCGCGGCGCCGCGAGCAGGCTCGGTGAGCGGCAGTACGTCGCCAGGCTGCTGTACCTCGAGGGCATGGCGCTGGGCAGGGTTGGACGGTTCCAGGAGTGCAGGGAACTTCTCGAGCAAAGCGATCATGCCTACGCGGAGATCGGCGATGTACCGGGTCGTGTGCGTGCTCAGACCAATCGCGCGTGGTCGTTCATGATGATGGGACAGGCACACGAGGCGTTGCAAGCCGCCGAAGGCGCACTGGAGTTGCAGCGCGGTGACGCCGGCTCGACCGGCCCGTTGATCGGCCTGGTGATCCATCAGATGGTGGAAGCCCTGGTGGTGATGGGAAAGTTCGAGTTGGCGTACGAACGCTGCCTCGAGTGGGAGACCGCGAACTCCGGCGGCGCCACCCCGTACCTGGCGGGGCTGCAAACCCAGGCGACGGCGAACGTGCTGGTGAAACTGCGGCGGTACGACGAGGCCGTAGAAACCGCGCACCGATCGCTGGACCTGCTCGGACAGATAGGATCCGCAGGGGACCTCGCCCACTCGCACCTCTTGCTCGGGGACGCCCATCACGGTCTCGGCGACCAGGAGGAAGCCCGCCACTGGTGGTCGAAAACCCTTGCCGCCTTCGAGTACCACCAGAACCCGCGGGCGGAGGACATCCGGGCGAAGCTCGCAGCGCTCGGCTGACTGGAGCGACTTTCCTGTGCGGCGATCCGCTGAGAGTTCGCGGGTGTTGCAGGTGGACTTTCTCAGGCATGCGGTGAGCTGAGGTCTTGGTAGGGCTGGCCCCCGTGTACTGCGGTCTCACTCACGGCACGCTTCTGCGCCATGGGGAGGAACATCAACGCGCGCACGGTGTCCGTCGCGCTGTACGTGCTCTGGGGCCTGCTGCACATGGGCCTGGGCACCTCGATGGTCATCGGCGATCTGTCCGATGGCGCGCCGGCCGACGAGGTGGCGGCGGAAAGTCTGCTGTACTTCATCGCCGTGACCGTCCTGGGCGCCCAGGCGATCTACGTGGCCCTCACGCTGAACCGGGTGGCCAGCCCGGTGGGGTTCTGGCTCAACACCGTGGTGCTCGGTGTCGTCGACGTAGCTTTCTTCGTGCTCCTGGTGGTTCCGGGTCACGTCGACCTGTTCGGCGGCATCGCGGGCCCGGTCGTCTGGCTCGCCGCGACCGGCTTTGCCGCCGTAGCGCTCAGGAAATAGCAAGAGGGGCGCCTCCCCGACGAACGGGAGGCGCCCCTCTCAGAGCCGTGCTCAGGCCAGCGACTGCCGGACCCGGTAGGGCGGAATGCTGTTGCCCACCAGCGCCAGGTCGTCGATCGACTCAGGCTCGTACCCAGCCGTGGCCAACCGCTCGACCATCAGCGCGGTCGGGTCCTCGACCACGTCCGCGCGGCCGAACAGGTACGCCCACTCGTGCTCGTCGGAGCCGTAGTAGGCGACGGTCTCGAACACCTCGTTGAACCGCTGCCAGGAGCGGATCAGGGTGGTGTTGCGCCACATCGTCTGGCAACCGGACTGGTTGACGACGACGCCGCCCGGACGCAGCAGCGCCTTGCACATGCGCAGGAAGTCGGCGCCGTACAAGCGGTTGTGCTGCGCCTCCTCCTCACGCTCGTCGGGGAGGTCCACCAGCACGATGTCGTACTTCTCCGACGTCGTGCGGATGTACTCGAAGCCGTCGATGTACTGCACGCGGATCGGGCCATCGCCCTTCTCCGCCGCGGCCAGCTCGTCGGTCGAGTACCCGTACGGCAGGTGCTCGGCGCACAGCTTGACGGCCTGCTCGTCGATGTCGATGTGGTCGACGACCGACGCGCCGTGCTGCACGGCCATCTGGCACACGACGCCTTCAGAGGAGCCGATGACCAACACGCGCTCGACCTGATCCGCCAGCAGCAGAGCCGGCACCATCAGGGCCTCGTGGTAGGTCAGTTGGCTGAACTCCGTCGACTGGCGGTCGTTGTCGCAGAAGAGCGAGATGCCCTGGGCCGTGCGGGCGATCACCAGGTGCTGGAAGTCGGTCTTGGTGTCGACCAGCACCTCGTCCACCTGCCAGTGGCGGGTCATGCCGTCGGCGAGTGGCTCGTTGATGGTGTTCACGCGGCGTGCTCCTTGATGCCACGAGTGACGACGTCCGTGCTCACGTGAGCGGCGCCCAGGGCGTCAGCGAGTAGCTGGACGGCCAGCGCGGGTTTGGCACGAGTACCGCAGGTGAACACGTCGACGAACACCGAACCCACTTCGGGATAAGTGTGGATCGACGCATGGGACTCCGACAGCAGAGCCAGCACGGTGACTCCTTGGGGATCGAACTTCTTGGAGATCACCTCCAGCACCGTTGCGTCGGCCTGCGTGAGAACCTCACCAAGGGCGTGCCGGAGGAACCGCTCGTCGTCGAGCAGATCCGCGCTCACACCCGAGAGCTCTGCAAGTACGTGCTGTCCCGCGAACAAACCGACGGTCTCCTCGGTCTGACAGGGCGCTTCGGACATCAATCACTCCAAACTATGTGAATTGCAGACAGGTTCAGACGCAGTACGTGGCCAACGGCGGGAAGCCGTTGAAGCACACGGACGAATAGGACGAGGTGTAGGCGCCCGCGCAGAGGATGTCCACGTGGTCACCCGCCTCGAGGTCCAGCGGCAGGTCGTAGCGCGTGTGCTGGTAGATCACGTCGTCCGCGTCGCACGTCGGACCGGCCAGCACGATCGGGCCGGTGGGGCCGCCGTCACGCGAGGTTCGCAGCGCGTAGGCGATCGCCTCGCCCTCGGTCTCGGCGAGTCCCTGGTAGCGGCCGATGTCGACGTACACCCAGCGGCGTTCGTCCGAATAGGACTTCCGCGACACCAGCACCACGGACGAGCGGATCATCCCCGCCTCCGCGGAGATCGCGCGGCCGGGTTCGATCATCACGCGCGGCCGGTCGGAACCGAAGTGCCGCGCGAGTGAAGCTTCGATGGCGGAGGCGAAAGCCTCCAGGGTGGGCGTATCCGCTTGATACACCGCGGGAAGGCCACCGCCCAAGTTCACGGTGGTGATCTCAACGCCTTCCGCACGCAACTTTGACGAAATCAAAGCGGCGTCGGCGATGCCGGAGTCCCAGCCGGAGACCGAGAGCTGCTGCGAACCGGCGTGGAACGCGACGCCAAGAGGAACGAGTCCCAACTCATGCGCGAGCCGCAAGAGATCCGTCGCCATCTCGGGATCGCAACCGAACTTGTTGCCGAACGGGTACGTGGAACCCTTGCTGTGTACAAGAATCCGCAGCAGGACGGACGAACCGGGCGCGTGCTCGGCCACGAACCGCACGTCCTGCTCGCTGTCCGACACGAACAGTCGCACCCCGCGCGAGTAGGCGTACGCGATGTCCGCGGCCTTCTTGATGGGGTTGCTGTAGGAGATCGACGACGGTGCGGCGCCGCGCGCCAGGCACAGATCGATCTCCGCGGGGGAGGCCACGTCGAACTGCGAACCCTCGGCGACCAGCGTGCCGACCACGTCCGGCTCGGGGTTCGACTTGACGGCGTAGAAGATGTCCACTGACGGCAGCGCTGCGTGAATTGCCTGGTAGCGCGTGCGGATCGTCTCGAGGTCGATCACCAGACACGGTGTCGACGGGTTCTCCTGGTCCAGGAAACGCCGAATACGAGCCTCTGCCTCGTTGCGCCGATCAACGGCGAAGCTCTCGGTCATTTCCCCAGGGGTCCCCCTTCATCCGCCTCGCGGTCCGTACGCGGGCACGGCCGTCCACTCTACGGCCTCCACACCGCAATCGCGCAATCCAGTCCGCGCGAGTGTGATTTAGCCAGCAGAACGAAGCTCGATCATCGTGATGTCGGGAGGGGCGCCCACGCGTACCGGAGGACCCCAGAAACCCGCGCCACGACTGACGTAGAGCCACGTGTCGTCCACCTTCGACAGCCCCGCGACACTGGGTTGCTGCAACGGCACGACGAAGTTGAACGGCACCATCTGTCCACCGTGTGTATGACCGGACAACTGGAGGTCTACGCCTCGTGAAGAGGCGTCGGCGACCTGCACCGGCTGGTGCGCCAGCAGGACGACAGGATTGTTCGTGTCACGGCCCGCGAGAGCGCGGTCGAGGTCCGGTGCGTCACCGTACGACTTGCCGGTCACGTCGTTCACGCCCACGAGCTCGAGCCCGCCCGCAATGGTCAAACCCTCGTTGCGCAACGGGTTCACGCCGAGCCTGTCGATCTCGGAGATCCACTGTTCGTGGCCGGAGAAGTACTCGTGGTTGCCCGTCACGAAATAGCTGCCGTGCCGCGACACCAGGTCTCGCAACGGCGCCGCGGCCTCGCCCAGTTCGGCGACCGTGCCGTCCACCAGGTCACCGACGATCGCGACGAGGTCGGCCTCCTGCTCGTTGATCATCCGCACGATCCGCTCGGTGTGCGAACGGCCGAGCAGCGGCCCGAGGTGGATGTCGCTCACGACCGCGATCCGGAAGCCCGACAGGGACTTCTGGAGCTTGTCCAGCGTCACGGGGACCCGCAGCAGCTGCGGTGCGCCGAGCGCCTGTGTCATGCCGTAGCCGACCACACTGCCCGCCGCGATGCCCGAGCCGATCGCGACCGACCGCGAGATGAACAGCCGGCGCGCGGGATCCGGCACGACCTCGACCGGTTCGGGCCCGACCGCCGCGGGCACGAGGGTTGCTCGCCTGAGCAGGACCCGGCGGGGGATCTCGGCGATGCCGAGCACGATGGCCAAGTAGAACAGCACGGCGAGCCACACGAACCCCGGCCAGGCGAAGAACTTCCCGAACTCCGGTGGCACCCGTCGCGTCACAACCAATGTGCTCATCAGCAGCACGAACGCCCCGACGACGGCCACCGTGCCGATACGACGCCCGAGCGTGCGGGGGAGCGTCGTGTCCACGACCAGCCGGCGCCACAGGTACAGATGGCCCAGCGCGACCGGGACCCCGAGGAGCAACAGGAAAATCACGACATCAGTATGCTTTTCGCTGCCGCGGGCGTGATCGTTGGAGGGACCTATGAGGTCCGTAGTACTCGCGGTGTTACTGCTGGTGTCCGTTCTGACACCTCCCGCGCACGCCGCACAGTCGTGGAAACTCGCGCACACCGACGTCGCGGTCAACGTGACCTTGGCAGATAACGGCTCGCTGTCGATTTCGGTGGCGAAGGCTGAGAAAACCGTGCTGAACCCGTCCGCGCTGGGCATTCGCACGACCGCGGCCGACCTGAGCACCGGCCTGCAGTTCGTCAGCCGCAGCGACAGGACCGTGCGGGAGCAGTACACGACCATGTCCGGACGGCGCCGCCAGCACCAGGCGGACGCGAACGAAACCACTCTCCGTTTCACAAAAGGCACCGAACGGCTCGACGTCGTCTTCCGCGTCTCGGCCGACGGACTGGGATACCGGTACGTGCTCGGGAAGTCCGCGACGGTCACCGGTGAGGCCACCGACTTCGCGGTGCCGCCCAACGCGAAAGCCGTGCTGCTGCCGTGGGACAACGGCAGGCAGGACTACGAGAACATCCACACGCACACGACCGTCGCACAAGCACCACAGGTCGCGTACGGCTACCCGTCGTTGTTCCAAGTGGACGGAACGTGGTTGCTGCTCACCGAGTCCGACCTGACCGGTGACTACGGCGCGAGCCGGATCACCCTGCGCGACAACAGGTTCCAGCTCACCCTGGCGGACGCGCAGACTCAGAGCAACGGCACCACCCCGTGGCGCACGCTGATCGTCGGCGACCTCGCGACCGTCGTCGAATCGGACCTCACCACGGACCTGGCGGGCCCCAACAAGGCGGGTGACGTCTCGTGGGTCAAGCCGGGCATCTCCGCGTGGTCGTGGTGGGGCGAAGGCACGGGCGACCTGGCGCTGCAGAAGAAGTACGTCGACTACGCGGCGAAACAGGGTTGGGAGTACATCCTGGTCGACTCCGGCTGGAAGAGCTGGGGCTCGGGCCAGGTGCAGGACCTCATCCGGTACGGCGCGCAACGCAAGGTCGGCGTGCTGCTGTGGGTGCATTACAGCGACCTCGACACCGCGTCGGAACGCGACTCCAAGCTGCCGCAGTGGAGGCAGTGGGGCGCGGCCGGTCTGAAGATCGACTTCATGAACTCCGACTCGCAGGCCAGGATGCGCTGGTACGACGCGATTCTGGCGGCCACGGCGAAGAACAAGCTCATGGTCAACTTCCACGGTTCGACCGTTCCGCGCGGCACCGAACGCACCTGGCCGCACGTGATGAGCTACGAGGCCGTGCGCGGCGCGGAGGGAACCAAGCCGAAGCCTGGCAGGCAGCCCTACCCGATGTCGCACTACCTGACCCTGCCGTTCACCAGGAACCTCGCCGGTTCGATGGACTTCACGCCGGTCACGTTCAGCGGCGTGCGGGTCAACAGCGACGCGGCCGAGCTCGCACTGTCGGTGATCTACGAGTCGGGTCTGCAGCACTTCGCGGACAAGGTCTCGAACTACCCGAAGTACCCGATCGCGGAACGGCTGCTCAAGACCGTGCCGTCGGTGTGGGACGAGACGAAGCTGCTGGCCGGCGATCCGGGCACGCTCGCGGTCATCGCGCGCAGGAACGGCCCCGAGTGGTACGTCGGCGCGAACGTGGCGGGCGACGCGCGGACGCTTGACGTGCCGCTTTCGTTTCTCGGGGGTGGTCAGTGGACCGCTGAGATCTACGCCGACGGTGCCGACCGCAAGCTCGCATTCAGCACACGGACGGTCACGGCCGGTGGGACGCTCTCGCTACCGGTCGTGAAAGACGGCGGATTCACCGTGAAGTTCGTGCAACCCGCGAGGCCACCCGTGGCGTGACTAACCCGGCACCGCAGAAGGGGGAGACCTGATGAGTGATCGGGACGCCGCGTTCCAGGAGTACTTCGCGGCCCGTTCCGACGCCATGCGCGGCACGGCGTACCTGCTGTGCGGCGACTGGCATCGCGCGGAGGATCTCGTGCAGGCCGCGTTCACGAAGCTGTACCTGGCGTGGAAGCGGATCGAGCGGCACGAGGCGTTGGACGCCTACACCAGGCAGATCCTGGTGCGGACGTTCCTGTCCGAGCGACGGCGCGGGTGGTTCCGGTTCGAGTCCACGAGCGAGGAGCTCGAGGACTCGGCGGCTCCATCAGGGCTCTACTCCGAGGACCGGATGGTGTTGCTGGAGGCTCTGGCGAAGGTGCCTCCGAAACAACGTGCGTGCCTCGTCCTGCGGTACTGGGAGGACATGTCGATCGAACAGACGGCAGTCGTCCTCAAGTGTTCGGAAGGAACGGTAAAGAGTCAGGCCGCGCGGGGGCTGCAGACGCTGCGCGGCCTGCTCTCACAGCAGGAGAGGGTTCGATGAACGAACAGGACCTCAAAAGGGCTTTCGAGACCGTGGTGGTGGCGAGCAGCCCGCCGCCGTCGATGGACCCCGGACGGGCGCTCGACGCGGCCCGCAAGGCCAGGTCGAAGCGGCGGTCGTCGATCGTCGGCGCACTCGTCGCGGTGCTCGTGGTCGGGGTGGGTCTGGGCTCGGCGTTCGCGCTGAACCCGAAGGCCGCCACCGAGTACATGACGGGTGCCGGGCCGAGCAGCAGCAGCTCCTGGCCGGGTGAGTGGCCGGACGGGCAGACCGATCGCACCGCCAAGAACGGGCCGCAGGCGGACCGGGCGACCAAGCTGCTGGAGGAGCTCAAGGGCGTGGTGCCGGCCGGGTACGACGCCCCGCAGCTCAAGTACCAGGACCCCACGTACTCCGGGGGTGACATGCAGCGGACCCAGGGACAGGTGCGGTCGAACAAAGGCGAGGTGCCCGAGGTCTGGGAGTACATGGCGGAAACGCCTGTGCGCAAGGACGGCAAGGTCGGCTGGCTGCTCGTCCAGTCGTCCACGCCCAACTCCCAGCTGCCCACGGAGCCCTGTGCCCTCGCCAAGTCGTTCTGGGGCATGGGCGGGCAATGCCAGGTGCTCGACGTCAAGGGCCTCAAGGTCGGCGTCGTGCAGAACAACACGAGCGACCGTGACCAGTTCGACAAGTGGGCCGCTTACCGGGCCAACGACGGGCAGGTCGTGACGATCGCGCAGGACGACAAGTACCTCGGCGGTGGATATCCGGAGCTCGACGCGCCGGTCTTCACCGAACAGCAGCTCGCCGAGCTGGCGACGGATCCCCGGTTCCGCGTCGGAAGCTGAGTTGGCGCGTTGTTCGGAGGGCGGTCACGTTTGTGGCCGCTCTCTCTCACTGCTCTTTTCGGGTGTTTTGGCAGGTAGAGTGCCGTCCTGCAATGCGCACCCTCCTCATCGACAACTACGACTCGTTCACGTTCAACCTCTTTCAGCACCTCGCTGAGGTGAACGGCGTCGAGCCCGTGGTCGTCCACAACGACGACCCGCGCTTTCGGCTTGCCTCACTGCGGTCGTTCGACAACGTGGTGATCTCTCCCGGACCCGGCCGGCCGGGCAACCCCGCCGATTTCGGCATCTGCCGCGCCGTGATCGACCACGCCGAGATTCCGTTGCTGGGTGTGTGTCTGGGCCATCAGGGGCTGTGCCTGTCTTACGGCGCTGTGGTCGGACCTGCGCCCGTGCCGCGCCACGGGATCGTTTCGCCGGTCACCCACACGGGCGTCGACGTGTTCGCCGGGTTGCCATCGCCGTTGGACGTCGTGCGGTACCACTCGTTGGCCGTCACGGATCTGCCTTCTTCTTTGGAGGCCATCGCGTGGAGCGACGACTCCGTGCTGATGGGTGTGCGCGCTCTCGACAGGCCCGCGTGGGGTGTGCAGTTCCACCCGGAGTCGATCTGCACTGACTTCGGGCGCGAGATGCTCGCGAACTTCAGCGCGCTGACGCCGACTCGATCCGCGGCCGTGCCGGAACCTCCGCAGGTTCGTCCAGAGCCTCAGAAGCGCCCTGTGCACGTCCGGCGCCTTGACCTGGCAGTTGATGCCGAGGAAGCGTTTGCGGCGCTTCATGGGGCGTCTGAGACGTCGTTTTGGCTGGACAGCGGGTCCGGCGGGCGGTTCTCGTTCATGGGGGACGCTTCAGGGCCCCTCGCACGCGTTGCGCAGTATTCAGTGCCGGACCAGGTGCTCACTCTCGATGGCACGCGTCTGCCGTGTCCTTCCTTCTTCTCATGGATGGACGACGACATCGCGGCGTGGGGAGTCGAACAGCCCGATGTGCCGTTCGACTTCGCACTCGGGTGGGTCGGATACCTGGGCTACGAGCTGAAGGCGGAGTGCGGCGGCGACTACGCCCACCGCGCGGAACAGCCTGACGCGTCGTTCGTGTTCGCAGACCGTGCGGTGGTCATCGATCACGTTGATGAGTGCGTCTATTTGATGTCTCTGACCGATGACACGTGGTTCGGAGAGGTTTCGGCCGTTCTGACGGACCTGCGGCCGCTGGGTGAGCCTTCGCGGCCGGTCGTGTCCGCCGTGACGTTGCGGCATCCGCGCGCGCACTACCTCAAGCTGATCAGCGCGTGCCAGGAAGCGATCACCGCGGGGGAGACGTACGAGGCATGCCTGACGAACATGATGTCGTGGCACGGCTCGCTCGACCCGTGGGGCACTTATCGGCTGCTTCGCGCCGCAAATCCCGTTCCGTTCGGTGCGTTGCTGCGTTTCGGTGAACTGTCCGTGCTCAGCACGTCACCCGAACGATTTATCCGTGTCGACCGACATGGTGTCGTCGAGTCATCGCCGATCAAGGGCACACGCCCGCGAGGCGTTGATGCGCCGGACGACGAGATGTTGCGCACAACGTTGGCCCGTTCGGTCAAGGACCGGGCCGAGAACCTGATGATCGTGGACCTCGTCCGCAACGATCTCGGCACGTGCGCGGAAGTGGGTTCGGTCGAGGTGACGCGGTTGTTCGACGTCGAGACCTACGCGACCGTACACCAATTGGTGAGCACCGTGCGGGCACGTCTTCGACCGGACAGTTCTGCCGTCCGATGTGTTCGAGCCGCGTTTCCAGGTGGTTCGATGACCGGTGCCCCGAAGATCCGGACCATGCAGATCCTTGATGGGTTGGAAGCCGGTCCACGTGGGGTGTACTCGGGAGCCCTCGGTTACTTCTCGCTCAACGGCGCCGCCGACTTCAGCATCGTCATCCGAACGCTCGTGACGAACGGCGACCAGGTCAGTTTCGGCGTGGGCGGAGCTGTCATCTCGCTGTCCGACCCCGACGAGGAATTCGAGGAGACAGCGGTCAAGGCCACTGCAGTGTCACGCCTGTTCGGGGCGCACTTTCCCGGTCGTTGATCCCACGTTCCGGGGATAGTGTGAACAGACCGAACTGTGTTCGTGGCTGATGGTTAACACGTCGGCCGGCGACCCGGCCGACGTGTGGAAACCTCGCGTGTTCGCGCAGGTCAGGAGGCGTGCGCTTCCTGGAACTGCACAACCAGGTTCTGCGGAATGCGACCGCGGTCCGAGATCTGGTGCCCCTGCGCGCGAGCCCAGTCACGAATGCGCTGCGCCTCGGCCTTGTCGGTGGCCTTCACCGTGGACTTGCCGGTGCCCTTGCGCTGCTTGCGGCCACCCGCACGACGAGCCTTGCCGACGAAGTCCGCCAGCGACTCGCGAAGCCGCTCCGCATTTCCCTTCGACAGGTCGATGGCGTACTCGACACCGTCAAGTGCGAAGGTCACGGTCTCGTCGGCTTCTCCGCCGTCGAGGTCGTCGATGAGTTGGACGACGGTCTGCTGTGCCACTGTTCCTCCGTTAGGTACTCACATAGCACGCGGATCCTCGACGTAACCACGTGCTCCGACAACACCATAGTCCAGATGAGGAAAAACGGCGAACCTTTCGCCGCTAAAATGTGACCCAACCGCCCGGTCGGGTCATTTACCCCGTGAAACCACAGGGGTGTTATGGGTCCAAAATGTGCAGCTAGTCGTCTCACTTCGACCCGTTGCTGGGCTTGCTGGCCGCTTCACCATTCCCGCTGACGGAGCAGCGTTGCGCATAACGCACCCCCATCCGGTGCAGGTATCCTCGACATACCCGCCAGGGGTAGGGAAGGTCAGGGGCCGATGCACGGGTACACCGCGGACAAGGACGCATACCTCAAGCGACTGCGCCGCATCGAGGGACAGATCCGCGGTCTCCAGCGCATGGTCGAGAACGACGAATACTGCATCGACGTGCTGACGCAGATCTCCGCGGCCACGAAGGCACTGCAGGCCGTGTCGCTGGGGTTGCTCGACGAGCACCTGAAGCATTGTGTGGCACAGGCAGTCGCTGAAGGCGGCCCGGTGGCCGAAGCGAAGCTGGCAGAAGCCTCAGCCGCCATCGGACGCCTCGTAAAGTCCTAGAGCCCCCGCGCGAAAGTTGCTGGCGTGATCCGCTAGAGTTCACACAGCTACGCCCCCGTAGCCCAATCGGCAGAGGCAGCGGACTCAAAATCCGTCCAGTGTGCGTTCGAGTCGCACCGGGGGCATCGTTCGACCGGGCGGCCTCTGTTCGCGGAAAGCGCGAACCGGAGGCCGCCCGAGTGTTTTCCGGGGGTGTGACCCCCAGGCCCCGCCCGGCGGGCTCCGCCCCCAGACCCTCCAGTTGTGGCGTGCGCAGATGTTGCAGGGGTTGAACCGGGGGCACGTACAACGTCCGCTCAGAACCCATGACCGTGCTGGTCACGGGTTCTGTGCGTCTTGGGACATTTCGTCGACCCTTTCCGCGGCTTCGACGACGGCGGTGAGCCGTCGATCAGCAGGTAGTAGGCGTGCTCACCGCGTTGGCTGCCGAACGTCCGGCGCCCGGAGTTCGTCGAACATCCACTTCGGACAATTGTGCAAGCACTTGCTCCTCGGGAGGCTTGCGTGTGACGCCTTGGCCGGTTGACGTTTCGCGTGTTGTCGGGCGCGCGCGGATCTCTTGTGGGCTTCATCTTGGTACGCGTATTTGGCGCGCGCGGTTTGCTCGTGCTGCCGGTCGAGGTGGCGCGACGATCCCGCGTTCGACTCCACCGGCAACGGGCACGACCTGGTGCTGACCGGGGTGGACACGGCTCGTGCCGGGCGGACTGTTGCCGGGCAGGGGGCGGTCGGTTCGACGGGGTGGCGTCCAACGGGGGCGCTGCGGCGAAGTGTCGGTGGTGCCAAGTGGGGCGCTGGCGTCGGGGCCGTGGGGCTGGAGTTCGTCGGCGGTACCAGTGCCGCGACCACGAGTGAACCCGTGCTGTACACCGACCAGTCCTTCACGGTGGACGTGTGGGCCAGGATCAACGACACCGGCACCGCTCGCACGGTCGTGGCCCAGCGCGGGTCGTCCGGAGTGGACCCGTTCTCGCTCGGGTGCGACGGCACGCGGTGGAGCGCCGAGATGCCGAATGCCGCGGTGAAGCCGTCGAAGTGGTGGCGGGCGAAGGGCAACGCGGTCGTGAACAAGTGGACTCATCTTGTGGCCGCTTACAACGCGAGCGCGCGCACGCTCAGCCTGACCGTCGGCTATCAGGACACCGCCGACACGCACAAGAGCACTGTCGGCTGCGTGGTCGGCTGGAACTCCACCGGTGTGTTGTCGGTCGGTCGCGGCAGCACGGGTGAGTCCTTCAACGGCAGCATCGACGAGCTGAAGACGTTGCGGGGCGTGCTGGCCCGAGAGAGTCCAAAGCGGAGCGGGTGGCGGCTTGTGCGCCACCCGCTTTTTTCGTCCGGTGAGGACAGCCAACATCGGTTCGCACACAACGAACTTTGGTCTGAACCACCTAGGCCTCCCTTTCGCGCAGTTGATCAACTCCGAACGGCGGAGTGCGAGACGCTCCGGGACCGATACGGTCGTCAAAGATTCAACGACCGCGTCGGGAGTCCCTGGTGGTCCGGAAGTTCTTGTCTTTTCTCATGGTTCTCCTCACCTGTGCGTGTGCGGAGACTCCGGCGCCGTCCTCGGTTCCCCGTGTGCCGTCGCGGCAGCCCACGTTGATCACGGACGCGCAGGAGAACGTATCGAGGTTCGTGCGTGAGGTGGTCGACGGTCGGACGGTCGAGCTGGACGACGGCCGGCGCGTTCAGATCTCGCTGCTGGCGCCGCCCGCGGTGTGCTGGGCCGCTGCCGCGATCGCGTTCGCGACGAAGACCTTGCTGGTGCGGCCGGTTCGGGTCACGGCGGTCGAGCCCGGCGAGGTCAACCTGGCGTTCGAAGACGGCACCGACTACGCGCTTCTCGCCGTGCGGGAAGGTGTGTTGCGGGCGCAGGGTGCGGCCGGTGAGATCGCTGACGCCGAGGTCGCTGCGGCGCGGGAGAACCGCGGCCTGTGGGGATTGCCCTGCAACGGTATGGATGTCACGTCGACAACCGCTGTGCCGACCACCACCACGCCGCCGAAGCGCATCCAGCCGCCGAATCCGGTTGCGACGACGACGCCTCCTCCGGCGCAGGCGCCGCCTCCGGTCGTGACGGCTCCGCCGAAGCCGTCTCCCACGCCGCCGTGCAGGGTCGCGTACGGGATCGAAGGGCAGTGGCCGGGCGGGTTCAAGGCCGGTGTGACGATCAGGAACACGGGCCGTGACGCGATCAACGGCTGGACGCTGCGGTGGTCGTTCGGCGACGGTCAGTCCGTCCAGAACATGTGGAACGCGTCGTCGTCTCAGCGGGGTGCTGCCGTCAGTGCGACCAACGCGTCCTACACGGTGACGATCGCGCCCGGCGGTGAGGTGTCGATCGGGTTCATCGGGTCGATGCGCGACAGGAACGCCGCTCCGTCGTCGTTCACGCTCAACGGAACGACGTGCGCGAACGGCTGAGGTATTGGTCCCTGAGGTCGAACGTGGCAAGATAAATTATTAATTAACCTCGCACTCGATCATGTTGGGACTAACCGTGCAGGTCACAAGGGCTGTGCCGCTGCACGTCGAGGTCGACAACACCCTCGGCGGCCGCTGGACGTCGCTCCGCACAGCCCGCCGCGAGTGGCTGTGGCACCGCCACGACGAAGCCCGCTCACGCGCGGCTCCGGGTGTCCCGTTCGTCGACGTGGGTGGCCTGGAGGAGTGCGTCCCGACCGTTCGCGGCGTCCCCGACCACGGTGACGCGTGGAGCAGGCCGTGGGACGAGACCGGGGTGGTCTGCCCCGAGTTCCTGCTGCGCCGCCGAATCGAGTCGAAGGACGGCGCGGTCATCGCGGACTACGAGCTGACCGCCGAGCCCGGCTACCGGTTCGTCTGGGCCGCACACGCGTTGCTCGACGTCAGCCCGGACGCTCATCTCGTGGCACCGAAGGGAACTCCGGTGCTGATCACCGACCCGGAGCCGGTTCTTCGCGAATGGCCCGCAGGACTGTCCACTCTCGGCCCGGATGACGGCACGGCGGTGGGTGCGGTGCTCGAGAGCGGCCAGATCCGTGTGGTGGATGGAGATCACCGGCTCGACATGCACATCGAGTGCGTCGACCAGCCCGTGTCGGTCGCGTTGTGGCGCAACCTGCGCGGCTGGCCGGAAGACGAGCCTTACCGCAGCGTCGGCGTGGAACCCATGCTCGGCCGCACCTTCGACCGAGACGACGTCACTCGTCCCGTGGTGGTCGTGCCCGAGTCGGGAATCGTGCGGTGGCGCCTGACCTTCACCGCCTTCGAGGACCTTCTGGACCTGCAACCGGGGAGCACCGTCCGATGACGTTGACGCAGTGGAACTTCGAGCAGCTCGATCTCGGCGAAGGTGCCCGCTGGATCGGCGGCAGGCTCGTCGTGGTCGACCTGCTCGCCGGACGCGTCCTGGAGACACCCGGCGACGTTCCCGCATCCTTCAAGGAGATCGCCGAGCTCGACGTCCCGGTCGGCGCCGTCGCTCCCACCGGGAACGGGCTCATGGCGGCCAAGGGAACCGGCGCCGACCTCCTCGACGGCCCGATCCTGGAGTCCTTCGCGGGCGCGGGCATGCGCGTGAACGACGCGGTGGCCGACCCCGCAGGCCGCTTCTGGGTCACCACGATGGCCTACGACACCGAACCCGGAACCGGTGCCTTACACCGCCTCGGCTCACCGTCACCGGTCCTCAAAGGACTGACGATCCCGAACGGCCCGGCGTTCTCCCACGACGGCAAGCTGATGTACCTGGCCGACAGCGCACGCGGCATCGTCCACCGCTTCGACGTCGACGGCGCCAGCGAGCTGAGCGGCCGCCGCGTCTTCCTGCACGCCCCGCACCACACCCCGGACGGCATGACCGCGGACGTCGCGGGAAACGTGTGGATCGCGTTCTGGGGCGCTTCGGTCGTGCGCCGCTACCGCCCGGACGGCCGTCCGGACCACGAGATCCGCCTCCCCGCGCGTCAGCCCACGAGCGTCTGCCTCGGCGGCCCGGACATGAGCCGGCTGTTCATCACCACCGCCAAACACGGCCTGCGCCGCCCGACCCTGCACGACGGCGCGTTGTTCGCCGCCGACGTGAACATCCCCGGCCGCCCGGCGAACGCGTACGTGCCTGCTGTGGGCTGATCTGCCCACAGCAGAGAAAGCGGCGCGAAGCCGGAGCTGCCCGGCATCGTCGAACCCATGACGAACAACGAGAGGTTCTTCAGTCCTGGGTTGAGGGAACGGTTCTTCGCTCAGCGGGTGCTGATTCTCGACGGCGCGCTCGACGACGACAACGGAACGGTGCTGGCGACGCAGATGTTGTCGCTGGCGAGCGAGGACCCGCGACAGGACATCGCGCTGTGGATCCACTCGCCGGGCGGGTCGGTGCCTTCGATGCTGGCGATCCGGGACGTGATGCGGCTGGTGCCGTGCGACGTGGCGACGCTGGCGCTCGGGCTGGCGTGCAGTGCGGGGCAGTTCCTGCTTTCCGCCGGTACCAAGGGAAAGCGGTTCGCATTGCCGCACGCGCGGATCCTGATGCACCAGGGGAGCGCGGGCATCGGCGGCTCGGCGGTCGAGGTCGAGGTGCAGGCGGACGACCTGCGGCACACCAGGGACACCGTGCTCGGGCTGATCGCGGAGGACACCGGGCAGCCGTTCGACCGGATCTTCACCGACTCGCTGCACGACAGGTGGTTCACCACCGCGCAGGCACTCGAGTACGGGTTCATCGACCACGTCGTCAGCGATCTCGGGCAGGTCGTCCCCGTCCGCACGCATCAGCTGGGACTGCACGCGGGAGCCGTCGCATGAGCACCTACACGATTCCCAACGTCATCACGCGGGACGCGCGCGGCGAGCGGGTCATGGACGTCTACTCGCACCTGCTGAGCTCGCGGATCGTCTACCTCGGCACAGGGATCGACTCCGGGGTCGCCAACGCGTTGATCGCGCAGCTGCTGCACCTCGAGGCCGACAACCCTGACATGGAGATCAACCTCTACATCAACTGCGAGGGCGGCGACCCGTCGGCGATGCTCGCGCTCTACGACACCATGCGCTACATCAAGGCACCGGTGGCGACGACGTGCGTGGGGCAAGCGGTTGCGGCCGGGGCCGTGCTGCTCGCGGCGGGTGCGGAAGGGCGCCGGGCCGTGTTGCCGCACAGCAGGGTCGTGCTGCACCAGCCCGCGGCGCAGGGGCGTGGCGCGATCCCGGACCTGATCCTCGCGGCGGACGAGGTGGTGCGGGTGCGCACGCAGCTGGAGGAGATCCTGTCGCGGCACACCGGCCGGAGCGTGGCCGAACTGCGCCACGACACCGACCGGGACCGCGTGTTCGACGCGGCGGGCGCCGTCGAGTACGGCTTGGCGGACCGGATGCTCGAGCAGCGTTAGGCGACCGCCATGAGCACCGGACCGGAGGGACGTCCCATCGGCCGCGACGTCTGGAACTGTTGAGTGCGCACCACGTACTGGGAACGGACCTGGCCGGCGACACCGATCAACAGGTCGGCCAGGTCAATACCCAACGCGCCGGTGACGGCGGCGATCATCTCGCTGGACGGCTCCTTGCGGCCGCGTTCGATCTCGGACAGGTACTGCACCGAGATGCCCGCCCGTTCGGCCACGTCCACCAAACGGTCGCCGCGCTCCTCCCTGGTCTCGCGCAGCTTGCGGCCCAACGCCTCACGCCACAACGGTTCGGGAGCGCGCTTGAAGTCCAGGATCTCCGCCATTTCCTCATGGTGACAGCACCGCGACCACCGCAAAGGGGCGTTCTGCTGTCAGCAGAAAGACGGCTCTAAAACCACTCAAAGGTGGCTGAAAGACCTCTGAGCAGGCTCTTCCCGGCACAGCAAGACACCACCAAGGGGAGAAACCAGCATGAGAATGCTCATCGGTCTGGGCGTCGCCACCCTCGCCGCGATCGCGATGCCCGCCGTCGCGCACGCCACGCCGCACACCACCGTGTACGTGACCAACCACCAGCTGGTCGTCGAGGGCGAGGCCGGCAAGACCAACAACATCGTGGTCGCGCTGGACCCCGCGAGCCACAACCTCACCGTCACCGACTCCGGCGACCTGCTGGCCGTGGGCGCCGGATGTGCGCTGACCAACGACATCGTGCGCTGCGCCTACGAGTCGGGCACCACGAAGCTGATCACGTCGGTCCGGGTCAACGCGGGTGACATGAACGACCGCGTCGCGATCAACTACGACAACACGAACGCCGACGCGATGCCGGCCTACGTGTACGGCGAGGAGGGCAACGACGTCATCGAGACCCGCGCCAAGGGCACGATCAGCGGCGGCGACGGCGTCGACACGCTGCGGCCCAAGCGCGGTGGCGTGAGCGTGTACGGCGGCCTCGGCGTGGACCGCGTCGACTACAACAGCGGCAGCGTGCTGCACCCGAACTCGGGCGTCTCGGTGACCATCGGCTCCGGCACCGACGACGGCTACGACACGCTGGCGCTGAAGGACTACGTCGCGAGCGACGTGGAGAACCTGACCGGCACCAACTTCGTCGACCACCTGGTCGGCAGCGCGGTGGCCAACAACATCCTCGCGCTGAACGGCAACGACCTCATCTGGGGCCTCGCCGGCAACGACACGCTCAACGGTGGCCTCGGTGTGGACACCTGCCTCGACGCCGAGGACGGCGACGTCCTGGTCAGCTGCCCCTGACCTTAAGGCGGCTTTAATCGAGCGCGGCATCCTTCGGGTCCGCGGGCTGAACGAGCCCGCGGACCTGAAGGGGGATGGACGTGAAGGTGATGGGCACCGCCCTGCTCGTGCTGAGCATGACCGGTCCGGCGGTCGCGCACGCGGCGACTGGCAGCACCGTGGACGACGTCGTGGCGGTGCAGGCCACCAGCCCGGCGTCGTCAGCGGACAAGACCATCTCCGTCAGCTGCCCTGATGGCACGAAGGTCGTCGGCACGGGCGGTTCGGTGACGGGCGAGCGCACGACGATCACGCGGGTGCGGCCGAGTGACGACCTCACCAGCGTGGAGGTCACGGCGGTGGAGCACGGAACGGGGACCGTGCAGCCGTGGACGGTGAAGGTGCGGGCGAACTGCGCGCCCGGCGAGTTCACGCTGGTGTCCAAGAGCGGCACGAAGAACGCCGAGGCCTCCTGCCCTGCTGAGCAGAGGACGCTCGGCGTCGCGGGCGAGACCGAGGGCGTGCACCTGACCAGGCTCGCGCCCAAGACCAACCTCAAGGGCGCGCTGGTCGAGGCACCCGGCACGGCCACCGTCACGGCGTACGCGATCTGCGGCAGCAGGCCGGGACTGGTGCTCCGCGGCGGTACGTCGTCGATCATGCTGAGCAAGACCGGGTCGAAGTCCGTTGCCTGCCAGGGTGACGAGCAGGTCATCAGCGCCGGCGGTGCGGTCGGCGGCGCCGTCATCGACGACGTCGAACCCGTCGGTCCCGTCGCGATCGTCTCCGGTGAGGCGGCGGAGGGTCAGGCCATCCGGTGGTCGATCACGCCCTACGTGGTGTGTTCGCAGCGAACGGGCGCGGGTCGACCTCGATCTCGCGCATCCGCGTGACGTAGGTCTGGTAACACCTCCTCGCCTCACCGTGACTCCCTCCGGCGGCGAGGACGCGCACCAGCATCAGGTGCGCAGGCTCGTCGTACGGGTCGCGTTCAAGTACGCGCAGGCAATACCTGCTGGCCAGCGCGTACTCCCCACCGGACTCGGCCCGTGCGGCGAGCACCGCCACGACCTGCAGGTAGATCAGCCGGGCTTCCTCCCGCAGTCGCCCGGCCCAGTCCTCGTATGGGTCTTCCTCCAGGAAGTCGCCGTGGTACGCGGACTCGGCGGCCGCCAGCAGCGACTGAGCCTCCGACGAGTTCCGTTGTGCCGCAGCGAGTCCGGCTCGTGCATCGGCGAGGAACACGACCACGTCGACGGGCAGGACGTCCGGGTCGAGCCTGATCGCGTCGCCCTCGGCCACGATTCCGGTGCCCGCCCTCAGCACACTGCGGGCCGTGGACAACGCGACCGCGAGCCGGTTCGCGACCTTCTCCGGTTCCTCGTCCGGCCACAGCAGGCTTCCCAGCGCCTCGCGGGTGATCGGCCGTCCGCGCCGGGCGATGAGGATCTTCACCAGGTCCCTGGCCTTGCGCGACTGCCACGCGGCGGGCGGCAGCGGGGCGCCGTCGCGCAGCACCCGGAACCCGCCCAGCGTCTGGATGAACAGCTCGGGCCTGCTCGCTTTCCGGCACGTCTCCGCGACCGCGGCGGCGGCTTCGGCGAGCACCCGTGCGCCGAGATCCGCGGCTTGCCGGCGTGCCTCACCGGCGAGCTGTTCGCCCGCGGCACCACCGACCAGCGCGGCCTGAGCCGTGCGCACCCGGATCTCGCCGAGCGGGTTGCCGATCTCCCGCCACAACGTCAGCGCCTGGTCGAGCAGCACCGAGTCGCGTTCCAGAACTCCCCGCAGCCGCAACGATCGCGCGAACCCGGCCCGGTCACCACGCCGGGTCGCGATCTCCGCGGCCTCCTGGCACAGGTCCTTGTCGTGGTCGAGCCACCCCAGCACGAGCAGCGCCGCGACGCTCTCACCCAGGTCCAACGCCTTGCGGGCGTGCTCACGCGCGAGGTCGGGGTCGTCGTCGGAGACCAGCTCGGCCAGTCCGACGTGCGCCAGGATCATGTGCGGCACGGTGTTCTTGGCCGATGCGAGTCGCAACGCCTCGTGCAGCGCGTATCCCGCCAACGCCCGGTCGCCCCGTTTCCGGTGCACCTCGCCCAGATACACCAACGGCGCCGCCGCGAGCCAGCTCCCCGCTGAGTCGAACACCTTCTGCGCCGCGAGGAAGTCGGCGGCCGCCTCGTCCAACCGGCCGAGCCCGAGCAACGCCTCACCGCGGTTGTGCAGCCCGATCGCCCGGTAGGTCGCGAACCCCGTGACGTCCGCGAGCGGCAGCATCTCCTCGATCTCCCGCAGCGCCGCCCGGTACTCACCGGCCTCGACGTGGTGCGACGCCCGGTTCGACCGGATGCGGATGACGCCGAGCACGTCGCCGGCCTTCTGCGCGTGGTCCAACGCGATGTCGTAGTGCTCGGTCAGCTCGTCGCGTTTCCCTTGTGCCGCGGAGACCATCGCGAGCACGGTGTGCGCGGTGCCGATCGCGCAGTCGTTCGTCGCGGTCTTCAACGCCTCGCGCGCCTTTGCCGCCGCCGCTTCGAGATCACCCAACGCCCAGTGTGCGCTCGCCGCGGTGCTCAGCAGCATCGACTCGGCGGTCGGATCGGAGCCGTCCGGCACGTAGTCGTCGCAGATCTTCAACGCGTCCTGCGGCCCGCCGCGCAGGTGCTGGATCCACGCCATGCGCCAGGCCAGCTCCGCGGTCAGCCCGTCCTCGGTGGCGCGGGTGAACCGGTCCGCCGCCTGCCGCCACTCGCCGCGCAACTGATGCGCGACGCCTTCGAGCTGCCACACCTCGGCCGTGCGCTGGTCTTGCGGCACCAGTCCGGTCGCCGCGAGGACCGCGTCGGCACCCCCAGCTCGCAACACGTCGCCGAGCAGCGCCGTGACACCGGGCCAGTCCTCCAGCGCGGCAAGGGAATCGACGGCACGCACGTACTCACCGCGGGACGCGAACCAGCGCGCGGCCGTCCGGTGCACGCCGATCGCGGGCTCCAGGTGCTCCCGCGCCAACGGCACGAGCGCGAACCAGCCGGGCTCGGCCCGGACCTGCTCGACGAACAACCCGCGCCGCGCGAGGTCCGGCAGAATCGTGGTCGCCGCGGAATGTCCCAGCTCCACCAGAAGATCCGTCGTGAACCGATCGAACGCCGCAGCGGTCCTCAGCAGTGAGCGGGTCTGTTCAGGTTCTCTGCCAACGACTTCGTCGACCAGATCGGCGAGCTCCTCGACCGTGCCCGTCTCCGCGACCAGCCGCACCGCGATCGGCCACCCACCGGTCACCTCGTGCACGTCGTGACCAGCGACCACAGTGGTCTCCTCCGCCGTGAACGCCAGCTGGGCCGCGTTGATCTCGGTCAGCTCCCCGTCGACCTTCAAGCGCCGCAACGAGAACGGCGGCACCGTGCGTCCGGACAAGACGATCCGCGCGCTCGCGGGCAGCTGCAGGCACAGCGCCTCCAGCAGCCGAGCGGCCGAATCTCCTTGTCTCAGAACATGGATGTCGTCCAACACGACCACGACGTCCGATGGCCAGGCGTCGATCAGCAACCCGGCGATGGCGTGCGCCCGCCCGGCCTCGTCCTCACCGGACACCGCAGGGACGCTGGTCCAGTTGGACGCCAAGGAAGTGGCCATCGGCTGCAACAGCCGATGGCCTTCCTGGCAGGTGTGCCACACCACCGGACGGTCGGTGTGCGCCTGCGTCAGCAGAGTCGTTTTGCCGTAACCGGCTGGTGCGACGAGAGTCGTGAGCCTCGTCGTGCGGAGCAGCCCCTCGAGCCGGGGCCGCCGGATCACCGTTGTCCTCCCACGCCCCAAGATCGCCGCTCGGCCGAGAGCGTTACACCGTCACCTCGGTTTTCTTGCGCCGCAACCGCATCACCGTTGCCACCACCAGAATCACCGCGAGCACGCTGTAGGCGAGCGCCGCGAACGGACTGGCGACCAGCGCCGTGAGAGAGCCTTCGCTGATCTGCAACGTGCGGCGCAGCTGTTCCTCCGCCATCGGCCCGAGGATCAGGCCCACGACCAAAGGTGCGACCGGATAGCCGTGACGCCGCATGAAGAAGCCTGCGACGCCGATCACCAGCAGCACGATCAGGTCGTCCACCACGAAGTTCACCGCGTAGGTGCCCAGTGCCGCGAACAGCAGGATTCCCGCGTACAGGTAGGGCCGCGGGATCTGCAGCACCTTCACCCAGATCTTCACCAGCGGCAGGTTCAGCACGAGCAGCATCACGTTGCCGATGTACAGCGACGCGATCAACGCCCACACCATCGCCGAGTTGTTGGTGAACAGCAACGGCCCCGGCTGGATTCCGTAGCTCTGGAACGCCGCCACGATCACCGCGGCCGTCGCCGACGTCGGCAGGCCCAGCGTCAGCAACGGCACGAGAACGCCTGCCGCGGCGGCGTTGTTGGCCGCCTCCGGACCCGCCACGCCCTCAATCGCCCCGTGCCCGAACTCCTCCGGCCGCTTCGAGAGCTTCTTCTCGGCCGCGTAGGACAGGAACGTCGACACGTCCGCGCCACCGGCGGGCACGGTGCCGATCGGGAACCCGATGGCCGTGCCGCGCAGCCACGGTTTCCAGGAGCGCGCCCAGAACGAGCGGGTCATCCACTTCCCGCCGACGGGGATCACCTCGATCGGCCCGTGCCGCAGCCTCGACGCCACGTACAGCGCCTCGCCGACGGCGAACACGCCGACCGCCACCACGACCACGTCGATGCCGTCGGCCAGCGTCCCCACCCCGAGGGTGAAGCGCTGCTGTCCCGACAGGGTGTCGGTGCCGACCAGGCCGATGAACAGCCCGAGACCCAACGACGCCAGGCCGCGCACGGGTGACGACCCGAGCAGCGCCGCCACGGTCGTGAACGCGACCACCATCAGTGCCACGTAGTCCGCGGGCCCGAGCGTCACCGCGACATCGGCGATGGCCGGTGCCAGCAGGGTCAGCAACACGGTCGCGATCGTGCCCGCCACGAACGACCCGATCGCCGCCGTCGCCAGTGCCGCCGCGCCACGTCCGGCGCGGGCCATCTTGTTGCCCTCCAACGCCGTCACGATCGACGCGGACTCACCCGGTGTGTTCAGCAGGATCGACGTCGTCGACCCGCCGTACATGCCGCCGTAGTAGATGCCCGCGAAGATGATCAGCGCCGCGGTCGGGTCGAGCGAGTACGTCAACGGCAGCAGCAACGCCACCGTCATCGCCGGCCCGATGCCCGGCAGCACACCGACAGCCGTGCCGAGCGTGACGCCCAGCAACGCGTACAGCAGGTACACGGGTTGCGCGGCGGTGGCGAAACCCTCCATCAGAGCGGTGATGCTATCCATCGAGGAACGGCACCCCTTCGAGAATTCCGGCGGGCAGCGAGAGGCCCAGACCGGACGCGAACACCACCTGCACGACCAGAGCGAGCACCACGGCGATCGGCAACGCGCGCCACCACACCGCGCCGAGCGTCCACGCCGCCCCGAAGAACAGCACGGTCGCCGCGACCGGCCAGCCGGCCAGGTCGATCAGCACCAGATGTGCCACCAGCACCGCCACGAGCTTGCCCACGGTGATCCAGTCGGTGCGCACATCCGCGTCGACGTCCTCGCCCTCCTCGGCCTGGCCGAGCTTGCCGCGGGCGGTGGCGATGATCGCCGCCACACCCGTGACGATGAGCAGAACCCCTACGGCGTAAGGGAAAGCACGCGGCCCGACCGCGTTGTCGTCACGGGCGACGATCGTGGTCGCGTCGACGAGGGTGAAGACCCCGATCGCCGCGACCAGACCGCCGAACGCGTACTCCTCGACTTTCGCGGAGACTTTGTCCGTGGTCACTTCACGAGCCCGATGTCCTGCAGTGCCGGGCGGATGCGGCCGATCTCCTTGTTCAGGAACGTGGAGAACTCGCTGCCGCTGAGGAAGGTGTCCGTCCAGCCCTTCTTGGTCAGCTCGGCCTTCCACTGCTCGCTCGCGTGCATGTCGGTCACGAGCTTGGTCAGCCGGTCCTTGGCCTCCGGGGAGATCCCGCCCGGTGCCACGACGCCACGCCAGTTCGTGAGCTCGACGCCCAGGTTCAGCTCCTTGAAGGTCGGCACCTTCAGCGTCGGGTCCTGGCTGGGCCCGGACGTGCCGAGCGCACGCAGCTTGCCGGCCTTGATCTGCTCGCGGTACTCGCCGATGCCGGAGATGCCGGCGTCGACCTTCTTGCCCAGCAACGCCGCCAGCGACTCGCCGCCGCCGGAGTAGGGCACGTAGTTGAGCTTGGCCGGGTCGATGTCCTTCGCCTTGAGCAGCAGACCGGCGAGGATGTGGTCGGTACCGCCGGCCGAACCGCCGGTGATCGACACGCCCTTGCCCTTCTCCTGGACTGCCGCCAGGAGTTCCTCGACCGACTTGAACGGCGAGTCGGCGGGGACGACGAGAACCTCGTCCTCCGCGGTCAGCCGTGCGATCGGCGTGGTCTCCTCGATGCGCGCGGCCGAGGCGTTGGTCTCGACCGCGCCGACCATCACCAGGCCGGTGATCATCAGGAACGACTCGGACCGCTCGTTGGCGAGCTTCTGCAGCCCGACCGTGCCGCCCGCGCCGCCGACGTTGCTGACCTGCACGGATCCCGCGAGCTTCGCCCCGGAGACCGCCGTCTGCATGGCACGGGCCGTCTGGTCCCAGCCGCCGCCGGGGTCGGCCGGTGCCATGATCTCCAGCTTGCCGATGGTGCCACCACCGCCGGAGTTCTTCGCCGCCTGACCGCATCCCGCGAGCACCAGTCCGACGGCCGCGATCGCCGCCGCACGTCTCCAGCTCTGCCCCATCGAGCACTCCTCCGCCTCGTTGCGAACGTTGGGCGGGAACGGTAGGTACCTGCGGGTCTCGAACCGGGGCATCGGTCGTAAGGAACGTATTGGTCGTTAAGTTCGTGACGCAGTTCACACACTTTGGGTCAGAATGCCACTCATGTTCCGCCGGTCGGTCTCGCTGGGCGTCTCGCTGCTGGTGTTGCAGGTGGTCATCGTGCTGATGACGACCTGTGCCGCCGGGCTGCTCGCGGCCAAGCTGCAGAGCGACCGCATCCGGGAGGCGTACAAGGACAGGATGCTGTCGGTGGCGGAGAGCGTGGCCCGGCTGCCCACGGTCGTGCAGGCGTTCGACTCGCCGGACCCGGCCGCGACGATCCAGCCGCTGGCGGAGTTGATCCGCAAGGCGTCGCAGGTGACGTACGTGGTCGTCACCGATCGCAACGGCGTCCGCTACGCCCACCCGGATCCGAAGCGCATCGGTGAGCGCGTCTCCACCGACCCGACGGCCGCGTTGTCCGGTGAGGTGTTCGTCGGCACCGAGACCGGCACGCTCGGGACGTCGTTGCGCGCCAAGGTTCCTGTGCGGGCCGCGGACGGGCACATCATCGGCATGGCCTCGGTCGGCATCCTGGAGAGCCAGCTCTCCGACGACCTCGCCGAGGACCTGCCGGAGCTGATCGGCTGGCTGGCCGCGGCCGCGCTGGTCGGCGTGCTCGGGGCCGCGCTGATCACGCAACTGGTGCGGCGCCGCACGTTCCGGCTCGAACCCGCCGAGATCGCGCAGTTGCTGGAGACCCGTGACGCGATGCTGCACGGCATCCGGGAAGGCGTTGTGGCCATCGACGTCCGGCAGCGGCTCGCGTTGGTCAACGACGAGGCGTTGCGGTTGCTCGGACTCAGCGACAACCCGACCGGGCTGCCCGCCTCGCAGGTGCTCGACGAAGGCCTGCTGGACCTGGCGCGGGCCGAGGACGACCTCGCGGACCGGCTGGTGCTGGCCGGGGAACGGGTGCTGGTCGCGAACCGGATGACGGCCAAGACGCACGACCGGGCGGTCGGTGTCGTGCTGACCTTGCGTGACCGAACCGAGTTGCACGACGCGTTGCGCGAACTCGACGGCCAGCGCACCGTTACCGAGGTGCTGCGCGCGCAAGCCCACGAGTTCTCCAACCACCTCCACGTCATCGGCGGTCTGCTGGAGCTGGACCGGCGTTCTGACGCCGTCGCCTACATCGAACGCGTCGGCGGGGCCGGGTCGGTCACCGCGGACATCATCGACGGCGCCAACGCCGATCCCGCGCTGGCGGCGTTGCTGCTGGCCAAGTCGTCGACCGCGCACGAACGCGGTGTCGAGCTGAGGCTGGACCCGGACAGCGCGGTGGACATCCGGGCGGGCGACGACGCGTTGACCGTGCTGGGCAACCTCGTGGACAACGCGGTGGACGCCGTGCAGACAGGTGGAACCGTGCGCGTGATGGTCCGGTCGTCGGTTCAAGGGGTGCGGATGGTCGTGGACGACGACGGTCCGGGCGTGGCGCAGTCGCAACGCGGCCGCATCTTCGACCTGGGCGTCAGCTCCAAGGGCGCCGACCGGGGGATAGGACTCGCATTGGTGTCGAGGGTGGTCACCCGTCGCAAGGGCAGGGTGGCGATCACCGACTCGGAACTGGGCGGCGCGTCGTTCGAGGCGTGGCTGCCGGAGACGGGGAACCGATGAGCGTGCGGACCCTGGTCGTGGACGACGACTTCGCCGTGGCCGCGATCCACCGCGGGTTCCTGGAGGCGATGCCGGGGTTCGAGGTGGTCGGCGAGGCGCACCTCGGCGGTGAGGCGTTGCGCGCCGTCGAGGCGTTGCGCCCGGACCTCGTGCTGCTGGACATCCACCTGCCGGACATGTCGGGACTGGAGGTGCTGGCCCGGTTGCGTGCCCGCAACGGACCGCCCGTGGACGTCATCGCGGTCACGGCCGCGCGGGAACGGGAGACCGTCCGGCAGGCGATGTCCCGCGGCGTGGACAACTACCTCGTGAAGCCGTTCACGCGCACGGCGTTCCTGGACCGGATGCGCGAGTACCTCGCTCAGCGCACCGAGGTGCAGCGGCTCGGCCAGGTGCTGGACCAGGCCGCCGTCGACCAGTTGATGCACCACCGGCCGCGAGTGGTGCTGCCCAAGGGACTCTCGGCCGTGACGCTGCGGCTGGTGACGGATGCGTTGAAGGACAGCGAGGTTGATCTGTCGGCGCAGGAGGTCGGGGATCGGGCCGGGTTGTCGCGGGTCAGCGCGCGGCGGTACCTGGAGCACCTGGTGACCATCGGGATGGCGGAGGTGCAGCCGCGGTACGGCATGGCGAACCGGCCCGCGCACGGTTACCGGCTGACCTGAGCTTCCCAGTCGATGCGGTAGTTCTGGTCCTTCGTGAACGCTTTCGCGCCGAAGGTCTTCATGACGAGTGGCATCAGCAGCCGGGTGATCGGCCCGATCCCGCGCTTGTCGCTGTTGGTCCTGGCCGCGCGTGCCGCGATCCGTTCGACCCGTGGCCGCCTGAGCTGTTCGTAGGTGGCGAAAGCCGTTGCGAGATCAGGGATGTCGCGCAGGCATCGGGCGAGCTGCACCGCGGACTCGGCCGCGAGTGAGGCGCCCTGGCCGGAGCTGGCGCTCGGTGCGTGGGCGGAGTCGCCGACCAGGACCACGCGGCCGCGGTGCCAGTGCGGCACGCTCGGCATGATCTCCAACGGGCCCGCTCCGACCACCTCGCTGCTGTGGGCCAGCAGTTGCTTCGCGGGCATGTCGTCGCCGTACGCCTCGCGCAGGCGTTCCATCCAGGTCGCGGACGGGACGGCGTTGACCTCGGCCGGCGTCATCGGCCGGTCGACCGCGAGGTTGTTGAACCAGGCGATCTTGCCGTCGTGGGCCCAATAACCGAGGAAGGAGCGGCCGAACACGAAGTACATCGTCTCCGGGTCACCGTGCACGCCGCTGTTCTCGGCGTACGAGCCGAAGCCCAGCAGGCCGACGTACTCCGGTTGTGGCGCCTGAGGGTCGATGATCGTGCGGACCCGCGAGCGGATGCCATCGGCGCCGATCAGCACGTCGCCGCTTTCGGTGCTGCCGTCGGCGAACGTTGCGGTGACGCCGTTCTCGTGGTTCTCGACGTCCACGAGACGCTTGCCGTACTCCACCTTGACCTGGTGTTCCACCGTCAGCTCGCGCAGCCGCTGGTAGAGCTCGGCCCGTGTCACGACGCGGCTCGGGTCTCCCGTGATGCGGCCCAGCGTGCGGCCCTGCGCATCGGCCATCACCATGTGGCGCAAGGGCTCGCCGAAGTCAGGTTCCATCCCGACGATCTTCAGCGCCGCGAGTCCGTTGGGCGCCACGGTGAGCATGCCGCCGACGCCGTCCGCGGTCGTGTCGTACGCCTCGAAGACCACCGAGTCGATCCCGGCCTTCTGCAGGGCTAGCGCGGTGACCGGTCCCGCGATGCCGCCCCCGATGACTAACGCCTTCACTGTTCTTCCCTCCCGAAGAATTGCCGCCACCGGTGCTGGTAGTCGGCTTTCGCCAGTTCCCCCGTGAGCTTGCCGACCAGCCGCAGTTCGGCCTCCAGCACCGCGATCCGGTAGTCCTCCTCGACGAGGAAGATCCACTCGACTCCGTCACCGGTGGCCTTGGCGATCATGGCGCGCGTCTCGTCGATGTCCTTCGTCAACGCGTCGGCGCGGGCGCGGAGCAGTTCCACGGTCTCCGCCGGATCCAGCACGGAGATCAGCGACAACGCCACGCCGAACTGCGGGTACTCGTGGACCGGGTCGCGGACGAGCTCGCGCATCCAGTCGTACAGCTCGGCGCGTCCCTCGTCGGTCAGCGCGTAGACCGTGCGTTCAGGCCGTTGGGTGTCTCTGACGGTCTCCTGCTCGGCGACGAACCCGGCTTTCCGCAGTTGCTCGACGACCATGTAGAGCGAGCCGCGGTTGAACTTGATGTTGCGGTCCTTGCCCGTGTCCTTGAGCTGTTTGCCCAGCTCGTAGGGATGCATGGGTCCCATCACGAGATACGCCAGCACGGCCAGGGCCAACGGGTTCGACACCTTGCGACGCACGTTCCGACCTCCTTGGTCGATCTCAACTATCCGACACTGACTAGTCGATGTCAACTATTTGATGAATTGGTCTATACCTCGTATTGACCGTGAACTTTCCCGGTTCCAGACTTAGGTGCTCAGGCCGCCTCCCTGCACAGGAGGTTCGGCATGCGCAGAACCCTCTCCAGAAAGATCCTTCCCCTCCTCGCCGCGCTCGTGACCACCGCCGGTCTCGTCGTGGTCGCGCTCGTGCACCCGTTGCCGTCCCTGGCCGCTGGCCACGAGGACTGCCGTCCGGACGGCCTCTACCGGACGCCCGGTGTCGACACGCCGTACTGCACCGTCTACGACACCGCCGGCCGCGAAAAGATGGGGGACAAGACCCGCAGGACGATCGGATACTTCACCAGCTGGCGCACGGGGAAGAACGGCGCGCCCGCGTACCTCGCGAGCAACATCCCGTGGACGAAGGTCACCCACCTCAACTACGCGTTCGCGAACATCGGCACGGACAACCGGATCTCGGTCGGTCCCGCGGGCGCGACCAACGCGTCCACCGGGATGGAGTGGCCGGGCGTTCCCGGCGCGGAGATGGACCCGTCGTTGTCCTACAAGGGCCACTTCAACCTGCTGACCAAGTACAAGAAGCAGTATCCGAACGTGAAGACGCTGATCTCGATCGGCGGCTGGGCCGAATCGGGCGGCATCCTCAACCCGGACGGCACCCGCAACGCCACCGGTGGCTTCTACAAGCTCGCTCAGTCGCAGACGTCGATCACCACGTTCGCCGACTCGGTCGTCGCTTTCCTGCGGCAGTACGGGTTCAACGGCGCCGACATCGACTACGAGTACGCGACGTCGAACAACTACGCCGGAAATCCCGACGACTTCTGGATCTCCAACGCCAACCGCGGCACGTTGTGGACCGGCTACGAGAACCTGATGCGGACGTTGCGCGACAAGCTCGACCGCGCAGGTGCGGCCGATGGCAGGCACTACCTGCTGACGGCGGCGGTTCCGGCCAGCGGATGGTTGTTGCGCGGCCAGGAGGTCTACGGCGTCACGCGGTACCTCGACTACGTCAACATCATGAGCTACGACCTGCACGGCGCGTGGAACCACTTCGTGGGCCCGAACGCCGCGTTGTACGACAACGGCCAGGACGCCGAGCTGGCGCACTGGCAGGTGTACACGACGCCGCAGTACGACGGGCAGGGGTATCTCAACACCGACTGGGCCTACCACTACTTCCGCGGCGCGATGCAGCCCGGCCGGATCAACATCGGCGTCGGCTTCTACACGCGCGGCTGGAGAGCGGTGACCGGTGGCACGAACGGGTTGTGGGGACGTGCCGCGCTGCCCAACCAGGCGCAGTGCCCACCCGGCACCGGAGGAACCGTCGGGTCGACCGTCCCCTGCGGCAACGGCGCCGTCGGCATCGACAACCTGTGGCACGATGACCTCAACGGCATGGAGGTCTCGTCGGGCGTGAACCCCATGTGGCACGCCATGAACCTGCAGAACGGCATCACGCCGGACTACCTCACCAAGTACGGTCTCGACCCGGTCAACGACCCCGAAGACCGGCTCACCGGGACTTACGCCCGCAACTACAACAGCACGATGGTCGCGCCGTGGCTGTGGAACAGTTCCAAGGGCGTCTTCCTGTCCACTGAGGACGATGTGTCGATCGCGGCCAAGACGAGTTACGTTGCCAGCAAGGGCATCGGTGGCGTCATGATCTGGGAGCTGGCCGGTGACTACGCCTACGACAGCGCCAAGTCGCAGTACTACATTGGTGACACGCTGGTGTCGAAGATCAACGACGGCCTGCGGAGTGCTGCGCCTTATGGTGCGTCGAAGGCCGGTCGCACGATGCCTGCCAACGTGCTGAACGCCAACGTGTCGTTGTCCGGGTTCGCGTTGGGCGACAACAACTATCCGATCAACCCGACCATGCGGATCACCAACAGCTCGACCACGACGATCCCCGGTGGCACGCGCGTCGAGTTCGACTACGGCACCAGTGCGCCGGGCAGCATGACCGACCAGTCCGGGTTCGGGCTCTCCGTGGCGACCCGTGGTCACAGCGGTAACAACGTCGGCGGTTTGCGCGGGGACTTCCAGCACGTCGTCGTGACATTGCCTTCGTGGCAGACCATCGCACCCGGTGCGTCGGTGGACGTCCGGCTGAACTACTACATGCCGATCGCTTCGCCGTCGAACTTCACGTTCACCTTCGGTGGCAACAGTTACGTCATCGCGGGCGACCTGCCGCGGGGGAGCGGGACTCCGCCGACATCGACCACGACCTCGACCACTACTACGACAACGACTACCACGACCACCACCAACCCTGGCGGAAGTGCCTGGGCTCCCAACACCTATTACGCCACTGGCGCGCAGGTGACCTACGGCGGTATGACTTATCGCTGTCGTCAGGCGCACACTTCGCTGACCGGGTGGGAACCTCCGAACGTTCCGGCGTTGTGGGAACGAGTCTGATCCGTTGAGGACACGGCCGTGTTTGCGGCGATGTCGCGAACACGGCCGTGTGCGGCGATTTTCCTGTGGCATCATCGGTCGCATGAGACAGGCCTGGTACCTCTAGTGGTGGAGCTGCGGCGCGCGACCCCCGCAGATGCACCGGCGGTCGCCAGGATCTGGTACCCGGGCTGGTGCGACGCGCACCTGGGCAACGTGCCGCAACAACTCATCGACGCACGGCCTCGCGAGACGTTCGAGCCGCGCGCGTTGGAGCACGTCGAGCACACCACGATCGCGACCGTGGACGGTGAGATAGCCGGCTTCGTGATGGTCGTCGAGGACGAGGTGGAGCAGGTCTACGTCTCATCGGACCACCGCGGATCCGGTGTCGCGTCAGCACTTCTGTCGGCCGCGGAGCAGGTCGTGGCTTCGGGCGGGCATCCCGTGGCGTGGCTGGCCGTCGTCGCCGGGAACACGCGGGCGCGGCGCTTCTACGAACGCCAGGGCTGGACCGACGAGGGACTGTTCGACCACCAGGCACCCCACCCGGACGGCCCCATTCTGGTCCCGGCCCACCGTTACACGAAGCCCGTGGGCGGTAACCGAGTCCACTGACCATCGTGTCGGCTGTGTTAATTCTTCCTGCAGCCCTGCTCGACCGTGTTCTCATGACGGCATGTCGACTACCGCGCTTCTGAGCTTCACGCTGGTCGCGTTGCTCACCGTCATCACCCCGGGCCTGGAGACCCTGCTGGTGCTGCGAACGGCTCTCCTCGTGAGCCGCCGAGCCGCACTGGGCGTCGTGGTCGGCAGCACCCTGGGCTGCCTGGTCTGGGCCACCGCGGGCCTGGTGGGCCTGACCGCCCTCCTCCAAGCCTCCGAACTGGCCTACGACATCGTCCGCTGGCTGGGCGCCGCCTACCTCGTCTACCTGGGCGTCAAAGCCCTGTGGACCTCCCGCCGCCCGGTCGCGGTCGACGAACCGGCCCCCGTCCCGTCGGCACGCGCGGCCGTCCGGGTAGGACTCCTCACCAACCTGCTCAACCCGAAGCCGGGCGTCTTCTACATCTCATTGCTCCCGCAGTTCCTCCCGGTGGGCCAACCGGCCTGGGGTGCGGTCCTGGTGGCGATCCACCTGGGAATCGGCCTCCTGTGGTTCCCCGTCTTGATCACTGCGGCCGGTCGGGCCCGCGCTTTCCTGCTGCGCCGGCGAACCCTGCTGGACCGCATCTCCGCCTCGGCCCTGATCGCGTTCGGTCTCAAAACCGCCGCGGACGCCCGGTAGCCCGAGGACTTCCTTTTGTGCCAAAGGGTTCTGCTCAGCAGCTGACCGCATCCGTGTTCGTCCCGCTGGGACTGAAGCCGGCGTCCGATAGCCCGGACGGGTGAAGCTGGTTGCCGCCGATCGGAATGCGCAATTTTGCCGATGCGAGCACTTGGGGGCGCGGGTGAGATTGATGGTCCGGCGTCGAGCTCAGCGTCGGACGGGCACCCCAGGTGGGATGAGTCGGCCACGGTGATGACCGTGATCATCCGGGGGGAAGTGATCGCGGGGCGTTGGCTCAGCTCACCGGGTGCCCGTGTCAGTGGCCGACCGGAGCCAGGCGGCCAGGGCCACGCGGTTCGGCAGGCCCAGCTTCGCGCGGATGTTGACCACGTGCCGGTCCGCCGTCCGCGGCGAGATGAAGAGCCTCGCCCCGATCTGCTTCGACGTGAGCCCTTCCGCCACGAGTCCGGCGATCGTGAACTCCTGTTTGGTCAGTCCACCCGGCAGCGTCGCCTTCACCGGTCGCCGCTCGGAGTCCGGCACCGGCTCGAGCGCGAACTCCATCGCCTGCTCCTGCCGCAGGTCCGCGCCCAGCGTCGTGATCACCTGGTAGTCGTCGCCCAGCGCGCGGCGGACGGTCCGGTCCGCGCGTTCCAGCATCTTGTGGAACGGGCTCATGCTCGCGAACGAGATCCGCGAGATGCGCTCCTGCGAACGCAGCGCACCCAGCAGCCGTGCCGCACGGTCGTGAGCACCCAGCTCGGCGCACGTGCAGGCGAGCAGCCACAGGCTGTACGCGGGACCCCAGGTGTCACCGAGCTCCAACTGGATCCGCAACGCTTCGACGGCCAGCGGATGCACCTGCGCCGAATCGCCGTGCAGCAGTTCGTAGAGGGCCTGATGCCACAGTCCCCAGGCGTGCGACCAGTCCACGCCGTTGCTCTCCGCCAGCCTGATCAGCCCGGTCGTGGCCTTGTTCGCGGCCTCGGCGTCCATCAGGAAACACACGGCCATCGCGTGCATCAGCTCGGTGATGTACGTGTCTCCCGCCGGTGCGTACTCACGGCACAGCTCGACGACGCGCGCGTACAACGGCACGCAGTCCGGTGAGCCGTCCACGTAGAAGAGATGCGTGGCCTCGACGAACACCAGGTGCACGTCTGTCATCGGCTGCCGCGGCAACGCGCGTGCCTCGTTCATCAACGGGATCGCCGCCGCCATGTCGCCCTGCGTCTGCGCCAGGTACGCGCAGTGCGCCAGCAACGACGATCGCAACGCCGGCTCGGTGATCACCTTGCGCGCCACCGCGAGCAGGTCGCGCGCCTGGCCGAGCATGCCCGCGAACGACGTGAAACGGCTCCGCTGCACGTTCATCGCCATGACGGTCCCGGCCTCCGCCAGGTCGGGAGTCCCCAGCGCGTACCCGACCGCGGCACGGATGTTCGGCCACTCCTCCCGCAGCCGGGCCATCCACAGCGCCTCATCCGGCGAGAACCACGAGCGGGCCGCCTCGTCCACGAACGCGCTGTAGTGCAACACGTGCCGCCGCAACGGCTCGTCAGCGTCCGTGAGCAGACGAGCGCCGAACTGCGACACGGTGTCCAGCAACCGATAGCGCGTGCGCCGCGTGACCGGGCTCGTCGTCGCCACCACGATCGACTTGCGGACCAGCGCCGACAACGACTCCAGCACGTCCCCGCCCGCCACCGCCTCCGCCGCGGCACGATCGAAGTCCGCCGGGAACACCGACAGCGTCGCCCACAGCCGCCGTTCCTCGTCGGTGCACTGGCGAGCCGACCACTCGAACGCCCGCTCCAGCGTGACGTGGTGCGCCGGCCCGTGCGTGTCGCCGACCAGCAGGTCGAACCGCCGGTCCAGCTGCTCGAGCACGTCGGTCAGCGACATCTCGGCCAGCCGCGCGGCCGCCAGTTCGATCGCGAGCGGCAACCCGTCCAGCGCCCGGCACAGCGCCCCGACCTCTGGCAGGTCCACCTCCGTCAGCGACGCCCCCGCCGCCTCCGCCCGTTCCAGGAACAGCTCCACGGCGTCCTCATCCAGCGGCGGCACCCGCAGCAGGTGCTCGCCGTAGACGCCGAGCTGCTCCCGTGACGTCGTGAGGATCGTCAGCCCCTCGCAGTTGCGCAAGAGGTGGTGCACGAGATGCCGCACCGGCTCCAGCAGGTGCTCGCAGTTGTCCAGCACGAGCATCAAATGCTTGTCGTACAACGACTCCACGAGCCGTCCGAGCCCCGCGTCCGGCGAGTTGTCGACGATCCGCAGCTCGGCCGCGACCGTGCGCGCGAGCAACGCCGGATCCTTGAGGTCCGCGAGCGGCACCACCCACACCCCGTGCTGGAACACCCCCGCCCGTGCCACGGTCAGCCCGGTCTCCACGGCGATGCGCGTCTTGCCCACACCGCCGGCACCCACCAGCGTGACCAGCCGGGCCTTGCCGAGGAGCGCCTCGGTTTCGGCGAGCACGGCCCGGCGGCCGATGAACGTCGTGGTTCGGGCAGGCAGATTGCCCCGCACGGTCATCGGCGCATCTTCGCTCAGTGACGGTCGGCAGTGACGATGAGGATCACCTCACCACCCTTTCGGCCTAGCGGTTTCGACCGTGTGTGGTCGCGCGCTCACAGCCGGCCCGGTCGAGCACGCGTCCCGGCACCGCGCCGCCTCCCGGCCCGGTGCGGATCCGCCCAGCCGTCTGTCCAGTGAGTGGCCGCGGCGCTAGCGGGTCCAGCGTTGTGTGGTCGTGCATTCACTGCCGATCCGGTTGAGGGCACGGACTGGCACCGCGTCGCGTCCCGGCTCGGCGCGGATCCGCCCACCCGTCTGCAACGAGTGGCCGCAGCCCCAGCGGCCCGCGTCGTGCGTTCACAGCCGGCCCGGTTCAGAACGCGGGCCGGCACCATGTCGCATCCCGGCTCGGTGTGGATCCGCCCACCCGTCCGCTCAGCGAGCGGCCGCGGCGCTAGCGGGCCCGGCCTTGCGTGGTCGCGCGTTCCCGCGTCCGGATGATCATCTTGGTCGCGAGGCGAAGTCCCTGACGTGCGTTGAGGTGCGGCAGGTACGCCCGGCTCACCGCGTTCGCGATGCGGGGCAGTGCCGCCGAGTCCGGGTACGCCATGAACATCGGGCGGTAGGACGGCTGGAACTTCGCCTTGAACGCGAACAGCGAGCGGAACCCGTACACCGGCTCCAGCACCTGCCCGGTGAAGTCGAGGACGCGTTGCAGCGCCCTGGGTCGCTCACCGCGGTCCAGGCGTGCCAGTGGTGCACCCGACAGGCTCAGGAACCGGGCGCCCTCGGTCTGAAGTTGTTGTGCTGCAGAGGCGATCAGGAACTCCATCGAGCCGCGGAAGCCGTTCGCCCGGCGGCGCATGAAGTCGAGCGTCCACCCGACGACCTCGCCGTCCTGGTACACCGGCAGCCAGCTCGTGATCCCGTGCACCGTGCGGTCGCCGTCGACCGCCAGCAGACAGCGGACACCGTCGCCGGTCAGCTCTTCCAGGCCGCCCAGCGTGAAGCCCATCTCCGGCAGGCCCTTGTCGGCCACCCACTCCGCCGAGATCGACCGGATCTGGTCGGTGATCGCGTAAGGCGCGTCGCCGTACGTGCACCACTCGGCCGTGATGCCGGCCTTGGCGGCCTTGTTCAGGGCCGTGCGCACGTCCTGCCACTTCTTGCCGGTGAACGCCAGCGTGTCCAGTTCGATCACGGTGTCCTCGGCGACCTGCACCGCCGACCACCCCAGACCTCCGACCGCCTCCTTCGTCTCCGTTCCCACGCTGTACAGGCACGGCGTCCACCCGTTGCGGGCGCAGAATTCCGCAAATCCGCGCACGGCCTCGACCCGCGCCGGGCCGATCGGGTCGCCGACCGTCAGCGCGATCGTCGCCACCACGCGGTACGCGATGGCGTTCTCGCCGTCGGGCGTGAACCAGTACTGGTTGCCGCGCCACGTCGTCATGTACGACAACGACGAACCGCCGTAGCGCCGCATCAGGTCGCGAGCGTGCGTCGCTTCCTTCTCGCACGACGACGGCCACGAGCGCCACGACGCCATCAGCAGACCGGCCAGCACGATCAGCCAGAACACCACGCCCGTGTACTCGAACAGCAGCGTCCCGACGAACCCCTCGGCGGAGAACTGCAGCGGCACCAGGCCGAGCAGGTAGCCCGGCGGCAGGAACCGCGTCGGCAGGTCCGCGAGCAGCTCGGCGAAACCGGGCTCCGGCGAGAACTGGTCGCGCACGAGGTAACCGCCGAAGACGTACAGGGCCGACAGCAACGCGACGCTGCCCGCCGTGAACCGCCAGAACTTCCTGACGGCGTGGCGAGGCAGACGCACAGCGAAGTGCTTGCGCGTCAACAACAACACGACCGTGATCGCGAGCGGTGCCAGCATCGGGACGCTGAAGGAGAACAAGACCTCCACCGCGCCGATGTCCGGAATCCGCGCGGCGTCGACGACGTACCACCCGATGAACGCGGAGAACGCCACGTTGAACACCAGCGCCGACCACCACGCGAACCGCCGTCCGCGGCGCAGCCCTTCGGCCAGCACGAGCAGCAGCAACGCCGGCAGCAGCGACATCACGAGCGCGGGGAACCTGCCGTACGACAGCTGAACCATCATCGTCCGGCACAGCTCGACCGCGTCCGAGCCGCACATCGCGTCGACGTCCTCCTGCGACGGCTGCACGACCGCCACGACGTCCGCGAACCACCACAGCGGGCCGTTGGGGGACGGCGACATCATCGCCACCACCGGCCCGAGCGCCGACGCCGCGAGCAGCAGCGCCACCAGCACCCGTGTGTCCTGGAACGTGCGCGGCTTGTGCACCGCCCCGCTCTTCAGGAACAACGCTCCGATCACCAGTCCGGCCACGCCACCGGACAGTCTGAGCAGATCTTCCAGCCAACCTGAGTACAGCGTGAGCACCAGCACCGACAAGATCATCAACAGGCGGACGCGACGCCTCCACAGCGCGGGCATCCGGAACGACAGCGCGAGCGCCAGCCCCACCCCGCCGATCGACGGCCCCGCAGCGGCCTCGCCCACCAGCGACTCGAGCCACGACCAGTGCACGTCCCGGCCGAGCAGCACCACCCCGAGCCCCAGGAACGAGCCGATCACGTGCGACGCGAGGAAGATCGCGGCCGTGCGCAGGCTGCCGAACGACCGCTCGGCCAGCGGCCCGACGACCAGCAGCAGAACCGTGGTCGCCACATAGCCCAGCAGGTCCATCGACCACAGCGCCGAGCTGAACACGCTCCACAGCGGACTGTCGGTGCCGAACCCGACCTGCGCGAGCAGCTCGTCGTTGGCGCCGCCGATCGCACCGGTCAACGCCCCAACAGTCCAGAAAGCGATCAGGAAGACGCAGGTCAGCGGTGCTGTGCGGAACAGCCGGGCGATCATCTGACCACCCCTGTTCGCTGCATGAACCACGGCAGGGACCCGAAGAGCCCCTCCCGTGCCATGTTCCAGTCGTGACCGGTCGGCAGTTCTTTCCACAGCACGTCCATTCCAGCCTTGCGGCAGGCCTCGAACACTTCGGCGTCCGCCTGGCGGTAAGTGGCGTCGTCGTGGCCTGAGACGATGACGCCCGCGCTCTGCGGGAAGCGTTGGCGCGCAAGGATGTCCATCGGGTTGACCCGGATGAACGCAGCCTCGTCGCCGCCGAATGCCGCCTTCACGGTGTCCTGTCGCGTGCCGAGGGTCGGCTCACGTTGGGGCGCGAGGGCGATGAAGTTTCCGTAGACGTCCGGCGCGCGCACGGCGAGCTGCACCGAGCACGTCGCGCCTTGGGAGAAGCCGGCGATCGTCCACGCCTCGCGGCGCTCGTCGACGGTCAGGCGTTGCTTGATCCACGCGGGGACGTCGCGGGCCAGATATGACTCGGACTGGCCCAGTGCGGAGTCGAAGCACAGCGGGTTCGCGTTGTTCGCGCCGAGTTGGTCGGCCACCACGACGATCGGTGCGAGCCCGTCGTGCTCACGCGCGTACGCGTCCAGGTTGTCGACGACCCGCCCGCCGTCGATCCAGTGCTTCGGGTGGCCGGGCTGACCCGCCAGCAACACGATGACCGGCAGCTTCGGGCGCGGTGTCGTGGCATAGGCGGGCGGCAGGTAGACCCACGCCGGACGCGCGGGGAACACGCCGGGGATCGGCACCTCGGAGACCGTGCCCTTGTCCGGCAGGTCGTCCGGCCGCTTCCAGACGTCGGCGAGCTTCTTGCCCGCGGGCACCTCGACCACGCCGGACGGGGGAGGAGCCGCCTCGTTGAGCTCGACCTGGTTGTTCGTGAAGACGTCCAGCACCGCGCGCATGGACGGGTACTGGCCGAAGTGCGCGTTCGTGGCGACCACCGCGCTCGTGGCGACGCCCAGTGCCAGCAGCACGCCGAACACACGGCCGTACCATCGCCCGGAGCGCAATCGTGCGGCCGCCAGTGCCAGCGCGGTCAGAGCGGCGCCCGCCCAGACCGTCAAGATCACCGGCAACGGCTCCGGCCAGGGCTTCCACACGTTGTCGATCACGAAGGTCAGCCCGAGCACGACCACCACGCACGCCGCCAGCACGATGGGAAGAACCCTGGTCCACCAGGTCCGGTTCTTCCTGATTGCGAGATATGTCAACGCAAGGGCGGCAGCAACGGTCGCGGCGGCAGGGATCGGCCCATGTATCAGGGACAGATCCAGGGGGCTGAGCATGTGTGACAGTTCATCAGCAAATCTTCAGGTCCACATCGGAGAATCGTCTTGTTTCAGAGGTGTGAACATCAGCCTTAAGAATGACAACCCGTCAGCCACCTGGCGCGTCGCGCCATGCGTTGGTCAGGACCCGCAGCGCGTCGGGGTGCTCGGCGATTTCCGCGGCGCGGGACAAATCGGACTCCGCCATCCCCAGTTCCCGCAGTGACGTCGCCGCGCCGAACCGGGTGGCCGTGTCGTGGATCCGTTCAGCCAGATCGGCGGGCGCCGTGTGGGAGAGCAACGCCGTGTGTGTCGCGGCATGCGGCAAACCGAACGAACCACCCAGAACGTGTGCCAGCTTGTGGTGCAGTCCCATGGGGACACTAGCGAGACAGGTCCCGGCGAGCCAGGCCGAGTGCAGCAGCTCGGTCCGTGCGTCCACGGTGGATGGATTTCCGGCCAAAGCGTGCAAAACGCCGTCGATGGCCTTCGTTGCGATGGCGTCGATCAGCGGGTTCTCGTTGCCCCTCGCGGTGACGGCGTGCGCGAGAGCGTTGAGCGCGCTCGTCACCGTGACGTCCAACGGCAGGTCCAGCGTGAGGTCGACGTCGTAGATCACCGTGTCCGGCTGGACCGCCGCGTCACGCCGCGTCTTCTTCAGCCCTCCCTCCGTCTCGCCGAGCACCGGCGTGACCTCCGACCCCGCATAGGTCGTCGGTATGACGATCTGCGGCACGCCCGCGCGCACCGAAAGCGCCTTCGACAATCCCGTGCTCGATCCACCGCCGACCGACACCACGCAGTCCGCGCCGTGCTCCCGCAACAACGCGAGCGCGCGCTCCGTGACCTCGACCGGCGTGTGCATCGTCGCGCCGGTGAACTGGGCGGCGAGCAGCGAACCGAGTTCCGCCGACACCTTGTCACCGCCGTGCCGGGCGATCAGCAAGACCCGTGACGCGCCAAGACGCTCGGCTTCGGCGCGCACGGAGGCAGCGGTGCCGCGCCCGAAGACGACACGGGTGCGCGCTGGCTCGAAGGTGAAGCTCACGAAGGTCGAATATTCGCCACCGGGCGTAGTTGACGCAACCGCTGAGGATCAAGCCTTTTGGCTCTGACGAGTGACTTTGTCACTCCTTAGCGTGAATCTCCATGAAGCGTGTTCGTGTTGTAGTGGCGTTAGCAGGGGCCCTGACCCTGACGCCAATCCCTGCCACAGCGGCGACACCGGCGTTTTCCCTGTCCGGCGGCGTGTCCGCGCCGATCCACTCGATGGCCGACGCGGTCCGAGAGACCGTCTACGTCGACACCGGCCTCGACGTGGACGGCGACGGCACTCCCGACCGGGTGACCGCGGACATCATCAGACCCTCCACGACCGGGCGCGTGCCCGTGATCATGGAGGCCAGCCCGTACTACCAGAGCACGGGTCGCGGGAACGAGGGCGAGGTCAAGACCTACGACACCGCCGGCGTGCCGGTGAAGTTCCCGCTCTTCTACGACAACTACTTCGTGCCGCGCGGCTATGCCGTCGTGCTGGTCGACTTCCTCGGCACGAACCGGTCCCGCGGCTGCGTCGACGTCGGCGGCCAGTCGGAGATCGCGTCCGGCACCGCCGTGATCGACTGGCTCAACGGCCGTCGCACCGGCTACTCGACCCAGACCGGCACGACGACGAAGACCGCTTCCTGGTCGACCGGCGCCGTCGGCATGATCGGCAAGTCGTGGGACGGCTCGATCGCGAACGGTGTGGCGTCGACCGGGATCGACGGGCTGAAGACCATCGTACCGATCGCGGGCATCAGCTCCTGGTACGACTGGTTCCGCTCGGACGGCGTCGCGTATCCCGGCTACAGCTCGCCGACCGGGCTGGGCTCGCAGTTCGAGAACTCCAACGCGCGCTCACGGTGTGGTGCCGTGCGCACGCAGATGACGAACGGTTCTCCGTCCAACGGCGACTACACGGCGATGTGGCAGGCACGTGACTTCGTGCGCAACGCCTCACGCGTGAAGGCGTCGATCTTCGCCATCCACGGGCAGAACGACCTCAACGTCAAGACGCTGCAGTACGGCCAGTTCTGGGACGCGGTGCCCGCATCGGTGCCGAAGAAGCTCTGGTTCTCGCAGACCGCGCACGTCGATCCGTTCGACTTCCGGCGCGCTGAGTGGGTCTCGACGTTGCACCGGTGGTTCGACCGCTGGCTGCTGAACGTGCCGAACGGCATCGAGAACGAGCCTCAGGTGTCCGCAGAGCGCGCGCCGGACCAGTGGGAGGACGACCAGGCGTGGCCACCCGCCGGAACCGTCAGCACCGTTCTGCGCCCCTCTTCTTCGGGGCTCGGCACGGCGGCCGGCACCGGTACGGCCGCGTTCACCGACAACGGCAGCGCCACACCTTCCAGTTGGCTCTCCGGCTCGAACACCGGCCGGGTGGTCTACTCGACGGCGGCGTTGGCGTCGGACCTGCGCGTAGCAGGCACGTCGTCGATCACGGTGGGTGTGTCGTCGTCGACGCCGACCGCGCACCTGACGGCGTACCTCATCGACTACGGCCCGGCTCGGGTGCGGACCGGTGAAGGCATCCGGACGCTGACCACGGAGTCGTGCTGGGGCGAGAGCCGCACGGGCGATGACGCCTGTTACAAGAACACGGAAGCGACGGCGGGCAACGTCGACGCGCAGATCATCGCGCGCGGGTGGGCAGACCTCGCGAACTACGCGTCGCTCTCCACTCCGCGCACGATCACGCCGGGAACCAAGTACCGCATGACGTTCCGACTGTCCACAACGGACCACGTCATCCCCGCGGGACACCGGCTGGGCCTGCTGATCGGCGGAACCGACTCGAGCGCGATCGTGCGCCCGAGCCAGCTGCCCCGCTTGACCGTCGACCTGGCGGACACCTCGGTGCGCGTCCCGTTGCGCGGCTCGCTGCCGTCGGCGTCCGCTGATCCGATGATCGCCACCAGTGTTTCCGCAGGTGTGAAGGGCGTGCTGGGCTAGCGGCCAGGACTGTCGGTGCGGCTCGCTAGCATCGGCGGCATGGGTTCAACCGACGGTGTCGTTACCGAAGACGCGCTGCAAGTCCTGCAGCGCGTCTTCGGGTACCCCGAGTTCCGCGGCGACCAGGCCGACATCGTCGAGCACGTCATCGCGGGCGGCGACGCGCTCGTGCTGATGCCGACCGGTGGCGGCAAGTCGTTGTGCTACCAGGTCCCGGCCCTGGTCCGTCCGGGCACCGGCGTGGTGATCTCGCCGCTCATCGCCCTGATGCAGGACCAGGTCGACGCCCTGCGCGCCCTCGGCGTGCGCGCGGGCTTCCTGAACTCCTCCCTGTCCTGGGACGAGCGCCGCATGGTCGAGGCCGAGTTCGTGAACGGCGAGCTCGACCTGCTCTACCTGGCCCCGGAACGCCTGACGTCCGAGGCCACCCTCCGTCTGCTCGACCAGGGCGACATCGCCCTGTTCGCGATCGACGAGGCGCACTGCGTCTCCCAGTGGGGCCACGACTTCCGCCCGGACTACCTGTCCCTGGCCCACCTGCACGAGCGCTGGCCCAAGGTCCCGCGCATCGCCCTCACGGCCACCGCGACCGACGCCACGCGCCAGGAAATCCTCACGCGCCTCGAGCTGACCGAGGGCCGCCAGTTCGTCTCGAGCTTCGACCGCCCGAACATCCAGTACCGCATCGTTCCGAAGAAAGAACCCCGCAAACAGCTCCTCGACCTGCTCCGCGCCGAGCACAACGGCGACGCCGGCATCGTCTACTGCCTCTCCCGCGCCTCCGTCGAGAAGACCGCCGAGTTCCTGGTGGCCAACGGCATCAACGCGCTGCCGTACCACGCGGGCCTCGACGCCCAGACCCGTCAGCGCAACCAGGCCCGCTTCCTGCGCGAGGACGGCCTGATCATGGTCGCCACCATCGCCTTCGGCATGGGCATCGACAAACCGGACGTCCGCTTCGTGGCGCACCTGGACCTCCCGAAGTCGGTCGAGGGCTACTACCAGGAAACGGGCCGAGCGGGCCGCGACGGCCTCCCGTCCACCGCCTGGCTCGCCTACGGCCTCAGCGACGTCGTCCAACAGCGCAAGATGATCGAGTCGTCCGAAGGCGACCTGGCCTTCCGCCGCCGCTCACAAACCCACCTCGACGCGATGCTCGCCCTCTGCGAAACCATCACGTGCCGCCGCACCAGGCTCCTCGACTACTTCGGCCAGTCCGGCGTCCCCTGCAACAACTGCGACACCTGCCTGACCCCACCGGAGTCCTGGGACGGCACGGTCGCGGCCCAGAAAGTCCTGTCGACCGTCTGGCGCCTGCGCAACGAACGAGGCCAGAAGTTCGGCGCGGGCCAGACCATCGACATCCTCCTGGGCCGCAAGACCGCCAAGGTGATCCAGTTCGACCACGACCAGCTCAGCACCTTCGGCAAGGGCGAAGACCTCAACGAGAGCGAGTGGCGAGGCGTAGTCCGCCAACTCCTGGCCCAAGGCCTCCTGGCCGTGGAAGGCGAGTACTCCACCCTCGTCCTGACTCCGTCGAGCTCCGAAGTCCTGAGCCGCAAACGCGAGGTCCACCTCCGCAAGGACCCGACCCCAACCCGCTCCACAACCCGAACGGCCACCTCGTCGGGCACCCCGAAGCCAAAGGTGGACCTCCCAGCAGAGGCTGCCCCACTCTTCGAAACCCTGCGCGAATGGCGAGCCCACCAGGCCCGCGAACAGTCCGTCCCGGCCTACGTGATCTTCCACGACGCCACCCTCAAAGCCATCGCGGCCTCCCGCCCCACCTCCCTGTCCGCCCTGGGCGCGGTAAGCGGCGTAGGCCAAGCAAAGCTGACCAAATACGGCGACCAAATCCTGGAAGTCGTCTCCGGCGCCGCCCCCGCCGCACCCACATCCGCACCCGCCGAAGAAGCCCCCAAACCCAAGCCCAGGCCCAAATCCACCCCTCAAGGCGGCGCAGCCTGGGGCTCCAGCACCACAGACGAAGGCGAGTGGCCAACCCCGGAAGAACCAGACGAGCCAATGGACTGGTAACCCCACAGCCCACCCGCCACCAAACCGCCCGCGAAGCCGGTGGCGAGCCCGCAGCGTGGCGATGCGAAGCGAGCAGTCCGAACCGCGCGCGCCGGGTAGCGGTGATGACTGACGCGTTCGGTGCCAGCGCGCCCACGCACGCAGGCGATTGGGGCTTGACTTTGGGTGCGAGGTGCTAGCGTCGAGGATCGGCCGGGCGCTTCTATGCCCGGCTTTTCAAGGCCGATGAGCGCCTCGCAAGGGCCCCGAAGTCAAGCCCCAATCGCAATCGTCGCGAAGCGGCGATGACGCAACCAACGCTCGTCACTGCCCGCGCACCCACGCTGGAAGGCGACCACCCCGCATCGGCGACCCCTCCGCTGGAACGCGACCAGCGCACCCAAGCCGACCCGCCCACCCCAAATGGCCCGCCGACGCAAGCCGACCCGCCCGCCCCAGGAACGCGCCCCACCCTGACAAGCCGACCCGCCCCACCCACCAAGCCCTCAGATCACCTTCTCAATCTGAGCCCTCTTGATCAGGTTCTTCCCCGACTCCCCAACCACCTCAAAAGCCGCACTGTTCAACACCACACAAGCCGACCCCACCCCGACAATCCGAAACGTGGCCTGCTTCCCGTTGTCCAAATTGGTGACCCGAACCGAAGTCCCCACAGGCAACGACGACGAAAACGCTCCAGGCGCCCCACCCACGGCGGACAACCCGACAGTCGCCCCGTCACAAACCACCGGCCCCACCACCCCGGAAGCCCGAACCCGAGGCGTGGAAGGCCGAGTAGAAGACTGACTGGAAAGCTGACTGGAAGTAGACCGCAGCGGCGCAGGAGCATTCCCCACGATCTCCACCCGAACCCGCCGGAGAACGCTTTCCGCCCCACCCCGCCCGGCATCCGGCGACTGCAGCAAATCGAACGCGGCGGTGTTCAGCTGAGCGCACCCAGGTGAAACCCCGGCCACCACAACAGTAGCGGCCCGTCCATTGGCGAGGTTCGTGACCCGCAAAGAAGTCCCGACCGGTAACTGATCCGACAACACCCCGGCCGGACCGGCATCCTCGACCAGACGCAGAGGCTGCCCCGAGCACACCTCCTTGCCCGCCACCCCCGACTGCGACTCAGGAGCTCCAGATCCGGCAAGGGCGAGGGCCGCACCCCCGACGGCCGCGACGACCGAGAACACCCCGGCGCCCGCGATCCAGCCCTTCGACCAGCGCATGTTCAACACCCGACCTTTCTGTCAGGCCTACGGCCCGCAGATCGGGAAGGTTCAACGGCGCGTGGCTCGAACCAGCGCGGTTGGATCACAGGACGCCAGATGGTCCCGCAGCGCGACGTGGGCGAAGCGGTACTCGCCGTCGACGCGGGTGAGCAGCAGCCGGTCCTGGGCGAGATGCAGCAAAGCCTTGCGCCGGAACGACAACTCGCCCAGCGACAGCGGACGCGTGAGCCCCTCGGCGGCTACCTCGCCCAGCGCGTCGAACGGCCAGACGTAGTCGCGCGCGGCGGTGGGGGTCACCAACAACCCCAATGCCACACCCAGTGCGGTGCCCCAAGATCCAAAGTTGCCGAGGCTGCCCAGCGCACCGACCAATCCGAGTACCGGAACGGCCGGCTGCACCCACCACGGACGTCCCAGCCGCATGCGGTCCTGTTGTCCCGGGCGCACCGTGCGCCACACGCGTCCCACCGCAGCAGCGAACACGCCGCCCGCCACGCCTGCCGAGAACCCGACTCCCATGCCGGCCAGCACGAGATACGGACCGGTCCAGATCATCGACACGCCTGGCGCGGCCGCGATCAGCACGGCCCACGGTATGGGCGCGTCACCCGGCACGAATCCCAGCGCCAGGAAAAAGGCCGCCACGACAACGAAGACATACGTCACGGCGTACGGCCACGGCGTACCAATGCCGCCGAGCCACAATCCGACTAGGCCGACGAGCAAACCGGCGAACGCACCGGCCAGGAATCCCAGCGCCGCGGTGATGATGCCGTGCGCGCGTCCGGGTGGGTGGAAGACGCGCGGCAGTTTGTTCACCAGTACGAGCAACAATGAAGCCGCGCCCACGAACACCAATGCGGACCACAATCCGAGCTGCAGCCCCGTCAGAAACGCCACAGCGCACACACCACCGGCATATGCGGCCGGTACCGCGCGCACGAACAACAACCACAACGGGCGCGTCGGCAGCAGTGGGATCCACGCACGACGGTGAGGCATGTGCACGGGCGCACCGAGGTCCGGCCGCCCCAGTCGTGCGAGGAACTTCAACGCGCGGATGGTCGGGCCCGCGGCGCGTTGGGCGGACAGTCGTTCCACCACGAACGAGCCGACGAAGTCCGTGCCGATCGCGTCGACCGGACGATCAAGGTGCGTCAGTGCCACCAGGTTCAGCGCGAGCGGCGAGTCCAGCCGCTCCCAGATCTCCGGCGTCAGTGCTGATTCCAGGCTGTCGAGACGAGGGCTGACCGAAGCGATGTACTCGAGCACCTGCCCGCGCGACAACGGTTCGACGTACACGGACGGCAGGTTCTCGATCGGCTTGGTCGAGCACACGACGGACGCGAACGGCGCGAGCTCGGACTCGCAGTGCGCCCGGTCGATGTGCGGCACCTCGTCGAGACCGTCGATGAGCACGGCCACCCGCTCGCGGCGCAGCCAGATCGTGCCCGCCGAGCGGCTGATGCCGTAGCGGCGGTTCATCTCGCGCAGCAGCCACGCGGTGAACTCGGTCGGCTTGCGCGTGCCGTACGCGCGCCACGTCGCCAAGTCCACGACAACGGGAATCGGTGCTTCCGGGTCGTTGCGCGCACGCTCGACCAGCACCAGGCACAGCTCGCGCAACAACGTCGAGCGCCCGCTGCCGACCGGTCCCACGAGGACCATGGTGTGGCCGAGGCGGTCGTAGACGGCTTCCAGGTCCGAAGACGAGACTTCCTCGCCCTCGACGCGCACCGAGAGCTGCGGCTGGCGCAGCACGCCGAGCTTGATCTGGGTCTGCGCGGCCAGCGACGAAGCGAGCAACGCCTTCACCCGCGACTCGACGCGGCTCAGGGTCGCGGTGCGGTTGCTGGTCTCGTGACCGCGCACACGTTCCCAGACCGCAAGACCGATCGCGACCAGCACCATCACGCCCACGGCCGGCCACAGCCACCGCCCGAAGTCGCCGAGGAACGCCGGCACGGCCCCACCGGTGCTCACACTGATGGCCGCCGGAAGCAGCAAAACAACGGTGACCAGGCACAACGCGGCTAAAGCGGTCAGCCGTGCAGCTCTCGTCACCCCGCTCGGATCCACTGTCACCTCCGCGATCCCGGCGAACGACGGTAACCGGGTCGCCGGGATCGCGGAAGTGACTCAGAGGCGTTGCCAGAGGGATGCCGCGTTCGGCGGTTCCCAGGACGTGATCGACGTGTGCGCCTGCAGGCACTGATAGTCCAATTCGGCGTAACTCACACGCGAACCAACCGCATAAGCAGTCCCAGGCGCCCACGCTGGGTATGTCCCGCCACCCGGAGGTTGCGTCGTTGTGGTGGTCGTCGAGGCACCGGTGGAGGTCGTGGTGCTGCCGCATGCGCCGAACACCTCGAACTCCCAGAACGAGAATCCGTAGGGCGTCGCCCGGCTCGTTCCGTTGAACCTCACATACCGTGCGCTGCCGGAGATGCCGATGTCCTCGACGCCACCCGCGCCGGAGAACGTGGAGTAGGCCTCACGCCACGTACTGCCGTTGTCGGACAGCTGGATCGAGTACGCCCGGCCGTACGCGGCCTCCCAGTTGATCCGCACACGCGACAGGGCGCGCGACGACCCGAGATCGACCTGCCACCAGTTGGGCTCGTTGTGGGCGGACGACCAGCGCGTCGATGGATTCCCGTCGACCGCGAATGCCGCCGCCTGGTTCCCGCTCTCCACACTGGACGCGGAGGTGGGCCTGCCCTGCGAGACGAGCGGGCCGCACGTCGGCGGAGGCGTGGTGGTGGTCGTGGGCCCGCCGCCGGTTCCCCGCGTCCACACACCCACGTAGTCGATGACCATCGGAACACCCGGCACGATCCCCGGACCCGGTGTGCGGGTGCCGGAGTAGTTGTCGGGGAACTCGCCGCCGATCGCGACGTTCAGGATGATGAAGTACCCCGCGTGCCCGGTCATCTGGTTCCAGGTGTCCGCGGGCAGCTGGTTCTGGTTGACCTGGTGGAACAGCTGGTTGTCCACGTACCACCGGAACTGCTGCGGCGAGACCGACGCGTCCCACTCGAAGCGGTACGTGTGGAACCCGCTCTGGCACGATCCGTTCGGGCAGGGGCGGCTGTTCGCGATGCCGTCCTTCTCGTTGCACGGCCCGCGGGGTGCGACTCCGCAGTGCAGCACCCCCCACACGCGGTCGACGCCGTTGACGTTCTCCATGATGTCGAACTCGCCCACTCCGGGCCAGTTCCACCAGTTCCCGCGGTACGGCGAGCCCAGCGCCCAGAACGCCGGCCAGTACCCGAGAGCGCCCGCGCCGGTGACGTTCGGCATCTGGATCCGCGCTTCCATCCGCATGATCCCGCCGGCCGGTGCCTTGAAGTTCTGCGCGTTGGTCTCGATGCGGGCCGACGTCCAGTTGCCCGCGCCGTCACGTCGCGGCGTGATGCGCAGATTTCCACCGCCGTCGAGCGAGACGTTGGCGGGGTTGTTCGTGTGCGCCGCGATCTCGCCGGTGCCCCAGTTCCCCGGTCCGCCCGGATAGCCGTGACCGAGGGAGAAACGCCAGTTTCCCGTGTTGGGCAGGGAGTTCTGCGGTCCGGTGAAGTCGTCGCCGAACACCTGCGTCCACCCGGCAGGGGGTGGTGGAAGCGCGGCGTTGGTCTGCTGGGCGACAGCGACCAGCGCACTCGCGGTGAGCACGCCGGCCGCTGCCAGAGCGATGGATGTCCGTTGTCGAGTGAGCCTCATTGCCAACCCTCCGAACGAGCGCGTGAGAGCGCTCCCACGGATGATGGTGGCAGGCTTGTCAACGGTGAGCGGGCATCACTTTTCGCGGTACCGGTTCCGTGCGATCACTGTTGCTGGCCGCCGAAATTCCGGAGCCCTTCCTTGAGCTTGTCCTCGCCCTTGTCGATGTGCTCGCTGTGCTTTCCGCCGGTCTTCTCGTCGGCGAACTGGCCCGCGCGCTCGACACCTTCGTCCACCTTGTCGCCGTGCTGGCCGATCAGGTCCTTGGCCTTGTCCTTCAGTTCGTCCAAGCCCATGACTGCATCACCTCCCGATGTAGTTCGGGTACCCGGTCTGGCCCGCGGCACACGTCACTGGATGGAGTGAAGTGCCGCGACCGGGCTCACCCGCGCCGCGCGACGGGCAGGCAGCAGCCCCGCACCTGCTGTGAGTGCGGCCAGAGCCAGCACGACAAGACCGACCGCCACGACCGGAACCTGCAGGGGCCAGTCCACGCCGAGGGAGACGATCGCGAGCCATGCGTAGGGAATGCCGACAGCGAGGCCGATCAACGCGCCGATCACCCCGTACAACCCGGCCTCGGCCGTGACCATGCGGCCCAGTTCCTTGCGGGTCAAGCCGATCGCGCGCAACAACCCGGACTCGCGGGTTCGTTCGACCACCGACAACGCCGTGGTCGAGCCTACACCCACGACGGCGATCAGAATCGTGAGGAACAGCAGGCCGAGCGCAACGGCAACCAATGTGGTGAACCAGTTCTCCTTGGCAGCGCGAAGGTCCGCCAGTGACTCGAACTCCACACCGGCAGGCACGCGCGCCTTGTCACCGTTTGCCAGTACACCCGCAACGGGTCCCTCTACATCGGACCTGTGCACCAGTGCGCTCCCAAGTGGAACCCCTCCGAACACAACGGCCGCAACGGTCGTCGGCTTGCCGTTGACGAGAACCCGCGCACCTGCTGACAGTTCGAGCGAGTGCGCGGTGTAGGTGGAGAGGATGATCTTTCCTGGACCCATGTCCTCGATCGACCCGCTCTCGAACTGGAAGTCCGCGAGGTTCCTCAGCCTGCTCAGGTCGAGGTCGGTCGCCTCCATGGTCAACCGGCCGACCTGGACCTCGGCGCGACGGTAGGGGAGCACGCCGGTGAGCCCGGCGTTCTCCAGCTGCTTCACGTCGACCGGCCCGGTGATCTCCAGATCGGCCGGGTACGCCCCCGCCATCTCGGCCTTTCCGAGCCCCTGCAACGTGTTCGCGCCGGTGATGGTCGCGATGATCAGGCTCACGCCGAGCGCGACGATCGCGGTGACCGAGGCCGCCCGGCGAGGTGCGCCACCGACCCCGCTGACGGCGAGCGAGCCGATGGTGCTGCGCCGCAACGGAATCCCGGCGAGCCGAAGCACCGGCGAGATCAACGCGGGCCCCAGGGTGATCAGCGCGAGGAACGCGAGCGTTCCGCTGATGGTCGTCTTGAACAGCAGGTCCTCGGTCATCCCGGCAGGCCGCCTGTCGGTAGCGAGTCCTTCGACGGCGACGTCGACCAGCAGCAGCACCGCGCCGATGGCCATCGTGACGCCGAGCAACCAGCGCGGCAGGCCGATCCGGCTCCTGGTGTCCTGCGTGGCGGAGGTGCGCAGGGCTTCCAGCGGTGACACCTTGGCCGCGGACCACGCGGGCGCCAGCACGGCCAGTGTCGTCAGCACGAACGACCCCGCGACCACGACCAGCGCGGGCGTCAGCGGAAATCCGGGCGCCGGCAGACCGGCCAGCGGCGCGAGCTGCCCGGCCCCGGCCGCCAGCGCCACGCCGGCCACCGAGGCGAGCAGACCTGTCGTGGCGCCCTCGACGACCAGACCCCGCGCCAGACGGCCCCGGGAAGCCCCCACAGCCCGCAACAACGCCAGCTCACGCATCCGTTGCGCGAACGCGATCCGGAACGTCGACGTGGACACCAGCGCGGCCACGATCATCGCGACCGTGACGAACGCACCGAGCAACGCGAACACCTCGACCAGTTTGGCGGCCTTCACGGCGAGCGAGCGTTCGGTGATGTCCTTGGCGAGCACGGTCGAGTAGGCGAAGAACGCCGCGATCGTGATCGACAGGACGGGCAGGAACCTCCTCATGCCGCCACCGCCTGCACGCCTCGGCCGTCCGCCATCCGCACGACGTGGTCGGCGTACGAGGCAGCCCTGTCGTCGTGCGTGACCATCACGATCGTCTGCCCGAACTCCCGCACGGACTGACGCAGCATGTTCAGCACGTCTGCGGACGTCCGCGAGTCCAGGTTGCCGGTGGGTTCATCGGCGAAGATCACATCTGGTCGCGTGACGAGCGCACGTGCCAATGCCACGCGCTGCTGCTGCCCGCCGGACATCTCCGACGGGCGGTGCGACAGCCGTGACGACAGCCCCAGCCGTTCGACGAGCTGAGCGAACCAGGCGCGATCCACCCGCCGCCCGGCCAGGTTCAGCGGCAGCAGGACGTTCTGCTCGGCGGTCAGCGTCGGCAGCAGGTTGAAGGCCTGGAATACGAACCCGATCCGGTCCCGCCGCACCTTCGTCAGCGCGTTGTCCGAGAGCCGGGTCAGGTCCTTGCCGCCCAGCAGTGCGGCGCCGGACGTGGCCGTGTCGAGCCCGGCCAGGCAGTGCATCAGGGTCGACTTGCCGGAACCGGACGGCCCCATGATCGCGCTGAAGGCCGCGGGCCGGAACCCGACCGTCACCCCGTCGAGTGCTCGAACCGCGGTGTCGCCGGAGCCGTACACCTTCACGAGGTCGACCGCGGCGGAAGCGTAGTTGTTCACGAGAACCAGAAAACGGCAGATGACGAGTACAAACCTCCCTCTCCGGCACGGCCGGGGTCTGTCTTTCGGCCGATCTGCGAGGCCCGCGGGACTGCCTAGGGTCATGGCCATGCTCTGGAGGTACGGCGCGGTCGCTGCACTGATCGCCGCCGCGTTCGTGGACTGGTACTACGGTCTGTTCCGCTCGCCCGGCCTCTACCCGTGGACCGGGTGGGCCGCGTTGGCGTGCGTTCTTCTGCCCGCGCTCGCCTGGCTGCGTCCCCACCGGGCGGTGGCCGCGGTGGCCGCCACCGCGTGCTTGACCTTCACCCTGGTCAACCCGCTGGAGAAGGAGTTCGGGCTGGCCGAGGGCCTGGCGCTCACCGGCGTGCTGGCCGTCACCGCCCATCGCGCGCGGTCGTGGTGGAACGCACCGCTGATCGGCTGGATCGTGGTCGCGCTGATCACCCAGCCCCTGAGATACCCGCTCGGTCCCACCGAGCTGACCCTGATGATGGGTCTGCTGGTGGTCGCCACCAGCGTGCTCGCTCTCGTCGGCTATCTCCGCCTGCTGGGCAACGCTCGCGAGAAGCAGGTCGCGGCCGTTCAGGCCGAGCAGCGGGCCGAGTTCGCCAGAGACCTGCACGACTTCGTGGGCCACCACATCACCGGCATGGTCGTGCTGGCCCAAGGCGCGAGCCGGATCGTCGAACGCAACCCGGAGCAGGCCAGACAGGCCCTCGAACGCATCGAGGAGGCCGGTGGCCAGGCCATGACGGCGATGCGCCGCATGGTCGGCATGCTCCGCGACGACGCCCCCGTGGCACCGGTCGCGGGCATCGTCGACATCGAGCCCCTCGTCGAGGCCGAACCACGAGCAACCCTCGAAATCCACGGCGACACCGGCGAACTGCCGCTGGAGATAGCCAGCTCCGTGCACCGCGTGGTCATGGAGTCGTTGACCAACATCCGCAAACACGCCCACGAAGCGACCAAAGTGGACGTCCAGATCCAGACTTCACCCGACTGGGTCACCGTCCGGATCGCCAACGACGGCAAGCCCGCGAGGCAGGGCAACGGTTTCGGCCTCATCGGACTCACCGAACGCGTCCAGTCGCTCGGTGGCAGGATCAAGGCGGGTCCCGGCATCGACGGCGGCTGGGTCGTCGACGCCGCACTCCCGACAGGAAAGGCGACTGCGTGATCAGGGTTCTCGTCGCGGACGACCAGGCGATGGTGCGCACGGGCTTCGGCATGATTCTGGGAGCCGAGCCGGACATCGAAGTGGTGGCGGAGGCTCAGGACGGCGTGGAAGCCGTGGCGGAGGCACGCCGCACCAAGCCGGACGTCGCGTTGATGGACATCCGCATGCCCCGCATGGACGGACTCGAAGCGCTCAAACAGATCTCGAACGACGTGCACGTGGTTGTGTGCACGACGTTCGACCACGACGAGTACGTGCACACAGCGCTCAAGAACGGCGCGTGCGGGTTCCTGCTGAAGGACGCGGGCCCCAACCTGCTCATCGAAGCGGTTCGTGCGGCAGTAACGGGAGACGCGCTCATTAGCCCGTCGATCACCGTCAGGTTGTTGCAGCACATGAACGCGCCGGAGCAGCAACAGCCGCACAACCTCTCCGCGCGCGAGCTCGACGTCGTGAAGCTCGCCGCCATCGGCAGGACGAATGCGGAGATCGCGCAGGAACTGTTCATCTCAATAGGCACGGTGAAGACGCACCTGGCGAGCGTTCAGGCCAAATTGGACGCGCGCAACCGGGTCGAGATCGCCGCCTGGGCGTGGGAGTCCCGGCTGGTCGGCCAAAAGTAGGACCCACAACCCATCCGCAGACAGAAGTGCCGGCGCGAGCCGATCACCAGAATTCGAGCCATGAAGAAACTCCTCCTGCTGATTCCCGTGCTGGCGCTCGCTGCCTGTGGCCAGAAGAGCTACACCTACGAGGCGTTCTACGACATCGAAGGCACCGGCAAGGCCGAGATGACGCTCGTCGTTCCCGGCGGCGCGTCGCAGTCCGAAACCGTTGACCTGCCGGTGAAGAACCGCGCGATGCTCGCCAACGCGCTCGGCAAGGTCACCCTGAAGGTCAAGTCGGACAACCAGGTCATCTGCAAGCTCCGCGTCGAGAAGGAGAAGGAGGTCTCGAACTCGGGCAAGGAAGCGGCCTGTGAGTACGAGATCACCGAAGCCACCGACAACTGAGTGATTGGTTAAACCTTGCCGGGTCACCGTCGGCTCCACTAGGAATCGCGCATGAGGCGAATCGCAGCTGGCCTGGCCGTGGCGGCACTGGCCGCCGGACTCATCACGACTGGAACCGCTTCGGCCCAGGTCGAGGCCCAGGACGCGCAGGCCAGGATCGACTGCGGCATCACGAAGACGCCGGACGAACCTCCCGCCCGTCCGGTGCCCGTGCCCAAGGACCCCAGGCGCACCAAGGGAAAGGTGTTCGTCCAGATCCGGACGAACCAGGGGAACATCCCCATGGTCCTGGACCGCTCCCAGGCGCCGTGCACGGTGCACAGCTTCGTTCACCTGGCGGAGCACCGGTTCTACGACAAGACCGACTGCCACCGCCTCACCGCGTACCCGACGCTGAAGGTGCTGCAGTGCGGCGACCCGTCCAGCACCGGCGAGGGCGGCCCCGGCTACAAGTACAAGGACGAGCTGCCGACCGACCTGAAGCCCGCGCCGAACGACCCGACCGGACTGCGCCGCATCTACCCGCGCGGCACGCTCGCGATGGCCAACGCCGGACCGGACACGAACGGCAGCCAGTTCTTCCTCGTGCAGTCCGACTCGATCCTGCGCCCGAACTACACGGTGTTCGGCGAGATCCTGCCGGAAGGCCTGAAGACCCTCGACAAGATCGCCGCCGGTGGCATCGCCGGGGAGAACCCGCTGGACGGTCGCCCCAACATCAAGTCGGAGCTCAGGCGCGTCACCGTGTGCTGACCCACCCCCGCAACGCTCCGTAGAAGGCATCCGAGAGCCGCCGGACCACCTGCTCGTCAGGGAGTCCGGCGGTTTTCGTCAGGTCGATGATCTCTCTCGGGTCGAACAACGCGTGGTGCAGGAACTGCGCCACCGACAGCAGCGCGTCCGGCAGCGCCAGTTCGGTCAGCACCCCGAGCAACGCCCGGTTCCACGCCTGCGACGACAACGTTGTCATCGCCTCGGCCGACTGCATGCGCTCCAGGAACCCGCGCCGGGACCAGAACCGCACGATCACCGGACCGTGCACGTTCTGCATCTTCACCCAGCGCGCGACCTGGTGTTCGAACAGCTCCTTGCCGTCCTTGCGCGACCGTTCGCCGTGCTCGGCCAACGACGCCATGACGTCCTCGTGGTAGGCCTTGACGAGCGCTTCCACGGACGGGAAGTGGCGATACGCCGTCGCCTGCGAGAGCGCGGCCTTGCGTGCGATCGACTGCATCGTCGCCGTTGCTGGTTCAGCCCGCAGGACGTGCGTGGCCGCGTCCAGCAACCGTTTGCGGTTGCGGCGCGCGTCACTGCGGCTGCTTGTCTCTTCCGGCAGGGCATCCTCCAACCCGCGTACGGCGGCGAGTGCAGGATAGGGCGAGAGATCAGCGGAAAGAGGCGATTCCGGTCAACGCGTGGCCGATGGATAGCAGATGGATGTCGGAAGTGCCCTCGTAGGTGAGGACGGACTCCAGATTGTTGGCGTGCCGCAAAGGTGAGTACTCCAGCGAGATGCCATTCGCGCCGAGGATCGTCCGGCTTTCCCGTGCGATCGCGATGGCCGACTCCACGTTGTTGTATTTGCCCATGCTGATCTGCTCGGGCTTCAACGTGCCGGCCTCCTTGAGCTTCGCGAGGTGCAACGCGAGCAGCATCGCGTTGTTGACCTGCACGGACATGCTCGCGAGCTTCCGTTGCGTCAGCTGGAACGCGGCGATCGGCTTGTCGAACTGGATGCGCGTGCCGGAGTAGTCCAGCGCCGCCTGCAACGAATCCCGCGCGGCACCCACAGCGCCGAACACGATCCCGAAGCGGGCCTCGTTCAGGCACGAAAGGGGAGCGCGAAGGGAGGTCGCGAGAGGCAGTCGCGCGCTTTCCGGGAGCCGCACGTCCTTCAAAATGAGCTCGGAAGTGACGGACGCTCGCATCGACAACTTGTGCTTGATGTCCTGCGTCTCGAATCCGGGTGTGCCGCGGGGAACGAGGAATCCCCGAATTCCCTCCTCGGTCTGCGCCCACACGGTCGCGACATCGGCCAGGCCGCCATTGGTGATCCACATCTTGGTGCCGTTCAGCACCCAGTCCGCCCCGTCCCGGACGGCCCGCGTGCGCATCCCCGACGGGTTCGAGCCGAAGTCCGGTTCGGTCAGCCCGAAGCAGCCGATCGCCTCACCGGCGGCCAGCCGCGGGAGCCACTCCTGCTTCTGCTCCTCCGACCCGTACTTCCAGATCGAGTACATCGACAGCGAGCCCTGCACGGACACGAAGCTGCGGATCCCGCTGTCCACGGCCTCCAGCTCCAGGCACGCGAGCCCGTACGCCAGCGCCGACGTGCCCGCGCACCCGTACCCATCGAGGTGCATGCCCAGCACCCCGAGCTTGCCGAGTTCCCGCGCCAGCTCGCGCGGCAGGATGCCTTCCTCGAACCAGGTAGCGACGTGCGGCCGCACGTGGTCGGTCAGGTACGCCGCGACGGTGGCCTGGATGTCGCGCTCCTCGTCGCTCAGCAACGACGGGATGTCCAGCAACTGCAACGGGTCCTGCACTTCACTGCTCCAGCTTCGGCGGGCGCAGCCGGTAGGTGACCGGCGTGCGCGACAGGCGGATGGGGTTCGCGACGAGCGTCATGTCGTCGATCGTCGCGGTGGGGCCGAGGTCCAGCGACTCGGCGAGCGCGAACGCGTGCGCGATGTCGTTCACCGGACCGCACGGGACACCGAGCGGTGTCAGGGTCTCGAACCAGTGCTGCGCCGGACGCGTCCGCAGCCGCGCCTGGAGGATCTCGAAGAGCTCGTCGACGTGCTCGACCCGGTCCGCGTTCGTCACGAACCGCTCGTCGGTGGCCAGCTCGGGCACGTCCAGCACCGAGCACAGCCGGCGGAACTGCCTGTCGTTGCCCACCGCTAGCACGATCGGCTGGTCGGCCGTCGGGAACACCTCGTACGGCGCGATCGAGGGATGCCGGTTGCCCATGGGCTTCGGCACCGAGCCCGCGAGCGTGAAGCCCGCGCTCTGGTTGACCATGCTGGACAACAACACAGACAGCAGGTCCAGCTCGACCAGTTGCCCCTGCCCGGTCGCCTCCCGGTGCCGCAACGCCGCCAGGATGCCGACGCACGCGTGCAACCCGGTCAGCACGTCGACCAGCGCCACCCCGGTCTTCACCGGCTCGTACGGACCGGGCCCGGTCACGCTCATCAACCCGCCCACGGCCTGCACGAGCAGGTCGTAGCCGGGCAGGTCCGCGCCCTTGCCCGAACCGAACCCCGAGATCGAGCAGTAGACGAGGTCGTCACGCCCCAACGACTCGTAGTCCAGCCCGAACTTCTTCATGGTGCCCGGCTTGAAGTTCTCGACCACCACGTCCGCCCGCGCGATGAGCTCGCGCGCCTGCTCCCGGCCCGCCTCGGTGGACAGGTCGATCTGCACGGACCTCTTGTTCCTGTTGACCGACAGGAAGTACGTCGCCTCGTCCTCGAAGTGCGGCGGACCCCACGTGCGGGTCTCGTCGCCACGGCCCGGCTGCTCGACCTTGACGACCTCGGCGCCGAGGTCGCCCAGCATCATCGTCGCGTACGGAGCGGCCAGCACACGGCTGAAGTCCGCGATCACGACACCGTCGAGCGAACTCGCGCGACCCGCAGCCGGTTCAGCACCTGCTGGGTCCGCGTTGTGTGCCGCGGCGTCCGTGGCGTCGTCGAGCGGGTTCGTGCGACCGGCAGTCATCTCGGCAACTGCAGGTTCCGTGTCGCGCGAAACCTCGCTCAGGGCACTGTCGGACGAGCTTGCGCGACCCGCCGTCGGTTCGGCAACGGCCGGGACGGCGTCGTGTGCCGTCGCGTCCGCGGCATCGTTGGGCGCGCTCGCGGCACCCTCGGGCGTGCTCATGCGACCCGCCCCCGCAGCTTCATCGCTGCCAGCACGCGTTCCTGCGCCAGTTCGCGCGCGGCCACATGCGTTGTGGTACCCCGATCCCGTGCCTCCGCGATGATCTGGACCGCGTTCGCCCGCAGCTTGACCGACACCGCGTCCAGCACCGTCGCGGGATTCACCGGGAACGGCGAGTACCGCGCGTCCATCCCGAACGCCGCCGCGACCACGCCGCCGGCGTTCGCGATGAAGTCCGGCACGACCGTGATGCCACGAGCGGCCAGGACCTCCTGCGCCGCAACGGAAGTCGGCAGGTTCGCGCCCTCGACCACCAGGGTGGTGTCGAGCTCGCCCGCCAGATCCGCGTCGATCACGTCCTGCATCGCGGCCGGCACCAGCACGTCGCACGACGCCCGGAGTTCGGCACCCAGCGCCTGCACCGGGCCGTACTCCTTGATCGCGAGATCACCGGACGACGCCCGCAAGTCCAGCAGCCGTGCCACATCCAGGCCGTTGGGATCCACCAACGCGCCGTGCACCGACGACACCGCAACGACGACAGCACCCAGCTCGGCGAACCGCCGAGCTGCGGCAGCGCCGACCGCGCCGAAGCCCTGGATCGCGACACGCTTGCCGCGCAACGCGACCAGTTCGTCCGCCACCTCGGCCACGCCGAACCCGGTGACGCCCAGCTCGTCGTACGGAAGACCGCCGAGTTGAGCCGGTGCGCCCATCATAGCGCCGCGGTCCGACAGTTCATCTTGGACGATCGCGGCGTCCCGTTCGGTCAGGCCCATGTCGAGGCCGAGCACGTACTCGCGCGGCACCTCGTTGGAGAGCTTGCGCGCGAACGCCCGCAGCGCCGCTTCCTTGCCGGGAGAGGAAGGATCGAACACGATCCCCGCCTTCGCCCCGCCGAAGAACAGGTCGACCCCCGCCCACTTCCACGTCATCACGCGCGCGAGCCGGGCGATCTCCGCGACGGTCACGCCGGGGCTCATCCGCGTGCCGCCCTTGCCCATGCCGCGCGCGGTGTTGTCGATGACGAGCACACCCTTCATGCCGGTGCGCCGGTCGGACACGCAGACGACCTTCTCAGGCCCCCACTCGTCCATGAGCTGGAGAACGTCCATCAGCATTCCCTCACACGCAGTTGAGTTCGGGCCGCGCCTGGTCGGCGGCGAACCGGGAGGCGTCCAAACTGGACACGTCGACGAAAGGCTCGCGGTCCAGCACGAGGTCGCGCACGACCTCCCCGACCGCCGGGCCCTGCAGGAACCCGTGCCCGGAGAACCCCGTGGCGTAGAAGAACCGGCCCACCGAGCCGATCAACGCGTTGTGGTCGGGCGTCACCTCGTACAGTCCTGCCCATCCGTTGCGCACACCCACGTCCAACAACCGTGGCGCCCGCTGCGAGATGGCGGACGTCAGGCGCGGCAGCCACGCGTCGGACATGTCGAGCTTGAACCCCGGTGTCTCGTCGGGGTCGGACATGCCGAACAGCAGCCCGCGGCCCTCGCGGTGGAAGTAGAAGGTGCTGCCGAAGTCGATGGTGAAGGGCGTAACCCGATCGTGTAGCTCGGGCATGGGTTCGGTGAACATGACCTGTCGCCGCAGGGGAGAAACCGGCAGGTCAACGCCCACCATCTCGCCGATCGAGCGCGACCAGGCACCCGCCGCGCAGACCAGATTCCCCGTCGAGATCTCGCCGCGGTCCGTCTGCACGCGAAAAGTGTCAGACCCCGTCCCTACGATGGAATTCACGGTGGTTCTGGTGTGGAAACGGACACCGAACCGGCGGGCCGCGGTGGCATAGCCGAGGACCACGGACTCCGGTGTGCAGTGTCCGTCGTCCGGCGAGAAGGTCGCCGCGAGCAGGCCGTCCGTTTCGATCAACGGCGACATCCGTTGTGCTTCCTCGACAGTCAGCATGCGACTGCGTACGCCGAGGGAGTTCTGGAGGTCGACGTTGCGCTCGAACGCCGTGACGTGTTCCCGAGAGGAAAGGAGGAACAGGTAGCCGACCTGGTGGAGATCGATCTCCTGCCCGGGTCGCTGCGGAAAGCGCTGGAACGCTTCGAGTGATCGGGCTCCGAGCCTGATGTTCAGCTCGTCGGAGAACTGGGCGCGCACTCCACCCGCCGCTTTGCAGGTGGAGCCGGAACCCAGCTCGTCCTTCTCGACGACCACGACATCCCGGACTCCTGCCTCGGCGAGGTGAAAGGCGATGGACGTCCCCATCACCCCGCCGCCGATGACGACCACCTCAGCCTGAGCGGGCAGCTCAGGCGAGGCGGAAGTCAAGGTTCGCCTCGATCTCGAGCGTGTCCATCTGCGCCTTCTGCAGCTTCCCCGAGTAGTCCCAGTTCATGGACTGCCAGCGGGTGAACTGATCGAGCACCCACACGCCCGACTGCCGGGAGCCGTTGCCGCTCTTGCCGTTGCCGCCGAACGGCAAGTGCGCTTCGGCCCCGGACGTCGAGTTGTTGACGCTCACCATGCCGGCGGAGATGCCGGCGCGGAACCGGAACGCCTTGTTCGGGTCCGTGGTGTAGATCGAGCACGACAGGCCGTAGCCCGGCTTGTTGCCCAGCTCGATCGCCTCGTCCAGGTCCGAGTACTTCATGACGCCGACGATCGGGCCGAACGTCTCCTGCAGGAACAGCTCGTCGTCGGCACGCACACCGGAAACGATTGCGGGGTGGTAGAAGAAGCCGTTCTCACCAGTGAAGCCGTTGCGCGGGCGGGAAGCCGTGATGCGGCCGGTCGGGCCGTGCACCGTGTGGTGCTCGCCGACCCAGCCGAGGTACTTCTCGTACGCCAGCGCGAACTTCTCGTCCAGCAACGGTCCGTAGAGGACATCGCCGGTCGGGTCGCCCACGGTGGCGGCGGCGACGGCGTCGACGAACCGGGACAGGAACTCGTCGTACACCGACTCGTGCACGATCGCCGTGCCGAGCGAGGTGCACCGCTGGCCGGCGGAACCGAAACCGGCGAACAACGCGCCCTGCACGGCCAGGTCGAGGTCCGCGTCCTCGGTGACGACCATCGGGTTCTTGCCGCCCAGCTCCAGGCACGGCGTCTGGAGGTGGCGTCCGCACAGTTCGCCGATCCGCACGCCGACCTCGCTGGACCCGGTGAAGCCGACCTTGTCGACCAAGCCCTCCTGCAACGCCTGCTCCAGGCCGTTGAACGTCTCCGACCCCTCGGCGAAGACGATCTCGAACACGCCCTCCGGGATGCCGGCGGCCTGGAACACTTCGTAGAAGGCCTGGGCGGACGCGGCGGAGTACTCGGCGGGCTTCCACACGACGGAGTTGCCGCACAGCAGCGCCGGGATGATGTACCAGGACGGCACGGCGACCGGGAAGTTGCCGGCGGTGATGATCGCCGCGACGCCGACCGGGTTGCGGAAGGTGAACAGCTGCTTGTCCGCCATCTCGGACGGGACGGTCTGCCCGTAGAGGCGCCTGCCCTCGCCGACGAAGAAGTTGGCGGTGTCCACGATCTCCTGCACCTCGCCGCGTGCCTCCGCGATCGGCTTGCCGATCTCGCGGGTCACCAGCTGGGCGAGCGGCTCGAAGTTGGCCTCGACGAGCCTGCCGATGTTCCCGATGACCTGTCCGCGGACGGGCGCGGGCACGCGGGCCCACGCGCGCTGGGCCGCCTTCGCCCGCCGTGCGGCGTCGACGAAGGTGCGGCTGGTCCCGAGCTCGATCTCGGTGACCACGTCGGAGGTGTTCGACGGGTTCGTGGAGACATAGGCCATGGATCCACCCTGGTAGTTGTCCGGTGGTTCCGCCAGGGGTTGCAGAATGAAACCTCGCGACGTCGAGCATAAGCTGTCCTGATGCTCAACCCGGTGCATCTCCGCACGCTCGTCGAGGTCGTGAAGACGGGCTCCTTCGCCGAGGCGGCCCGCCGTCTCGGCTACACGTCGTCGGCGGTCTCGCAGCAGATCTCGGCGTTCGAACGGGCTGTCGGCGTGACGCTGTTCGAACGTGAGGCGCACTCGATCAGGCCGGCCAGTGCCGCCCTGCTCATCGCCGACCGCGGTGGCGAGCTGCTCGCCGCGTTCGACGGGTTCGAGCACGAGGTGAAGGCGATGGTGCAGGGCCTGCGCGGCCGTCTGCGCATCGGCACGTTTCCCACGGCGAGCTCCCGGATCATGCCCAAGGCGCTGGCGAAGCTGTCGGCGGACCTTCCGGACGCCGAGATCCGTCTGGACGAGGCCGAGCCGGAGGACGTGCTGCCGCTCGTGCTGACCGGCCAGCTCGACCTGGCGCTGGTCTACGCCTACGACCTGGTGCCGCAAACCTGGCCGGAAGAACTGACGGTGGTGCCGTTGCTGGACGAGTCGCTCCTGGTCATGGTGCCGGCCGAGCATCCGGCCGCGAAGAACAACGTCAAACTCGAAGATCTCAAAGACGAACGCTGGATCGCTTCACGTGATGGCACGTCCGGCGCGACATGCCTCACGCGTCTGTGCGCGGCGTCCGGTTTCGCTCCGAGAATTGCTTTCCGCAGCAACGACTACGAGGTCGTGCAGTCGCTCGTCGCGGCCGGCGTCGGCGTCGCACTGGTGCCGGCGCTCGGTTACAAGGCGCTGGCCGGCACGCACGCGATGCCGTTGCGGCACAAGCCTTTGCGCAGGCACGTGCATGTTGTCCACCGCACCGCGAATACCAACCCGCTGCTGCGTGACGCGGTGAACGCTCTCCGCGAAGTTTGCCAAAACGCCGTGGGCGGCTTCGTAAATCCGCCATGATGGAGAAATGGGGGAACTCAGCAGCGATGGGGCGCTGGCTGGGATCCGGGGGTGGGGTTCGCCGGATCTGCGTGCGCACATCAGAATTCTGATCGACAGCAACGAACCGGGTGTCGAGGAAATCATCCTCGACAGCCTTCACGACGCGGGCCCGGTGCGGCCGCTGCTCTGCCGTGTGCTGGCGGAACGCGATCCGCACCGCGACCCGGAATACGCACTCCGCTATTTCTACGAGGCGACCGACGGCCCGGTCCGGCGCTGGCTCGGCCAGGAGGTGTACCGCAGTCCGTGGGTGTGGCTCTACGGCATCACCAGGCTGCGCAACGCACATCCGGTCGACCGCGTCACGCCGGACGCCACGCACTGGCTGGCCACCCGCCGTCAGATCGCGGTCACGGCCCTGGGCGACACCGCCAACCCGGCCGCGCTGCCACCGATCATCGGCCGCCTGCGCGACACGAAGTGGTGGGTCCGCACCGAAGCGGCGGCAGCGGTCCGCCGCCTCGCGCGGTCCGGCGTCCAGGTCGGCTCCGCCGCCGAGGCGTTGACCAGGTGCCTGCACCACGACCGCCAGGAGGTGATCGAGCAGGCCGCTGCCGCGCTGGCGCTCCCGGCGATGCGCGAACGCCTGCTGTGGTCGCGCGCGACGCTCATGCCGCTCGCCGGCGCGATCGTCGACAACGCCCTCGACGGCATGGTCGCACCGCTGGTCCCGCTCTGGCCCGGCGAAGAGTGATCTTCCGCTGCTAGCACCCGGCTACTCGCCGGTCTGTCCGTCCGCGAGCTCGCGGAGCAGATCCAGATGGCCCACGTGGCGCGCGGTTTCCTGCGCCACGTGCGCCAGGATCCACCGCACCGTGAACTCGTCGTCCGCCGCGACGGCGTCGGGATCGCGCTGCTTGAGCGCCTCGGCGTTGGCCCACTCCTCCTGGTACGCCCGGATGAGCGACTCAGGGGTGTCGTCGTCGGTGAGGTCCCACGACGGGTCCGGGCTGCCCTTCCACAACGACGGCAGGTCCAGGCCCGCGCCGGCGATGCACAGCCAGTACCGCTCCACCGCGACGAGGTGCTTGAGCACGCCGAGCGCGGTCAGCTTCGGCGACGTGGCGATCGGTGCGGAGGCCGCCAGGTCGCGGGGCAGCCCGTCGACCTTCATGACGGCGGTCCTGCGCAGGAAGTCCAGGAACTCCCACGCGAGCACGCTTTCGTCCTTCGCGAGGTTGTTCGGCCAGGTTCGGGTCATCGCGCGAGTCTGTCAGCCATCAGTAGTAACGGCGGAGCGTTGGCCAGATTTCATCCCATGGTTCTGTTGGTGCCGTGCACACCTGTATCTCCGTGCCGTCTTCGTCGTTCTCAACGACGCTGTGGTGCTGAGCAACGACCTTGCAGTCCTTGAACGGCGGTTCGTGGAACCCGACGAGCATCACCTTGGTGCTGGTGGACTTCGGAGGCCCCCAGTCGTAGAAGGACATGTGCCCGGAATAGGCGGGGATCTCTGTGTAGACCTCCATCGCGCCGGCTTGCCCGTAGTTGCGGGTGATCAGGACGGGGCGGTCGTTGGCGGACCACGCGTCCTGGACGGTGTGCGCGAACTCGCGCCAGCCGACCTGTTCGCCCTGCTCGGGGTTGATCGCGATGACCGGCCCGAGCGCGCTGGGCGGCAGGACCGGCAGTGAGCCGATGACGGCCGGCACCACGCTCAACGCCACGAGCACGCCGCCGATCACCTTGCGCCGCAACAACCATTCCTGGGCTTGACGAGCGCCTGCCGCCATCAGCACCAACAACAACGGCAACGCGTAGTACGGCTTGCCACCCGCGATGAGCGTCAACGCGCACAGGATCGGGTAGGCCAGCGCGAGCGAGCGGAAGGTCCTGTCGCGCCACAGGTTCCGGAACCCGATCAGCCACACCGGCACCAGGAACGGCGACAGCAGCAGGATCTGCATGGGGACGAACATGATGCGGTTCTCGAGGCCGTCGTCCTCGCTGATGCCGCGCGCCACAGTGAGCAACGGGAAGTCGTGCCGCGCCTGCCAGATCACGACCGGGGCGGCGATCACCGCGCACACCGCCAGTCCGGCCGACAGCCACCACGTGCGGAACACGTCGCGCGGACCGGTGATGAGCAACGCGACCGCCAATGCGGCGAGCAGCAGGAGCACCAACCACTTGTTGGCCAGCGCGACCCCGGCCGTCGCGCCGAGCGCGAGCCACCAGCGGCCGTCCCTGGTCTTCAGCAGCTTGACCGCGAAGTAGCCGACGAGCACCCAGATCAACAGATCGACCGTGGCGGTGGACACCATGTGGCTCACCGCGAGCACGAACGTCGACGTCGCCGACGCGGCGGCCGCGAAGACCTCACCGCCGCCCAGTTCCTTCGCGATCAACGCGACCACGACCGTGATGGCCAGTGCGAGCAGTGTGGCGATCACGCGCAGCCCCATCGGGGTCTCGCCGAACACCGCGGTGCCGATGCGGGCGAGGATCGGTGTGATCGGCGGCTGGTCCACGTACCCCCAGTCCGGCCGTTTCCCCGCCGCGATGAAGTACAGCTCGTCCCGGTGGAACCCGTACCGTCCTGACAACGCGGTCAGCACCACTGCCTGCACAGCGAGCACGATCCCCAGCCCACGTCTCATAGGCGGGACGGTACCCACGCGGGCATGATCAGGAAGACGTTTTGCGGTACCAGCGAGGTGAAGTGTTGACCGGCGGCTTGAGGCCTGCATTGACCACGATCATGGTTGGCCCGCTCGCGTCGTCCAACGCCTCCCGCAGCCCGTCGAACCCCTCGAGCGTGACCGCGGGGATGCCGAAGCTCTCCGCGAGCTTCGCGAAGTCGGGCCGGGTCAGGTCCACGCCGCTGATGGCGTGGTTCGCGATCTGCTGGTCGTACCGGAGCATGCCGTAACCGCCGTCGTCGACGAGCACGATCGTCAGAGGCAGATCTTCCTGCTTGAGGGTCGCGAGGTCTCCGCAGGCGAACAGGAACCCGCCGTCGCCGACCACCGCGATCGTCCGGCCGCCGACCGCCGCCCCGATCGCCGCCGGGAACCCGAACCCGAGCGTGCCCCAGCCGACCGGGTACGCGAGGCCGCGTTGCTTGACGACGTGGTGGAAACCGCCGATCCAGTAACCGGGGATGCACATGTCCGCGACGATCGTGGCCGTCTCGCCTTCGAGCGCCTGCAACAGCTTCGCGGCTTCGGGGGAGTCTGATTCGACGAGGGCGCGGACTTCGGCGTTGACCGCCTCGACGTCGACGGCCGCTTCCTTGCCGGACACCTTGGCCGCCAGCGCTTCCGCGACCGCGGCAGCGTCGCCTTCGATCGTGACGTCCGCGGCGTAGTTCTTGGTGGCCTCGGCCTTGTCGATGTTGATCGCGAGCAGCCTGGGTGGCCTGGGCTGCAACCAGTTCTGCGTCATCATGCCGTCGAAGTCCGTGCCGATCGCGATCACCAGATCGGCCTCGTCCCACAACTTCCCGACAGGCGGCGCGTGCACCGGTCCCTTCACGACGTACGCGCTGTCCATCAGCCCACGCGCGCCGTACGTGGTGACGATCGGCGCGTTCAGCTTGTCCGCCAACGCACCCACCGCGACGCCCGCTCCTGATCGTGCCGCGCCGCCGCCCGCCCAGATCAGCGGCCTCTCCGACTGAGCGATGAGTTGTAGCGCCTCGGTGAGGTCCGGGACGAGGTGGGTCTGTTCGGCCTTCGTCAAAGCGTGGTGTGCGGTCTCAGCGGACAGGAAATCCGTTGGCACGCCGAGATAAACGGGCCCGTGCGGGCTCTGCGTCGCCGCCTGGACCGCCTTGTCGGTGTACGCGGCCAGCTCCTGAGCGGCCGGCACGTCGAACGACGCCTTGGTGACGGGCCCGAACATGGCCTTCTGATCGCGCGTCTCGTGCAACACGCCCCGGTACACACCCGGCTGCCTGAGCGTCGACGGGATGTCCGTGGCGATGACGAGCACCGGACTGCCCGACGCCCACGCCTCACCCGTGGCGCCGAGCGTGTTGGCCGCGCCGGGCCCGGTGGTCACGATCGCGACGCCGAGCTTCCCGGTGGCGCGTGCGTAGCCGTCGGCCGCGTAGACCGCTGTCTGTTCGTGCCGCACCCCGATCATGCGGATGCCCTTGTGCTTCTCCAACGCCTCCCAGATGGCGAGGTTGTGCACGCCGGGCAGGCCGAAGACGACCTCCACGTCGTGCGCGGCCAGCACGTCCAACAAGCTCTCGGCACCCTTGGGCATGCGCTCGACGCTAAGGCCTGCTTATGGCGTGGGCAACGGTCGTGCAGCAGGTCTGGTGCTCAGCCTCACGTGCGCCACGGCTCGTGTGAACGTTCCGGTACTCGCGGTGGGATCGGCTTCGCGGAAAGTGCCCGTTGTTCGACAGGGCCAGGTCGGAATCGAGCAAGTGGAATCCCTCGCCGGTGCCGGTGGCGCACCCGGAATTCGACTCCCGGCCCGCGTCATTTCACCCTCTGGGGTGAATTGGTTGCTCGGGTCGGCCTATGGCGCCAGATCTGTTCAGCTGAGTGCGCGAACCGGCCGCCGACGCTCGCTCCCCCCGCGTGGCTAGGCGAATTCCACCTCAGGTATCACTGTGGCCAGCCGTGCTGGCAGTGCAGTTCGCGCCGGTGCCGAAATGGCGGAATGAAATGCGCGTGTTAAGGCCGGGTTTCGCCCCTTGTTTCAGTGAACTTCACGGATGTGCGAATTGGGTGAGGTGATTGAAGGGCCAACCATGTTCAGGGTGTGGCCCCTTGTGCCACGATGTGCGCGACCGCACGACCTGGGGGTAGGAGATGCTGTACTTCGGTGGGCTGTTCGGAGTGGTGATGTTGTGCCTGACGATCTTCGCTGTCGTGGACGTGATCACGACCGACGAAGGCTCAGTTCGCAATCTGCCGAAGATGCTGTGGCTTCTCCTGGTCCTGCTGTTTCCGTTGGTGGGTTCGATCGCGTGGCTCGTGGCGGGTCGTCCGGTGGTGGGGACCGGACGCGCGCGCCTGGGTGCGTACGAGCGCGAAGCTTCTTCTTTTCCCGAGTACAACCGGCCGGGGCGGTTCGCGGCCACCAATCCTGACGACGACGAGGAGTTCCTGCGCCGCTGCCGTGAGCGCGCGGAGGAACAACGACGCAAGGGACGCGAGAACCAGTGAGGAAAGTCCTGCTGTTCTTAGTTGTTCTGCTCGCCGGTTGCGGAGGTAACGCGCAGCTGGCGGCCCCACCCACCGCCGCTCCCCAAACGTCCACTTCGGACAAACTGGCGCCGGGTGAGTTCCAGGCACGCTGGTGGACATGGGCCTCCCAGCCCTCCAACAGCAACCCGGTGTCCGACACCTCCGGGCGGTTCTGCATGCGGGACCAGCCCGTCGAGGTCTGGCTGCTCGCCGGGTCGCTCGGCGAGGGCCCCGTGGAGCGGCAGTGCCGGGTCCCGGCCTCCAAGCCGCTGCTCGCGCCGGTCGTGAACCTCGCGAGCGACGTCGCCGAGTGCGAGCGGTTCATGAAGTCCGCCCAGGGCGAGGTCCTGATGGACGGCTCCACGCAGGCGTTGACGAGGGTGTCCGCCACGCCGTTCACCTACGAGGCGCGCGCGGGCAACCCGTTCGGCGCCCAGGTCGGCAGGGTCAACTCGGTCGGCTGTGGCCTCTACGCGTGGATCAACCCTCCCGCGTCCGGCGAGCACGACCTGCACATCCGCGGCTCGGCCGACGGCAAGGACGTCGACGTCAAGTACAAGCTGATCGTGGGCGCGGACTAAAAAATCGCGTGTGGTGGTCCGGTAACGTGGTCAGTGGCGTCCGAGCAGACGTGAGGCTGGAGCCGCTCCCCGGCAACGAGCGGCACACTCCGCCGCAGTGTTCAGGAACTCCTGCTCGCTGAAGCGAACCGACCACGTAGACGCGTGACACATGCGTCCTTGTCGTGCCGAGCCGGGCGGCGGAAACGAGGACTGCTGTCATGGCACGTCTGTCCATCACGGACCAGCTGGCCGATCTCCGGCGCACCTACACGGGCGAGAACCTCTCGCAGGCCGTGCCCGCCGTGCGCGACGGGGAGCCGTTGCCCGGCGCCACGAGCGAGGCCCAGCGGCAACTGGAAGCGAAGGTGCTGCTCGCGGGTTGTGCCGCGGCCAGCATGCTCCAACTGATGCCTCCGGCGAGCATCATCAAGCCCGCGCACGCGTTCAGGACGGTGGAACCGGGGGAGACCCTCAAGCTCCACCTGAACGACCGCGCGCTCGGCCCGTTGCTGTTCGAGCTGCTGCCGCGCACCGAGGCCGGGTACGGCATGGGCGTCGCGGGCCTCGCGCACCGGCAGTACCGGCGGTCGGCCGAGCTGACCACCAGCGACGCGGGCGTGGTGCTCGTCGGCGTCGACGAGAACGCCTGGGACCTCGGCATGCGGTACGTGCGCTGGATGCACGAGTTCCGCGGCGTCGAGCACACCGACGGCGGCGGTAGCGACGAGCAAACGCCGGAAGCGGCCACTGGGAGCGCTCTACTGCGCCGGGTACACCTGTGGCATGACGCGAGCTGGCTGCGAGCACTTCCCCTCGGAACCGCGTGGTTCGTCGAATGGCCTGGCGGCCCGCAAGAGGACGAGATCAGGCAGAAGCTCGCCCACCCGACGTTCGGGACGAGCCTCGAGATCACGCTCCGCCGCGCCGAAGCGCCCACTCAGGACGTCGACCGCGCCATGCGCACCTACCCGTGGCCCGAGGAGTTCGTGTCTGCCGTCACGGCTGGTGAGCCCGATCAGGGGTCCGCACGCCGGTAGACTGCGCTTTCGCCCGCAGGAACGATCGTCAGGAGGACCCCGGTGACCCAGCAGGCTGCCGAGGCCCATACCGAAGCCACGCGCAAGGCCCCCCGCGTTCTCGTCGCCGAGGACGAGGCGCTCATCCGTCTCGATCTCGTGGAGATGCTGCGCGAAGAGGGCTACGACGTGGCGGGTGAGGCCGCAGATGGTGAAGAGGCCATGAAGCTCGCGACCGAGCTCAACCCCGACCTGGTGATCCTGGACGTCAAGATGCCCAAGGTCGACGGGATCGAGGCGGCGCAGCACATCGCGGGCAACCGGATCGCGCCGGTCGTGATCCTCACCGCGTTCAGCCAGCGAGACCTGGTCGAACGCGCTCGCGACGCCGGTGCCATGGCCTACCTGGTCAAGCCGTTCGCCAAGCGGGACCTCGTGCCCGCGATCGAGCTGGCCATCAGCCGGTTCAACGAGCTGGCGGCGCTGGAGCAGGAGGTCGCGGGCCTCACCGAGCGCCTGGAGACGCGCAAGGTCGTGGAACGGGCCAAGGGCATTCTCATGACCAAGCAGGGTCTGAGTGAGCCGGAGGCGTTCCGGTGGGTGCAGCGCACCGCCATGGACCGCCGCACGACGATGAAGGCCGTCGCAGAGGCCGTCATCGAGAACTTCGGCTGAGTTCGAGCCATCGAGAGTCGGTCTGCGCCTCGGGATTCTCGGGGCGCAGGCGGACTTCGACGTTGTGGCTGCCCTTGAGGGAGATCTTCAGCTCGTGCCGGCCGCCGATCCCGCCCGGCATCGGCAGCGTCGCCACGTGGCCGCTGTCCACGTACACCTCAAAGCCCGCCACCGGCGCCACTGATCGCGCCGCAGCCGCGTCGAGTGTGATCACCAGGGTCGCCTCGTTCGGGGTCACAGCGGTGAACTCAGCCGTCATCACAGGCAAAACGGGTGCGGGCTCCTCCGGGGCGTTCGGCAGCTTCGCCGGCGACCGGCCCGGCACCTCCAGGTAGCTCTCCAGCACCTCGGCCTGCGACGCGCCGGGCATGCGCAGCACGAACGGCGTGAGCGAGTCCGGCCCTGACTGCCCGAGCAACGACGCCGGCACGTCGCCCACGACCGTCAGTTCGCTGTCCGGAGCTCCTGACCAGCCGCTCACCACGGGCTTCAGCGGCACCCGCTCCGACCCGAGCTGGGCGACCAGGCCGTTCACGTCGCCGCCCTTGCCCAGACGCATCGTTGCCCGTAATCGTGCCGACGGAGCCCCACGCAGTGGTGTGCGCGCTGTGCCGATGCCTGGCGCCTCCTCGTCGGGCTCCAGCACGCGCAACGTCCCCGCCACGATCTGCGTCTCGGTCACCTCGTCCACAGGCTGATGCGACCCGGTAAGGCCGACCGTGTCGATCTCCACGCGTCCGGGATAGCTCGGCGGCGGGGTCAGGCCGATCAGCACGCTCGCCTCGCGCCACTGCGGCACGACGGAAGACGCGGCGATCTGCGAGCCGTCTTGCAGAACGCGCACACCGGACCGTGTCAGTACGACTTCGAATCGATGCAGAACGCCCGCACCACGTATGCCTGGCGCAACGGAGTCGTCCACCACCACGCGGATCGCATCAGAGGGAGGTACGGGGCCGACCCGGTCCGGGGTTCCGGGCACCAGGTCGAGCACGAGCTTCCCGTGCGGCCCCGCGGCGTCCGTCACGACGGCCACCCTGCCCAGTTCGTCCGCCTCGTTCAGCCGCAGCAGCGACCGTGAGCGCAACACCGCCGTGTCGTTCCCGCACGGCATGTCGATCACCAACCGGCCGCCGGAGCCGGAGCCGGGGTTCACGCAGCCACGCCGTCCGCTCAGGTGGTAGCGGCGTTCCAGGAACGTGTCGTCGAAGTCGTCCAGTTCGCCGCCGACCGCCTGCCGCCACGTGTCGTCACCGGGGCGTTCCTCGGCGCGGACGGGGATCGAGCGCTGGCCGAACGCGTCCACGGCCCGCACGTCGGCCCGTCCGGAGCCCGTGATCTCGGGCGAACCGACGAGCCGGCCGAACACCTCGTAGCCGGCGACGCCGTCCACGGCAGCCCATTGGACTCTGCCGTCGCTGCTCCATACGGAGGACGGCGGGGCAGGCGCGGCCGGTTGAGACGGCAACGTGACGAACTCCGCCGCGTACCGGGTCAGCCGAACTGGCTCTGAGCTGGGCTTCTTACCACGGTCGTCGGACTCCCGCAGCACGAGGATCGCCGCGATGAGAACGGCGGCGGCACCTGACGCGGCGATCACTCGACGACGCGGAGTCATACGTCCACGCTATGACAGCCGTCCAAAGAGTGAACGAAGGTTACAGTCTGTGAAATTGCTTAAGTGAAACATAACGCCGCGTTGCGTTATGGTCACGAGCCCATTGGCATTGATGACTGCGGTCACAGTCATCGCCTAGGTTCCCGGCCATCCCTCAGCAGAGGGTGATGGAGCGGTGCGCGGAGAACTCGCGTCGCCGGGAGCAGGGAACTAGGAGGGACATCACGTGCGTAAGCACTCTGTGAAGTCCGCAGCGATCGTGGGCGCAACGCTGCTCGTTCTTGCAGCCTGCAGCTCGAACAAGACCGAAGGCGGCGGCAACAACGGGGGCAGCTGCGACACGTCGAAGGGCACTCTGACCGTCGGTGTTGTCGCCCCGCTGTCCGGGAACCTGTCCGCTCTCGGCATCGGCATCAAGCAGTCCGCCGAGCTCGCCGTGGACGAGGCGAACAAGAAGTGCACGGTCAAGGGTTACAAGCTCGCCGTGTCCGCGCAGGACGACGAGGCCAACCCCGCCAAGGGTGCCCAGGCCGCCACGAAGCTGTCGACCGACCCGACCGTCGTCGGTGTCGTCGGCACGCTGAACTCGTCGGTCGCCCAGACGGTGCAGCCGATCCTGAAGGAAAAGAAGATTCCTCAGGTGTCGCCCGCCAACACGAACCCGACGCTGACCAGGGGCAACGACTTCCTCAACGCCCCGAAGCGCGCGTTCGAGAACTACTTCCGAGTCTGCACGACCGACGACCTGCAGGGCCCGTACGCGGCCAACTACCTCGTCGAGAAGGCCGGCAAGAAGAAGATCGCCATCATCACCGACGGCAAGACCTACGGTGAGGGCCTCGCGGCCGAGCTGTCGAAGCAGGTCACCAAGAAGGGTGGCACGATCGTCGGCTCCGAGAAGGTCGGCGAGAAGGACACCGACTTCTCCGGCGTGATCGCCAAGATCAAGGCCACCAACCCGGAGGCCGTCTACTACGGCGGTGAGTACCCGGTCGCGGGTCCGCTGTCGAAGCAGATGAAGGACGCCGGCCTGAACGTCCCGCTCATGGGTGGCGACGGCATCTTCGACGGCAAGTTCATCGAGCTGGGCGGTAAGGAAGGCGACCTCGCCACCTCCGTCGGCGCCCCGACCGAGTCCCTGGCCACGGCCAAGGCCTTCGTCGACGCGTACAAGGCGAAGTTCGGCAAGGAGGACTACGCCGCCTACGGTGCGTTCTCCTACGACGCAGCCAACGCCCTGATCGGCGCGCTGGCCAAGACCGTCGACGGCGCTGCCTGGGACGACTCGAAGCGTGACGCGATGCTGACCAACGTCGGCTCGTACAGCGGCTCCGGCGCCACCGGTGAGGTCAAGTTCGACCAGTACGGCGACAGCACCAACAAGGTCCTGACCGTCTACTCGGTGACCTCCGGCAAGTGGAAGGACGTCGAGACCGGGACCTTCACCGGCTGACGACTACCCATTACTGATTGAAGCCACGGCGGGGGCGGGCGTTGTTTGCTCGCCCCCGCTGTTTACGGAGGTAGTCGTGTCAGTCCTGCTTCAGCAGCTGGTGAACGGGGTGATGCAGGGCGCGTTGATCGCCCTGATCGCCCTGGGGTACACGATGGTGTACGGCATCATCCAGCTGATCAACTTCGCCCACGGCGAGGTGTTCATGGTGGCCTCGTACGGAGGCCTCGCCACCTACACGTGGCTCCTTCCTGAAGACCTCAAGAAGGTTCCGTACGTGGCTCTGCCGCTGATGTTCGTCGGCGGCATCATCGTCGCCGTCGTCGTCGCGGTGATCATGGAGCGGTTCGCGTACCGGCCGTTGCGCAACGCGCCTCGGCTCGCACCGCTCATCACGGCACTCGGTGTGTCCGTGTTCCTGCAGGAGTTCGTGCGCAACGTCTACCCGAACGCGACGTCGAACCTGCCCTACCCCAAGGTCTTCCCCGAGGGTGCTCTGCAGCTCGGTGACGTCAACATCTCGTGGACGGGCCTGCTGCTGGTCCTGCTCTCGGTCGGTCTCGCCGTCATTTTGCAGACCTACATCAACCGGTCGCGGATGGGCCGGGCGATGCGCGCGACCGCGCAGGACCCCGACACCGCGAAGCTGATGGGCGTCAACCCCGACCGCGTGATCGTGCTGACGTTCGTCTTCGGCGCCGTGCTCGCGGGCGTCGCGGGCATCCTCTACGGCGGATACCTGAGCAACATCAACATCGACATGGGCTTCCAGACCGGCATCTTCGCCTTCACGGCGGCCGTGCTGGGTGGTGTCGGCAGCATCCGCGGCGCGGTCATCGGCGCGTTCATCATCGGTCTGATCAAGACCTTGGCCGGCCAGTACATGCCGGGTGGCACCCAGTACGACTACGTGTGGATCTTCGTCGTGCTGATCCTCGTGCTCGTCTTCCGCCCGCAGGGTCTGTTCGGCGAGCCGGAAAGGGTGCGCGCATGAGCGTCAACGGCACTTCTTCTCCAGAGCGTTCCGCACTCGCTCCGCTCGGCAAGCCGTTCGCGGTCGCCGGTGGCGTTCTCGCCATCGTCGCGGCCCTGCTGCCGTGGGTCACGTTCAGCCTCAACGACGGCAACTGGCCGGACAAGTCGACGCTGCAGTTCTTCGACGCGCCCTTCGAGCTCACCGGCTTCCGCTGGCACATGCTGCTGCTCGGTGTGCTCGTCCTCGTCGCGACGTTCGCGCCGATCCCGTCCAGCGGCCGCGTCATCCGGGCTCTGGGCTGGGGCATCGCGCTCGTCTCGTTCGTCAACGGTGCGTACATCACGGTCAAGGGTGGTGGCCTCGCCGCCATCACCGCGCTCGACGGCGCCGTCGCGTTCGGCAGCATCGCCGGCCTCGTCGGCGGTGTGTTGACGATCCTCGCGGCTTACGGCATCGGCTTCGAGCCGGTGGGCCAGTGGAAGGTCAAGCTCTCGACCCCGCTGGCGTACCTCGTGCTGCTGGCGTCGTTCGCGGCGGTGCTGTACGCCGTCGCCGCGCTGCTGACCACCGGTGGCGTCGGCGCCGCGAACCCGTACGCGGGTGCGATCTTCCTGTCGTTCCTCGGGTTCGCCGCCGGCGTGCTCGGTGCGTTGAGCGGTGTCGGGTTCATCAAGTGGCTGTCGGCGCTGTCCGAGCAGCACCGCGTGTTCAGCGTGATCGTGCTGGCGGCGTGCGCGCTGCTGCTGCCGTTCACCGACGCGGGCAACGAGTACTGGATGACGGTCGCGGCGAACATCGGCATCTACGCCGCCACCGCGATCGGCCTGAACATCGTCGTCGGTCTCGCGGGTCTGCTCGACCTCGGGTACGTGGCGTTCATGGGCATCGGTGCCCTGGTGGCGGCCAACTTCTCCGGTGCGGCCACCGCGCACTTCGGCATCACGCTGCCGTTCCCGGTCGCCGCGGTCATCTCCGCGATCGTGGCCGGCATCTTCGGTGCCATCGTCGGTTCGCCGACGTTGCGGGTCCGCGGTGACTACCTGGCGATCGTGACGCTCGCGTTCGGTGAGATCTTCACCCGCTCCGCGCAGAACAACATCGGCGGCATCACCAACGGCTCCAACGCGATTCCCGGCATCCCGCCGCTGTCGCTGTTCGGGGCGGAGTTCAACAAGTCGCTCACGATCGGCGCGGTGAAGCTGCCCGCCGGTGTCCTCTACTACGTCCTCATCGTGCTGCTCGTCGCGGCGACGATGGCGGTGTTCGCGAACCTCAAGTTCAGCCGCATCGGTCGCGCTTGGATCGCGATCCGCGAGGACGAGGACGCGGCCCGCGCCATGGGCATCCGCACCGGCAAGATGAAGATCCTCGCGTTCCTCATCGGCGCCACGCTCGCGGGTCTCGCGGGTGCGGTGTTCGCGCACAAGAACGGCACCGTGTCCTACGAGTCGTTCAAGTTCCTCGAGTCGGTCACGCTCCTCGCGGCGGTCATCCTCGGCGGCATGGGCTCCATCCCGGGCGCCGTGCTCGGTGCGGCCCTGCTGTTCGTGCTGCCCGAGAAGCTGCGCGACTTCGCGGACTACCGCCTCATGATCTTCGGCCTCGCGCTGATCCTGATCATGCGGTTCCGGCCGGTCGGCCTGATCCCCGATGCGCACAGGCGCGCCGAGATGATCGAGCGCGCCGACGAGAACGCCGAAGAGGCGCACCTGGAGGCGAAGAAGGCATGAGCACGCCTGTATTGGAAGCGCGTGACGTCTCCATGGTCTTCGGTGGCCTCAAGGCGTTGAAGGGCGTCACCCTGACGCTCGAGGAAGGCAAGATCGTCGGCCTGATCGGCCCGAACGGCGCGGGGAAGACCACGTTCTTCAACTGCCTCACGGGTCTCTACACGCCGACGACGGGTCAGGTGCTGCTCAAGGGCAACGTCCTGCCCGGCGACCCGGCCCAGGTGACGGACGCGGGCGTGGCCCGCACGTTCCAGAACATCCGCCTGTTCCCCAGCATGACCGTGCTGGAGAACGTCATGGTGGGCCGTCACGTCCGGATGAAGCAGGGCCCGCTGGCCTCGCTGTTCCACGGCCCCGCCTACCACCGCGGGGAGAACGCTGCCCGCGAACGGTCGCGGGAGCTGCTCGCGTTCGTCGGCCTGAACAACCTGGACGACGAGCTCTCGCGCAACCTCCCGTACGGCGACCAGCGCCGTCTGGAGATCGCGCGCGCGTTGGCGACGGACCCGGCGGTGCTGCTGCTGGACGAGCCCACGGCGGGAATGAACCCGCAGGAGACGGAAGCGACGCAGCAGCTGATCTTCCGCATCCGCGAGACGGGCGTGTCCGTCGTCGTCATCGAGCACGACATCAAGTTCATCTTCGGGCTGTGCGACTCGGTTTCCGTGCTCGTGCAGGGCGAGCTGCTCGTCGAGGGCAGCCCCGAGGTCGTTCGGGCGGACCCGCGGGTCGTCGAGGCCTACCTCGGCAAGCCGCCGGAGGAAGTCCAGCACGACATCGAGGCAGCGAAGGGGGAGCAGGCATGACCGCGCTGCTCGAAGTCCGCAACCTCTCGGTCGCCTACGGCGCGATCGAGGCCGTCCGCGACATCTCGTTCACCGTCGAGGCCGGCCACATCGTGTCGCTCATCGGCGCGAACGGTGCGGGCAAGACCACGACCCTGCGCACCATCTCGGGTCTGCTGCGTCCGGCGTCCGGCGAGATCCTGTTCCAGGGCAAGCCGATCCACGCCGACCCGGCGCACGCGATCCTCGGCGAGGGCATCGCCCACTGCCCCGAGGGCCGGCGGCTCTTCCCGCGGATGACCGTGGAGGAGAACCTGCAGCTCGGCGCCTACGTCCGCAAGGACGACGGCGTGCAGGCCGACATGGAGCGGGTCTACGAGCTGTTCCCCGTGCTGGGAGAGCGGCGGCACAACAAGGCCGGGCTGTTCTCCGGTGGTGAGCAGCAGATGCTGGCCATCGGGCGCGCGATGATGTCCAAGCCCCGCCTGCTGATGCTCGACGAGCCCTCGATGGGGCTGTCGCCGATCATGACGCAGCGGATCTTCGACACGATTCGCGAGCTGCAGTCGTTGGGCACCACCATTCTGCTGGTGGAGCAGAACGCGCTGGCGGCGCTGGCGTTGTCGGATCACGGGTACGTCATCGACCTCGGTCGTACCACTTTGGACGGTCCGGGTCACGACCTGCTGGCGGACCAGCGGGTTCGGGACGCGTACCTGGGCGAGGCGCACTGAGGTTTCGCTTGTGGGGGCGGGGCGGAGGGCTTTCCTTCGCCCCGCTTTCGTTTGCGTGGGGGCGGGGATGCTGGGTGTTCGGTGTGTTCGCGGATCTGGTGGGTGCTCGCGGACGAGCACTGCTACGGCCGCGACTTCGGGCATGCGGTGCGCGTTGGCGGGCTGGTGCTGCTGCGCCAAGCCCACGAGGGCGGGGCTCTCCGGCGTGGCGCGTGACTGTTCAAGCCGTCGCGCCAGATTGACGAGTCGATCGACCAGGCCGTCAGAAGCGAGCTCGACGTCGAACGCACACCGGCCAAGGTGTTGGGGGCGGGGCGGAGGGCTTTCCTCCGCCCCGCTTTCGTTTCAGCCCCGGTCGAAGTCGGCCAGGATGCGAGGCAGGGCGATCTTGGCCGCCTTGCCGTGGTTCACGTCCGCTCCCAGGTCGATGAGCGTGGACTTGGCGTGGTGCCCCTTGAGCTGCCGGTCGCAGTAGGCGGAGGTTTCCAGGAGCGTGTCCCGGTCGCCTGCCGACGAGTAGATCTTCACCGGAACTCGCGGGCGCCAGTCGCAGTAGCCGTCCGCTTCACGCAGCCTGGCGCGGAGGATCCCGGTGGGGTTGCGGAGGCGTTCGAAGTAGGTGTCGGTCAGCAGCTCGTGCATGGTGGCGGGCAGGTGCGGGAAGATGTCCTCGTTGCGGTGGTCGCCGTCGAACAGGGCTTCCACCGACGGGTCCTTGAAGACCTCGGCCGGGGTGTCGTAGAGGTGGAAGAGGCGGTTCCAGGCCACCGTCCAGTACGCCATGTACGCGACGCCGTTGGAGATCTCGCCGTTCAGGGCCTTGCCGACGATCAGGCTCGGTTTGAAGGGGCCGCCGATCGGGGCCAGCGCGCCCACCTCGAACTGGCGGTCGTGCTGCAGGGCCTCGCCCATGGCCATGGCCGCGTGGCCGCCCTGCGAGTGGCCGGTGATCATGATGCGCCGGTCGGGTTCGAGGCCTTTGCGCCTGGCGAACTGGCCGGTTGCCCTCAACGCGTCCACCGAGGCCGTGACGGTGGACGGGGCGTCCACATAGGGGTGGAATCCCGGGCCGGTGCCCAGGCCCAGGTAGTCGGGTGCGGTGGTGAGGTAGCCGGCGGAGGCGAACAGCAGGGCCGCCGCGCGGTCGTTGCCGTCCGCCACCGAGGCCGTGGAGCCCCGGTAGCCGGTCGTGCCGTGCAGCCAGGTGACCTGACGTGGCGCTCTGTTGCCGTTGCGCGGCAGGACGATCAGCGCACTGGCCGTGGTGGGTTTTCCGGTCGGGTCGATGGTGCGGTACGTGATGCGCTTCGCGTCCACACCGAATCGGACGCGCGAGGCGTCCAAGGCGTAGTCCCCCAGATATTTGACCAGCTGGTTGGTGTCCATCGTGGACACCGGGACGACGTCGAGGAGCTCGCCGCGGCCCGTGTGCGCCGACGCGGTGGCCGGGACAAGCGATAGCGCCACCACGCCGCACAGGACTGCTGCAGTCGATCGAGTCGAGAAGGTCATGGCACCACGATGTCGTGGTGATCTCGGGGTGTCAGTGGTGCAGACCGCAGAGTTGGGGTGGGGTAAACCTCACCAGCACTTGGCGGTTTCACGCACCCGGCGGCTTGGGACGCAGGAGGCACGTGAGGCGGGCGGTGCAGGTGCGCTTGCCGTCCTCGTCCGTCACGACGATCTCGTACGTCGTGGTGCTGCGGCCGAGGTGGATGGGGCGGGCCACGCCCGTCACGATGCCGTCCCGCGCCGCTCGGTGATGGGTGCAGGACAGTTCGAGTCCCACCGCGATGAGGCCGTGCTGTGCCGCGTGCATCGCGGACGCCACCGACCCCAGCTGCTCGGCGAGCACGGCGTTCGCGCCGCCGTGGAGCAGGCCGAACGGCTGGCGGTTGCCCTTCACCGGCATGGTGCCGATCATCTCTTGGACATCCCATTGGGTGAATTCGATGCCCATGCGGACGTGCAGCTGCTCGTCGGCGAACTCCACCGGCAGGTCGAAGGTCACGCGGGCTCCCAGGGCTCAAGCGAAACTGTCAGACCCCCACCCTAGACTCGGGCTCGTGACTCACTCAGACGTGAAGCGGCTCCTGCTCATCGACGGTCACTCGATGGCCTACCGAGCGTTCTACGCCCTGCCCGCCGAGAACTTCGTGACGAAGACGGGCCAGGTCACGAACGCCGTGTACGGGTTCACGTCCATGTTGATCAACATCCTGCGGGACGAGAAGCCCACGCACGTGGCGGTGGCCTTCGACGTGTCGCGCAAGACCTTCCGCTCCGAGCAGTACCCCGAGTACAAGGCGGGTCGCTCGAAGACGCCGGACGAGTTCCGCAGCCAGGTCTCCCTGATCCAGGACGTGCTCGCGACGCTGCGGATCGCCACGATGGAGAAGGAGAACTACGAGGCGGACGACATCATCGCGACCCTGACCACGCAGGCCGTGGCCCAGGGCTTCGAGGTGGAGATCGTCACCGGCGACCGCGACGCGTTCCAGCTGGTCAACGACCAGGTCACGGTGCTGTACCCGGTCAAGGGCGTCTCGGAGATGGGCCGGTTCAACCCCGCGTACGTCGAGGAGAAGCACGGCGTGCGGCCCGACCAGTACGCGGACTACGCGGCGGTGCGCGGCGACTCGTCGGACAACCTGCCGAACACGCCGGGCGTCGGGCCGAAGACGATCATCAAGCTGCTCAACCAGTTCGGCGGCCTGAACGAGCTCGTCGACCACATCGACGAGGTGCCGGGCAAGGTCGGCGAGGCGCTGCGCGGCAACCTGGCGAACATCATCATGAACCGCCAGCTCACGGAGCTCATCAAGGACGTCGAGCTGCCGTACACGATCGACGGTCTCGAGGCCCAGCAGTGGGACCGCGACGCCGTGCACCGGCTGTTCGACGAGCTGGAGTTCCGCGTCCTGCGCGACCGTCTCTTCCAGACGCTCACGACCGCCGAGCCCGAGGCCGAGGAGGGCTTCGAGGTCTCCGGCGGTGTGATCCCCGCGGGCACGCTGGCGAAGTGGCTGGACCAGAACGCGCGCAAGTCGCGGGTCGGCGTCGCGTTGCGCATCACGGCCAACGACCTCGAGGGCGTCGCGCTGTGCACGACGTCCGGTGAGGGCGGCTACGTCGCGGTCTCCGAGCTGAACGAGGCGGACGAGAACGCGCTCGCCGCGTGGCTGGCCGACGAGAAGGTGGCCAAGGCGGGCCACGACCTGAAGCTGCCGTTGCGGCAGGTGCGGGCGCGCGGGTGGAAGCTGCGCGGGCTGACGTCGGACACGGCGCTGGCCGCGTACCTGGTGCGTCCGGGCCAGCGCTCGTTCGCTCTGGACGACCTGGCGCTGCGGTACCTGAAGCGCGAGCTGCGCGCGGAGGAGTCGGGCGACGGCCAGCTGTCGTTGCTGTCGGACGAGTCCGAGGAGGAGCAGAAGGTCGCGACCAGCACGATCCTGCGCGCGCGTGCCGTCGCCGAGCTCGCGGACCGGCTGGACGAGGAGCTCGTGACGATCGGCGGCGCCGACCTGCTGGCGAACCTCGAGCTGCCGCTGATGAACGTCCTCGACGACGTGGAGGCCGTCGGCATCGCGATCGACGTCGAGCACCTGTCGTCGCTGGAGGCGCACTTCGCCGCGGGGGTGAAGGACGCGGCGCAGGAGGCCTACGCGGTCATCGGCAAGGAGATCAACCTCGGCAGCCCGAAGCAGCTGCAGACGGTCCTCTTCGACGAGCTGAAGATGCCGAAGACGAAGAAGACCAAGACCGGCTACACGACCGACGCCGACGCGTTGCAGAACCTGTTCGAGCAGACCGAGCACCCGTTCCTGCAGCACCTGCTCGCGCACCGCGACGTCACGCGCCTGAAGTCCACTGTGGACGGCCTGCTCAAGTCCGTCGCCGACGACGGCCGCATCCACACGACGTTCCACCAGACCATCGCCGCCACGGGCCGTCTGTCGTCGACCGACCCGAACCTGCAGAACATCCCGATCCGCACCGACGAGGGCCGCCGCATCCGCCAGGCCTTCGTCGTCGGCGACGGCTACGCGGAGCTGATGACCGCGGACTACAGCCAGATCGAGATGCGCATCATGGCCACGCTGTCCGGCGACGAGGGCCTGATCGCGGCGTTCAACAGCGGCGAGGACCTCCACACCTACGTGGCGTCGCAGGCGTTCTCGATCCCCACCTCCGAGGTGACGGGCGAGATGCGCCGCCGCATCAAAGCCATGTCCTACGGCCTCGCGTACGGCCTGTCGGTCTTCGGTCTGTCGCAGCAGCTGCGCATCCCGACCGAAGAGGCCCGCGAGCAGATGGAGGCCTACTTCTCCCGTTTCGGCGGCGTGCGCGACTACCTCAACGAGATCGTGAAGAAGGCCGGCAAGGACGGCTACACCGAGACCGTCCTGGGCCGCCGCCGCTACCTGCCGGACCTCACCTCCGACAACCGCCAGCGCCGCGAGATGGCCGAACGCATGGCCCTCAACGCGCCGATCCAGGGCAGCGCCGCCGACATCATCAAGGTGGCCATGCTGGGCGTCTACCGCGCCCTGGAGTCCTCGGGTCTGCGCTCGCGCATGCTCCTGCAGGTCCACGACGAACTGGTCCTGGAGATCGCGGACGGCGAGCGCGAGGCCGTGGAGGCCCTGGTCCGCGACCAGATGGGCAACGCCTACCCGCTCCGGGTGCCGCTGGAGGTCTCGGTGGGCGTGGGCCGCTCGTGGGACGACGCCGCGCACTAGTCGCTTGTCTGCCGCAGCCCGCCGCTCGAGCTCCGGCTCGGACGGCGGGCTGTTGTCGTCGTGGCCCTGGCGTCGCCGATGATCCCGGGCATTTCAGGGGGATTGGGGAGGGGCACGATTCTTCCTCCCACTGAAACTTATAACCCACAGGGGGACTTGCCGCAAGACCCGGGGCCACCCTCACAATTCGTGGCCTGAACAGGGGATTGAGGGGATTCGCCATGCGATTTCTGGTGTCCACGATCGGGTCACGGGGAGAGGCGCAGCCGGTCACCGCGCTGGCCGTGCAGCTGAAAGAGCTGGGCAACGACGTGAAGGTCGTCGCGCCTCCGGACTTCGAGGAGCTCGTGACCGGCAACGGGATCGACTTCACGCCGGTCGGCCAGAGCCTGCGCACGTTCTCGCCCGGCAAGCTGAAGCCCGAGGACCTGCCCAGGCTGGCCGAGGAGTCGGTGCGGGAGCAGTTCCGCGTCGTCGGCCAGGCGGCACAGGGGGCGGATGTCCTGGTGGCGGGCGGTGCACTGCAGCACGCCACGCGTTCGGTGGCAGAAAGCGTCAACGCGCATTACGTGTACGCGAGCTTCTGCGCGAACACATTGCCGTCACCGCATCACGCGCCGCCCGCGATGTTGGGCCGTGTTCCGGTGAACGGAACGCCCGAGGAAAACCTCGCGCAATGGGAGCAGCAGCGCATGCTGTTCGGCCACGCCCGCGAGAGCCTCAACGCCGAACGCGCCGAGCTCGGCCTGGACCCGGTCGGCGACATCCGCGACCACATCTTCAGCGACGCGCCGTGGCTCGCCGCGGACCCGTTGCTCGGGCCGTGGCCTGGTCCGGGAGAGCTCGTCACGACCGGCGCGTGGCTGACCGACGACCAACGTCCGCTGGCCGAAGACCTCGAAGCGTTCCTGGCCGGCGGCGAGCCACCGGTCTACTTCGGCCTGGGCAGCATGCACGGCGCCCAGGACACCGCGCACCAGGCCGTAGAGGCCGCCCACAAGCTGGGCAAACGTGTTGTGCTGCAACAAGGCTGGGCTGACCTGCAGCTAGCCGACGACGCACCGGACTGCATCGCGATCGGCGAGGTGAACCAGCAGGCGCTGTTCCGGCGCGTCGCCGTGGTCGTGCACCACGGCGGTGCGGGCACCACCACGACGGCCGCGGCGGCCTGCACGCCGCAGATCGTGCTGCCCCACATGTACGACCAGTACTACTGGGGCAGCCAGGTCGAGCGGCTCGACATCGGCCGATCCGCGAAGGCCGTGACCGCCGAGACGCTCGCCGAGGCGCTCGAACTGGCCGATGAAGCCGCCAAGGTGGGCGCACAGGTCCGCACGGACGGTGCGAGGGTCGCCGCCCAACGCCTGATGCGTGTGGGGCGCTGACCTCCTGAAAGAAACGAAGAAGCCTTGGACGCGGTGATGCCGTGGCTGTGCATCTGAGGTCGAGTGAACCGGCCCAAGTGAGACGTACGTGTGATGGGTGTCCGCATAAGGGGTGACCCACTCATGTCGTACCAGGTTGGGCTCGATCTCGGATCCGCAGGTACCACCGTCGCGACCGAACGGGGTGTCACGACCACCAGCCACGGCAGGCGCCGCCGGTGCGTGCCTGCCAGGGAGATCGCACAGATCCTCGACGACCTCGCGGCCAGGCACGGGGAAGCGCCGAGCCGCGTCGCCATGACGCACTCGCTGAGCTGGCCGCACGACTACCTCGAACAGCTGAGGCAGGACCTCATCGACCTGGGGCGCGCGGACGTCTTGTTCGTGCCTGCCCCACACGCCGCCGCGATAGCGTTCGACGACAACGTGCAGATGACCGAGCACAGCACGGTGGCGGTGTTCGACTTCGGTGCCACGGCGGCCGACATCACGTTGCTGCGCAAACAAGGCGTGTTCCTGCTGGCCGGACGGCCCGAGCGGGTCGAGATCGGCGGGTTCGACCTCGACGACCTGGTGGTGGAGCACGTCGTCGCCAAGATCGGGACGCACAGCCCGGAGCTGGTCCAGAGCTGCGTCGAGGCCAAGGAGCTCCTCGGCAGCTATCCCGAGGTCCGGATCCCGGTGATGGACAACGACGAGGTCCGCGAGATCCGGCTCAGCAGGCTGGAGTTCGAGGCGATCATCCGGCCGTCCGTCGAGCTGACCGTCGCGGCACTCGAACGCGTCGTCAGAACCGCCGGGCTGTGCGAGCCCGACGTGATCCTGCTCGTCGGCGGATCGGCGAGAATCCCCTTGGTGGCCAAGGAGGTCGCCGAACGGCTGCATATCCCGATCATGCGCGCCCCGGACGGTGCGGCGGCGATGGGCGCGTTCCTCGAAGCCAGGCAGCTGGAACCCGAACCGGTGGAAGTGCCGACCATGTGGGTGCCGGCGCCACGTGAGGAGACCAAGACCAAGCGGCACATCCCGACCACGCCGTTCATCGCGGCGGGGCTCCTCGCGCTCGTCCTCGGAGGCGGATGGGCCGCGCACGAGGCCATGAACCGCCCGAAGCCCCTGATGGAGACCACGAGCGTCGAGCTGGCGCCGCCCGGAATCGCTGTGCTGCCCAGGATCTAGAGCGCCCGGATCTCCTTCAACGTCCGGTCGATCTCCTCGGGCGTGTTGAGGATCGAGGTACCGATCCGCGCGTACGGGATGCGGTACGCGGCCGTGGTGACCTGGATGCGCTTCTGCGAAAGCCGCGCCACGACCTCGTCACCGGTCTTTCCGGGAACGTCGAAGCACACCAGGCCGGCGGACATCCCGGGATCGCGCGGCGTGTGGATCACGACGCCGGGGATCTCGGCGAGCCCGTCCTTGAACCTCGTCGCCAGCTCGGCGACACGAGCCGCCACGCGCGGCCGGCCGAGGCGTTGGTGGAACTCGACGGCCGCTCGCACCGCGTAGTAGTGCTCGAACGGGTGGAAGCCGCCCGGCCCGAGCGCCGCGGTCGCGCTGCGGTTGCTCAGGCTCGGCAGCAGCGGCACGATCTGGTCGCTCACCTGGGGATTCACCCACGCCATGCCGGTGCCGCGCGGCCCGAACAGCCACTTGTGCGTTCCTGCGACGAAAACGTCCGCGCCCAGGCGCGCCGCGTCGTCGTCGACGGCTGCCAGTCCGTGCACCCCGTCGACGACGAGGAGGCAGCGGTCGGCGACAGCACGCCCCTTGTTGGCCTCGGCCACGACCTGCGCGCACGCCCGCACTGGCATCTTCACGCCCGTGCTCGACTGCACCCACGTGATGCCGACGGCACGTGTTTGCGGTGTAAGAGCATTCCGCAACCGAGTGGCGACCTCGTCCTCGGTCACCTGGGCCGAGTCCGCGAAGAGCGTGCCGATCCTGACCTTCGCACCGACCCGCGCGGCCGCCAGCCGCGCCGCCTCCTGGTGCCACGAGTGATCCTGGTCGCTGAGCAGCAACTCCTGGTCCGCGCGCAACCGAAGGCCGCCGTAGACGATCGACAGCCCGATGGTCGTGTTGGGCACCAACGCGATGTCGTCCGCCGCGCCGCCGACGTACTTCCCGAGCGCGTCAGCCACCTCCTGCGCGTGCGACGGCATCAGGTCGTGCGAGTTGGCGTCGAGCTTGCGCTTGAAGTCGTCGACGGCGTCGCGCACCTCGCGCGGGTTCGACGCCAGGTAGAACAGCCCCAGGTTGATCAGCGTCGGGTCGAGCCGGAACTCGCGGCGCACGGCGCCCCAGTCCAGTCCCTGCGCGGCCGACGCGGCGGTCGGCGTGACGGCGAGAAGCCCGGCTCCCACGAGGAAATCACGACGATCCATGCCTCCCATAGAACCGGTCGCGGACGTTGTTGGACAGTGCTTCCTTCTCGGGCGCGAAAGGAACACCCGTGTTGAGCGCCTTGGCCCCGAGCGTGCACAGCTCGCCGAGCATGCTCACGCTGATCGACAGCTGCGTCGGTGCGTGTCCGCCGATCAGCAGGCCGAGTCCGAGCGACGCACCGAGCGACGTCACCCACACGAGCAAGGTCCACGGCGTGTACCGCTGCCACAGATGACCGTCCCGTTCGAACAGCTTGATCGTCGTGCCTCGCAGCGCACCGAACGCGAACCCGGCGGCGAGCGGCAGCAGGTAGATCAGGTGGAAGCCCTCCAGCGCCCGGATCCCGAAGAACAGCAGGAACGCGGGTGGCGCCAGCAGGTCCCTGGCGTTGAGCGGCTCGCCCCTGAACCGGCGCACCAGCACGTACAGCACACCGGCCGCTATCAGCGCATATGTCATCGAAATCCCCCTAAGTAGCATGACCCTGCTACTTAAACTAGCAGGGTCATGCTACAAAAGGGAGGTGTCACCGAGAGTCGTCGATCCCGTCGCCCGTCGCCAAGCTGTCGCCGAGGCCGTGTTCCGCGTGGTCGTGCGGGACGGCGTCGAACAGGCCTCGCTGCGCAACGTGGCACTCGAAGCAGGCCTGGCGATCGGCTCGATCCGCCATTACTTCGACAGCCACGACGACATGATCATCTTCGCGGTCGAGGCGCTGATCGGGTCGATCGACGAACGCGTGATGGCCCACGTGCACTCACTCGGCGACCGCACGGGAGACCTCCGCCGACCAGGAGAACGCGTGCTGTCCGAGGTACTGCCGCTCGACGACCGCAGGCGCGACGAAGCCGTGCTGTGGCTGGCTTTCGCGACCGCGGCACGCACCCGCCCGTCGCTGCGGCCGCACGCCGAACGGCTCTACGACGGGTTGCGTCAATTGTGCCACCGAGCTCTGACAGTGATGTCCGTGAGCGGCACGGTGGGTGCCATCGACGTCGACCTCGAGGCCGAACGACTGGCATCTCTGCTGAACGGCCTGACCGTGGACGGCGTGCTGCACCCGGACCGGATGACCCCGGATCTCACGGTGTCGTTGCTGCGCCGGCATCTCGACTCGTTGCGGTAGCTTCCACGACCCACGCCGGCAGCGTCGGCAGGCCCTCGACGCCGGTGACGGTGATCGAGTCCGAGTCGAACCGGGTGATCTCCCAGCCGGCGTCCTCGAGAGCGGTCCGCAGCTCCGGCGCGCTCACCTCGAACGGCCCGCCCTCGACCGCCAGTGATGTCAGGTTCAGCAAAGCCCCGTCCACCGCCGCGTTCCGCAACGACACCATCAACCCGGGCCGTTGCGACGGCGGCAGGCAGTGGAACAACGCGCTCGCCAGCACCGTGTCGAACTGTCCGGTGAACGACGCCGAGTCGCCGACCACCCACTCGACGCCGTCACCGCGGGTGCGAGCCGTCTCGATCGCGGTCGGCGCGATGTCGACGCCCGTGACCCGATGCCCGCGCGTAGCCAGGAACAGCGCGTTGCCGCCCGTGCCGCACCCGGCGTCCAGCACGTGCCCGCGGAACCGTCCGGCGGCCTCCCATGCCACGACGAGCGGCTGCGGCGCCCCGATGTCCCACGGCACGCCCGTGTGCGCCATCCCCTCGACCAGCTCGCCGCCCCGGTAGAAACCCTCGAAATCAACCATGTCGCCAGCTTGGTGACCGCAGGACCAATCCATCGGCCACAAGCAGGAATGCGGCGGAATCCGTCACCAACTATTGTTTTCCAGGTGGAATCCATCGACCTGAGACTGGCGCACGCCCTCCAGATCGACGGCCGCGCGCCGTTCGCGAAGATCGCCGACGTCCTGGAGATCTCCGAACACACCGCCGCCCGCCGCTACCAACGGCTCAAGGAGCACGGCATCAGGGTGAGGGGCGCGCTCAACCGGTTCCGCCCCGGCCACCACGCCTGGACGTTGAGACTCCGCTGCATCCCGGACGCCGGACCCGCGCTGGCACAGGCGCTCGCCCAACGCCCGGACACCTTCTGGGTGCACCTGATGTCCGGCGGCACCGAGATCTCCTGCCTCCAACAGGTGCGGACCCCGGACGAACTGCTGCTCGACCGCCTGCCCAGACGTCTCGTGGACGTGAGCGCGCACAACATCCTGAGGGGCTTCGCCTCGCCCGGCACGTGGCGCGGTATCGCCTGCCTCGAACCGGAAGAAGCGGCGGCGCTGCGACCGGAATTCGAACCGGACCAGCCCTCCGAGCTCACCCCGCTCGACGAGGCACTGATCAAAACGCTCGAAGCGGACGGCCGCGCCGGCTTCGCAGAGCTCGCCGCGAAAGCGAGGACGTCCGAGTCGACCGCCCGCAGACGGGTCGAGCACCTGCGCAGAAGCGGGATTCTGGAGCTTCAGTTGGACGGAGATCCATCACGATTCGGCTTTCCGACGCAGGCCAGGCTGTGGATGCGCGTGGAGCCGCGAAATCTGGCCGGGATCGGGGCAACCCTGGCCACCCACTCGGAGGTGTACTTCGCGGCTGCCACAACGGGACCGGCGAACCTGGTGGCCAGCGTGACGTGCCGGAGCGGTGGAGAGCTGTACGAGTATCTGACCGAACGCATCGGTGGTCTTGACGGTGTGCGCGAAACAGAGACCGCACCAGTTCTCCGCACTCTGAAACGTGTCGCGATGAGTGAAGATGGTGCATTCTCGTACCGCACCTGAGGTCATCTTGGGGGATGGGGGTGTGAGCGTGCGAGCGCTCGTACTGGGGCCGATCGAAGTCTGGGTCGGCGACAGGCAGGTGAGCCTCGGCGGACCGAAGCCGCGGACACTGCTTGCCGCCTTGCTGTTGCAACCGCGCCAGGTCGTACCGGTGGAGCGGTTGATCGACCTGATCTGGGACGAGTCGCCGCCGCAGACAGCGGGCGCGCTCGTGCACACCTACGTGTCGTCGCTGCGGCGTGCGGTCGGCAAGTCGCTGGTCACCAGGGCGCCGGGCTACCTGCTCGACGTGGACAGCGACGTCGAGCAGTTCAACAAGCACCTGACCACGGCACGGCAGGCGGAACGGGCCGACGACCCGGCCACCGCCATCACGCACTACCAGCACGGGCTCGCGTTGTGGCGCGGTCCGGCGTTGCACGGTGTCGAGTCGGCGTTCGCCCGCGGGCACGCGATGACGCTCGAGGAGTCCAGGCTCAGCGCCGAGGAGGGGCTCGGCCGCTGCGAGCTGGCGCAGAACCGGGTCGAGGACGCCATCGCGCGGCTGTCGTCGCTGGCCAACGCCCACCCGGCGCGTGAGGACACCCGTGAGTTGCTCATGCGCGCCTTCCACCGCGCCGGGCGGCAGGCGGACGCCTTGAACGTCTACCGGGACGCCCGCGAGTACCTGCTCGACGAACTGGGCATCGAGCCGGGCGAGAAGCTGCGGGACCTGCAGACGGCGATCCTCAACGGCACGCTGGAGGTCGCCCCGCACAGGACCGTGGTGGTGGCGCCGCCGGTCGTGACGACGCAGCAGGTCGTGCCGCACCACCTGCCGCCCGACATCAGCGACTTCACCGGCCGCGAGGAGGCGTTGAAGCAGGTCCTCGGCCTCACCGAGGGACAGCAGGAGCGCACCGCGACGCCGACCGTGGTCGTGTCCGGGTTCGGCGGCGCCGGCAAGTCCGCGCTGGCCGTGCACGCCGCGCACCTGTTGCGGAAGTCGTACCCGGACGGGCAGCTGTTCGCGGACCTGCGGGGCGCGGGACGGGACCTGGAGCCGCAGGAGGTGATCGGGCGGTTCCTCGGGCTGCTCGGCATCCCCGGCCAGGACCAGCCCGCCGCACCGGACGAGCGCGTCGAGCTGTACCGGCGCACGGTGTCCGACCGGCGCCTGGTGATCGTGCTCGACAACGCCCGGAGCGAGGCCCAGGTCCGGCCGCTGCTGCCGGGCAACGCGAACTGCTTCGTGATCATCACCAGCCGCAGCAGGCTCACCGGGCTGGAGGGCGCCGAGCCGATCGAGCTGGGGTTCTTCAACTCGGTGATCAGCGAGGAGATGCTCAGCCGGATCGTCGGCCGCGAGCGGATCGGCGCGGAACCCGAAGCGGCGCAACGGATCGCGGAACTGTGCGGCGGTGTGCCCCTGGCGTTGCGAGCGGCCGGGGCGAAGCTGCTGGCGCGGCCGCACTGGCCGTTGAAGACGCTCGCCAAGCGGTTGTCGGACGAACGAAGGCGGCTCGACGAGCTGGAGACGGGCGACCTCGCGATCCGGTCGTCGCTGAAGCTCAACTACTCCGAGCTGGATCCTCGGCACCGCAAGGCTTTCCACCTGCTGTCGCTGCTCGACCTGCCGGACTTCGGTGCGTGGATCGCGGCGCCGTTGCTGGACATCCCGCCGTATGACGCGGAAGACGTGGTCGAGCACCTCGTGGACCTGCGGCTCGTGGACGTCGCGGGGGTGGACCAGATCGGCCGGGTGCGCTACCGGTTCCACGACCTGGTGCAGCTCTTCGGTGCCGAGCAGGCCGCGGGGGAACCCGCGACGGAGGCCGTGACGCGCCTGCTGGAGACGTGGCTCGCGTTGGTGGAGACCGGCGTGAAGAAGCTGCCGCGCGTGACGCTGGGGCTGCGGCCGAAGCTGCAGACCGAGATCGAGCCGGACCCGCGGCTGGAGGAGGACGTCGAGGAGGATCCGACGGGCTGGCTGCACTCCGAGACCGCTGCGGTGGTGCGTGCCGTCGAACGTGCCCACGACCTCGGTGTCGACGAGCTCACCACGACCGTGATCACCTCGCTGCTCTCGTCGCCTTTCGCGGCACGCAACGAGTTCGGCAACTGGCAGCGCACGCACGAGGTCGCGCTGCGGTCGGCACGGGAACGCGGCAACCGGCGGGCGGAGGCCGTGTTGCTGGCAGGGCTCGGGCAGTTGCGGTACGAGCAGGACGACTTCGCGGCGGCGCTCACGAGCTTCCAGCAGGCGGCGGAGATCGCGGCCGAGATCGACGAACCCGAGACCCTCGCCGTCGCGTGCGTCGGCATGGGCACCGTCTACCGCGACCTGGCCGAGTTCGAACGGGCCCGCGAGCTGCTCGACAAGGCGATCGCTTTGGGGGACGACGGGGTGGTCGCGGCGGCCAGCTACGGCGTCGGCGCGATCCATCGCGATCACGGTGACCTGGCGGAGGCGACCGTGGCGTTCGAGCGGTGCGTGGAGCTCTACCAGGCGCAGGACGACAAGCGCGGCGAGGCGTTGGCGTTGCGTGCCTTGAGCTTGTGCCACCGGGCGGCGCGAGATTTCGCTCAGGCCGTTGTACTGAGCCGGGAAGCCGAACAGATCCTGCGGGAGGCCGGGGACGAGCTCGGTGCCACGTACGCGGCTCAGTCGCTGGCGAAGGCATCGCTGCGGGCGGGGGAACTGGAGGGCGTCGACGACCTTCTGGCCGAGTGCCTGGAGGTCTGCACACGTCAGCACGACCGGTTCGGCGTCGCACTGATCACCCGGACGCTCGGCGAGGTGGCGCTGGCTCAGGGCCGTGACGACGAAGCCGCTGCGCTGCTCGAGGACGCGCTGGGGCAGTGGACCGAGCTGGGGCTGCCGATCTGGCAGGCCCGCACGATGCGCGATCTCGCCGCCGCCACCGCGAACGAGGAGATGTGGTTGCAGGCCAAGGAGTTGTTCAGCCGGCTCGGCGCACGTGAGGCGGGCGAGCTGGACGGGCTGAGCGCCACCGAATGGCGCTCAGCCCTCTAGCAACTACGACAGGCGCGGGGCGTCCACCGCCCAGTACCAGTTGTTGCCGGCGTTGAAGAGGCGCCAGGACACGCGAGCCGTGCGGGCACCCGACGGGACGGCCACGTTCAGCGAGATCTGCTGGGCGAGGCCGTCCGCGTTGTGGGTCTTGACGATCTGCGCGGGACCGCCGTCGAACGACATGCTGACGGTGCCGGTCTGCGAACCCTCCTGCAGGTAGTGCGATCCGTACTCGAGACGAACGCTCGGCTTGCCCGCGACGTCGTAGGCGGGCGAGGTCATCGTCGAGTCGAACTTGCCGGTCGATGACGGTGAACCCTTGTCGTCCCACTCGTCGGGGTCCGCGACGGCGAAGACGCCACGCGCGCGCACATTCGCCTCACGCGACTGCGAAGGCGCGGTGCGGGTCCAGAAGTCGTCGGTGGTGAACGACCAGCCCTGCCACTCCGCTACACCCTGCGGCATCGACGACGCCGTGGTCACCGTCCAGCCCGCCGGACCCTGGTGCGTCCAGCCCAGAACACTCGAAGGCACACCGGTTTCGTCCTGCCGCGGCTTCAGCGTCACCGAGTCGAACGCGTCGACCGGCGCGCTGCCGAGCGCGTAGCCGTCCAGGGAAGCCGCGACGCCGAGGTGCTTCAAAGCAGAAGCGGCGACATCGACCAGCTTCGGTGCCACGGCCGGGCGAGCCGCTCCAGTGGAGATCACGAACGTCATCCGCTCCTCCGGCGAGTCACCGCCGTGCCCGCCCGCCGCCGTGTGGCCGTGGTCGGTGGTGAGCATGATCAGCCAGTCCTCGGACGCGTAGGACGCCCGCGACTCGACGGCGGCGACGAGACGGCCGATCTGCGCGTCGTTGGTGCGCATCGCGGCGGCGTACTGAGAGGAGTCGGCGCCGTTGTTGTGGCCCGCGATGTCGATCTGACCGAGGTAGACGAACGAGGCGTCCGCGGCGTTCGTGCGAAGGTGCTGCTCGGCGTCGGCCGTGATCTTCTCGTCCGAACCGGGGTAGCCCGCGGTGTCGCCGTCCAGCACGTACTTGCGGTCCTGCCCGCCCCGCAGGATCTGGTCGCTGATCGGCTTCCAGTCCACCGCCGCGTACGTCGACAGGGCGGGGTTCGCGGTGTTGGCCCGCTCCAGCCAGCTCGGGTACGACGCGACGGCGTTGCCGGAGAAGGAGTTGTCCTTGACCTTGTGCTTGTCCGGCCACACCCCGGTGAGGATCGTGGACCAGCCGGGGCCGCTGGAGGTCTGGGCCATGCCCGACCCGTACAGCGCGCTGCGGGCACCGTAACCGCGGTTCAGCAACGCGTGGATGTGGGGCGTGTCGGCGGCCAGCAGCTTGTCGTAGCGGGCGCCGTCGAGACCGATCACCAGCACCTTCGGCGTCTTCGCGGGTTCCGCGACGGCTGCGGGAGTGATCAGCAGCAGGGGCAGCAGTAACGCAAGAGCAGCTCTTGTCATGACAAGCACACTTGCGTTCTGCAACCGTCTTCAGCAACGGGTTGGATCTTTAGTTCACCCGGGCTTCGGCAGTTGTCAGTACAAGTTCACGAGCGCGCCGTCACCTGCACGTCCCGCGCGGTCAGTTCGGCGCCGCAGTCGGTGCACTCGACCTTCGCCCGCACGCCGCCGCCGCAGTCGCGGTGGTGCAGGTGGAACGACTCCTCCTCTTCGGGGGCCATCCACCTCTCGCCCCACGTGCGCAGCGCCATCAGCACGGGGTAGAGGTCGCGACCCTTGTCCGTGAGGCGGTACTCGTGCCGTGTGCGTCCGTCTTCCTGATAGGGCACGCGCTTGAGCACGCCCTCCTGCAGCAGCACGTTGAGGCGGTCTGTCAGCACGCTGCGCGAGATCTCCATCGTCGTCTGGAAGTCCTCGAACCGGCGCGTCCCCAGGAAGATCTGGCGGAGCAGCAGCAGCGTCCAGCGCTCGCCCAGCAGTGCCGCGGGGCGGCTCAGGGTGCAGGGCATGCTGGCGAAACTCGCGTACGACATGAACCCAGTTTATCCCTTGCGTTCGTTTTTCGAACTCAGCTACAGTTCGGATTCCGAACCCAGGGGGTCGATCCTCATGCGCGTCACCGAGCTCAACCGCGACACCGCTCCGGAAGCTGTCGACGCGGTGTTCGAAGGACTGTCTGCCCGAAGCCGCTACCTGCGGTTTCACTCCCCGACGCCCCGTCTGACCGCGTCCGCCCGCCGCGTGCTGACCGACGTGGACGGCGAGCGGCACGCGGCCGTGTGCGCCCGGATCGGCGGCGCCCCGATCGGCATCGCCCGGTTGATCAAGACCGGCGAGTGCGGTGCGGAGATCGCGGTCGCCGTCGTCGACCTGTGGCAACGCCGGGGGGTGGGCAGGCGTCTGCTGGAAGAGCTGACCACGATCGCGGCCCGCATCGGCGTCGCGCAGCTGCACGGCACGATGCTGCCGGACAACGCCGGCATGCTCGCCCTGGTGCGCAAGGTCCTGCCCGGCGTGCGTCTGACCAGGGAGATCGACACGATCGAGCTGAGCTACCCGCTCGCGTGGGTGACCGCGGAGATCACGGATGCTGATCTTATAGACAGCTTGCAGGGGATTTAGAGGTCGTCCTCCGACGATGGCCCTGTGACCACCGCACGTGCCGCCGGCCGCCTGATCAGCCGCTCCGAGATCGTGGAGCGCGCCTGTTCGTGGCTGCGCGACTCGGTTGCCTACAGCCAGACGAAGTTCCACCAGAACGAGCACGGCATCTACCGCGCCGACTGTTCGGGGTTCGTGTCGATGGCGTGGGGATTGCCCGGCGTACCGGAGGTCCGGCACGGCGGCTTGGACACGCGCGGCCTGGTCCTCGTGAGCAGCCTGATCCCGCCAGAGGAGCTCAAGGCGGGCGACGTGATCATCCGCGCGAACGGCACCAACCAGACCAGGCACGTCGTGATCTTCGCGGCGTGGGCCGAGGAACCCGGCCGGTACTGGGCGTACGAGCAGGCGGGTGGTCACCGCACCCGCCTGCGCTCAGTCCTCTACCCGTACGAGGCCGGGGCCGAGCAGTACGCGCCGCGCCGCTACGTCAGCGTTCGCGAACAGTGAACGAGTAGTCGCCGGTCTTGCCGCTCTCCGACCAGATGACGATCTGCGTCTTGCCGTTCTCGCCCTCGTGCTTGGGGTTCCAGCAGACGTAGTGCGGCGTGTAGGTCTTGGCCTCGTCCTCCGCGGACTCGGCGGAGAACCCGAGCTGGATGTCCTCGCACGGCTTGCCGTCCTCGATCTCCACACTGGACGCGTCGAACGTGTGGACGTCGACCCGGCCCGGCACGTCGAGCCTGCCCTTGACCTCGCCCGGCTTGGACTGGAACGCGTGCTTCTTCAGCGTCACCAGGCGGAAGCCGTACTTGCCGGGTGTGCCCTCGTGGCCGGAGACGACGAGCTTGTGCCTGCCGGGCGCGGTGACGCCGAACTGGTTCGGGCCGGGCAGGCCGTTGCCCTTCTGGTTCGCGCCGCTCTCCTCGGCGGTGGCGACCTTGAAGTCGACCTCGCCCTCGACGTCGACGAGCTCGAACTCCGCGGCGTCGCCCAGGTCGATGTCGTAGGTGTCCTGCTCGTCGGCGTTCGCGATGTCGCCGGAACGGGAGTCGCCGTCCTTCACGTCACCTGTCGCGTTGGCCTGCTTGTTCGGCTGCTCTTTCGGTACCGGGTTCTGGGCCGGCAGGTTCGCCGTGCTGCATCCCGCGAGTACTGCGACGAGCGCGGCGATGATCGTGATTCTCACTGTTCTCCCTCGTGCACGGTCCAGCCCGACCGGTTCGGGACCAGGACCCTCAAAGCGGTGCTCGTGTCCTCGAAGTGGCGCAGCAGCTCCGGCGTCAACGCGGAGACTTCGCTGGTCTCGCAGCGCAGATCGTGCGGCACGTGGCGATCGAAGAGCGACTGTTGTTCCACATAGGCCAGTGGACGGGCCTGATCGACCAAAGGCCTTGCCTTCACCCGCAACGGCCTGGCATAAGACGCCCCGATCACGGGGTCGCCCATGAACGCCGGGACCACCGCGAGCACCCGGCGCCCGACCAGATCGCCTGGAACGAACCGTTCCGGCGGTGCCGTGACGTAGGCGGCCAGCCCGGCGAACTCGCGCCCCCTCCGCGCGAGTTCGCCGAGCACCCCAGTGCGGCAGGCGCGTCCGCGAGCCGGTACAGCAGCACGCCGCCGTAGACCTTGCGGTCCACCGGGTGCAGCCGCAGCGTGACGCTCGTGATCACGCCCTCCGGCTCCTCGGTGGTGACCAGCCGTCCGTCCGCCGTGACGCACTCGGCGCGGACCAGGTTGTCCCTGGTCGTCCCGTGCAACGGCGTCAGCCAGCCCCGTGCCCTCCCCAGCACGGCGCCCACCACCGAGGTGTACGACAACCGCGGGCCCGGTGTGGCCAGCCCGTGTGCCTGCGTCGCGGCGTCCAGCTCCGCCCAGGTCGCCCCCGCCTGGACCTCGGCGGTCCGGCCGCGGATCGTGATCCCCTTCAACGCGGTCAGGTCCACCGCCAGCTCGCCGGCGCCCGGCCGCCTGCTCGTCGTGACACGGAGCCGTTGCCGCGCCGCGAACCGCACGGTCGCCGAGATGTCGTGTGGTGTGGCCACACGCACCTCGGTGACCCCGGCGCCCGGCGTCCGCACGGTCCCCCTGACCGCCGTGCACAACGTCGTGATGTCCATGGCCTGAAGCGTGGCGACCCGGCGTTTCACGGACGTCTCACCGGTGGGATGCTGACCTTGTGCCAACCCTCGCGGTACGCCTTCTCGGGCCCGTTGACGTGCGCGTTTCCGATGTCACGATCACGCTGGACAGGCCGCTGGAACGCGCGCTGGTCGCACGTCTGGCTCTGGCACGCGGTGTCGCCGTGTCCGACGAGCGCCTCGCCCGCGACCTCTGGGGCGATGTCGACCTGGCCCGGCCGCGCGAGCGTTTGCGGGTGCTGGCGTCACGGCTGCGGGCGAACCTCGGGGACGCCGCCACGGCCCTGTCCCGGACCGGCGCGGGGTACGTGCTCGACGCCTCGCCGTCCGATGTGGTCGCTGCCGAGGCCGCGCTGTCCGACGGCTCGCGAGAGGCCATCACCCAGGCTCTGGCGTTGTGGCGTGGCGACTCGTTGGCCGACTTGCGCGCGGTGCCGTTCGGTTTCGCCGAAGGGGAGCGCCTCGACGCTCTGCGCGTGGATCTGCGAGTCGCGTTGCTGGCCGTGTCGCTCGACGCCGGTGCGGGGATCGAGCTGCGGGCCGAGCTGGAGGAACTGGCCGGCGAGCACCCGTTGCACGAGCGGCTGAGCTGCATGCTGGCGCTGTCGTTGTACCGGGGTGGGCGGCAGGCCGACGCGCTGGCCGTGCTGTCGCGGTTGCGGACGCGGCTTTCGGACGAGCTGGGGGTGGATCCGGCTCCGGAGACCGTGTCGATGGAGCTGCAGATCCTGCGCCAGGAGGCACTCGGTGGCGCGCCGCGTCGCCGGCTGCCCGCCGCCGGCACGACCTTCCTGGGCCGGGACGCGGATCGGGCGGCGGTGGCCGAACGGTTGTCGGTGACCCGGCTCGTGACGCTGACCGGCGTCGCGGGGAGTGGCAAGACCCGGTTGGCGCTGGAGGTCGCGCGCGTTCTCGAACGGCCGGTGGTGTGGCTGGATCTCACGGCGGTGCGTGCCGAGGACGAGATCCTGCCCGCGCTGATCGCCGAGGCCGGTGAGGACTACCTGGCCGAGCTGGAAGGCGCGGTGCTCGTCGTCGACAACGCCGAGCACGTGCTGCCGGCCGCGTCCGCCGTGGTCTCGGAGTTGTTGTCCCACACGGGAAAGCTGTCGATTCTCGCCACCTCGCAACGTCCCCTGCTCGTCGAGGGCGAGGAGGTCCGGCACGTCGGGGCACTGCCTTCGGCGGCCGCCGCGCTGTTGTTCTGCGATCGCAGCGGTGCCGAACCTTCCGCCGAGGTCGACGCCATCTGTGCCGCCGTCGATCACCTGCCGCTGGGTGTCGAGCTGGCCGCCGGTCTCACGCGCACGTTGTCCGTCCCGCAGCTCGCCCGCCGTCTCGACGACCGGTTGCGGTTGCTCGTCGGCGGCCTGCGGGGGAGCCGTCAGCGCCACAGCAGCCTGCGCGCGGCTCTGGACTGGAGCCACGAACTGCTGGATGACGTCCAACAGGCCGTGCTGCGTCGTGCGGGCGTGTTCCTGGGCGGCTGGACTCTCGAGGCCGCGGAGGACGTCCTCGCGTTCGACGGCCTGGACGTCGCCGACGTCGCCGCCACGCTGACCGAGCTGGCCGATCGGAACCTGATCTCCGTGTCCGAGGGCCCGCGGTTCCGGATGCTCGAGACCGTCCGCCACTACGCCCTAGACAAGCTGCGTGCCGAGGACGAGGTCGTGCGCGCCCGGCACCTCGCGTGGTGCTCCGGTTTCGTGGCGGCGCGTGACGTGCGTGCGGATGCCGCGGCCGTGATGGGCGAGCTGTACGCCGAGTGGCCGAACCTGTTGTGCGCGCTGGAGTCCGCCGCCGGCACTCCGCGGGCCGGCGATGGTCTGCGCCTGGCCGTGGCGATGCAGGACGCCTGGATGGTGCGCGGCCTGGTCGTGCAGGCGGCCCGCGTCTACGAGGATCTGATCGACGCACCGGTGCCTGACGACGTCCGTGCGCTTGCTCTGTGCAACTACGGCTTCTTCTGCACGCAGATCGGTCGTCTGTCGCTGGCCACGTTGTTGCTCGACCGTGCCGCGCCTCTGGCCGTGGACGACGACATGCTGACGATCCGCGTTCTCTACTACCGGGCCATCACGGAGATTCAGCGTGGCCGCCCGGCCCAAGCCGTCTCGTGGGCGGAACGCGGCTACGCCGTTGCCGAACGCATCGAGCACACCACCTACATCTCGGCCTTGGGCTGTGCTCTCGCCATCGCGCAGATGTACGCGGGCGACCTTGACGGGTCGTTGCGCAACCACCTGGCCGCGAACGCCCTCGACCGCTCGCTCAGCGATGAACACGGCCTGGCCCGCGGTCTGGTGAACGAGAGCATGACGCTCTTGTCCGGCGGCGACTCCGCTGGAGCCCTGGCGCGTGCCGACGAGGCCGAGGCGCTGTCCGAACGGCTCGGGGACGCGATCGGCGCCACCCACGTGGGCATGATCAGGGCCAGGGCCGCTCTGCTGGCCGACCGGTTCGACGAGGCCGCCGACCGGCTGCGGACGGTGCTGGGCCACGCCGAGGCAGGAGCCGACACCGGTCTACTCCGAGTAGACCTCGCCTACGCGTTGGTGCGTCTGGGTGACCTGACCGAGGCCGCTGAGGAGCTGGCACTGGCCGCCTCGGTGAGCGATGAGCAGGACCTCACGTGGCTCGCTGTGCAACCGGTGTCGGCAATCTTGGCCGCGCAGGAAGGCGATCTCGCCCGCGCGGGCGAGATCGCGGCGGCCGCACGGGCGGAGTTCGCTGCCCGAGGGTTCGGCTGGCCCTTCACCGTTGACCGGCTGGAAGCCGTCGAAGGGGCTTGACCGGCCCGCTCACCACCGGCAACCGGTCCGCAACCGCGAGTTCAAGATCGTCACCCGACTGGGCAGTGCGGCGGAACTAGGGACGTTCGACTGGACCAAAACTTCACATCGTCTTGCTACGGTGGCCCGCATGAAGTCGTGGGGGATGTTGGCGGTCGCCGCGGCGGCGATCACGTTCGGCTCGACGCTGGCCATGCCTGACGTCGCGGTCGCTGCTGAGGGCGGGGTGGCCTGCGGAACGTACGCGGCCAACTCCAAGATCACCCGGAGCGAGATCCTGGCGCGCTCGCGCACGTGGATCAGCGCCCGCGTGCCCTACAGCCAGAGCGACTGCTTCGGCAACAAGTACGGCGCCTACCGGACCGACTGCTCGGGCTTCGTCTCCATGGCGTGGGGCCTGCGCATCTCCTACACGACCCACATCCTCGAGCAGGTCGCGCACCGCATCGACTGGGAGGACCTCCGTCCCGGCGACGCGCTCAACGACCGCGAGAACCACGTCGCGCTGTTCATCGGCTGGGCCGACGCGGCCAAGACGCGCCCGATCGTGCGGGAGCAGGCCGGTCCGGACGGCGCCCGCCCGGTTCAGCGGGTCTGGTCCGCGAGCACGGCCAAGCAGTACGTGCCGCTGCGCTACAACGGCGTGGTCGACGCCAACGGCAGCAGCAGCACCACGACCAGCGACACCCCGGTGACGGACAAGCCCGTCATCAACGCCGGCCCGCAGATCTCCAACACCGGCCAGCAGCAGCTGGAGATCTACGCGCGCGCCGCGGACGGCACGATCATCACGAACTTCCACAAGACGAGCCGCTGGAACGGCTGGCAGCAGCTCGGGCCGGAGCTCTTCGCCGGTGACCCGGTCGCGCTGATGAACCCGGAGACGAAGATCGTCGAGGTGTTCGCGCGCGGCTCGGACGACAAGATCTACCGCCGCGTCGACGGCAAGTGGGTCGCCTTGGGCGACACGGCCGTCGCCGGTGAGCCCGTGCTGTCGTGGAACGACAAGAGCAAGGCCGTCGAGGTCCTGGCCCGCGGCGCGGACGGCGTGCTGCTGCGCTTCACGGACAAGTGGGCGCCGCTGGGCGACCGCAAGATCGAGGGCAACCCGGCCGTCGCCGACAAGGACGTCTACGCGCGTTCGGCCGACGGCAAGCTCGTCAAGTGGGACGGCGAGAAGTGGCAGGACCAGGGCGACACGAAGATCGTGAGCGACCCGAGCGTCGCCGTCGACCAGGTCTTCGTGCGCACCGCGTCCGGCAGCGTCGAGCAGTACGCGGCGGGCGTGTGGAAGTCGCTGGGCGGCAAGGGCACCGGCGCGCCGTCGGCGGTGTTCAACTCGACCACCGGCTCGATCGACGTCGTGCAGCTGGGCGAGGGCGGCATCGTCGAACACGCCCGTGCCACCGCCAACGGCTTCACCACGTGGGCCAAGCTCGGCACCACCAAGATGTCCGAGGCGCCGAACGCGATGTACCACGCGCAGACCAAGACGATCGAGGTCTTCGCGCGGACCGACGACGGCAAGCTCGTTCGCCGCTTCTACAAGGAGAAGGCGGGCTGGAGCCAGTGGGCGCTGCTGAGCGACCGCGGCATCAGCTGACCTGACACACGCGAAAGGGCCGCGACTCGTCGGAGTCGCGGCCCTTTCGCGTGGCTGTCACGGCGTCAGCACTGGATCAGCAGGTCCTTGATGGCCGCCTCGCCCTTGGCCCGGTCGTCGGCCACCGCCGCCGAGGTCAGCGCCTTCGCCGCTTCCCTGCACTTCTGCGAGCTCACCGCGTCGGCCTCGGCCTTCTTCTGCGCGGCCTCCGCCTGCTTCTGCAGGTCTGCGGCGCGCGTGGCGTCTTCCCTGGTCTCCTTGACCTTCCTGGTGAGGTCGGAGATCTCGCGGTCCTTGCCCTCGATCTGCTTGGACAGCTCGACGGAGTGGTCCTTCTCCTGAACGAGAAGGATGCCGAACGCCCCGGCCGCGCCGAACAGCAGCACGAGGACCACCGAGAGCACGACGACGCCGGTCCGCTTCGGCTTCGGCGCGACAGGAGCCGGTACGAACGGCTGCTGCGGCGTCGGTGCGAACGCGGGTGGCGTGTACACCTCGAACTCCGGCCCGGCAGGCGGAACCTCGGTGGTCGCGGGTTGGTGCGCGTCGAAAACAGGATTGGTCATGATTCCCCCCCCAGAAAATTGCCCCCTGCGCCTATCATCGCCTGGCCGTCAAAGCCGTTACGTGAGGCGTCCCACAGCGTCGATCACCCGGTCGAAGAACCGGTCCACGTCCAGCCCGACGGCCACCCGCGCGTTCGGCTTCCTGCCCAGCCGCCCGTGCAGATCGACGACGGTCGCGCCGCGCGTGAGCGTTCCCGCGGTCTCGACACCCACGAACGCCTCGACGCACGTCACCAGCGTCGGGTCGATCACCCGTGCCACCGCCACCGGGTCGTGCAACGGCGGCGCCTCGAACCCGAACACCTCGCGGTAGGTCGCCGCGAAGAACGTCATCAGGTCGCCGCAGATCTGGCCGAGCGGCCCCAAAGCGTTCAGCCGCGCCACGACTGATGGCGTTACCAGGGCCTGGTGCGTCACGTTCAACCCGATCATCGTGACCGGCACGCCGCTGGAGAACACGATCTGCGCGGCCTCGGGATCGACGTAGATGTTGAACTCCGCGTACGGCGTCGTGTTGCCGCGCTCGGTCGACCCGCCCATCAACACGATCTCGCGCACCGCCGCCGTGCCGTAGCGCTGCAGGTACAAAGCCACGTTCGTCAACGCCCCGGTCGCGACCAAGGTGGCCGGCATGTTCGCGTGCATCACGTCGATCGCGTGATCCTCAACCACGCCAACGGCAATCGCACCGAACGCCGGTCCGTCCATTCCGGACTCGCCGTGGATGTCCTCGGCGACGTACAGCGGCCGCACCAACGGCCGTGCGCACCCGCGTGCGATCGGCACCGAAATTCCGGCAGCCGAGCAGATCCGTCGCGCATTTAGCGTGACCTTGTCCAACGTCTGGTTGGCAGCGACGGTCGTGATCGCGCGCAGGTCGATCTCGGGCGCTCCGGCGGCCAGCAGGATCGCGATCGCGTCGTCGTGGCCGGGGTCGCAGTCGAGCACAACAGGGGTCGGCATGGGCACTTCATACGGGCGGGCGCGGTTCATGTCCATGAAACAGCCGAAAACGTTTTCGCGGAACCCTTGACGAGGTCAGGGCCGGTGCGGCTAGCGTGTGGAAACCGTTTACCGGGGAGGTTGTGATGGCCCGCAGGCGCTATGCCGTGGTCGGCACGGGATCACGGGCCGAGCGGCACATCCACGCCATCGCGGTCGAGCACGCGGACACCTGTCAGCTCGTCGCGTTCGCCGACGTGAACCGCACCCGGATGGACGCCCACAACGACCGGCTCGCTGATCTGGGGGTCGAGCCGGTCCCCACGTATGCCGCTGAAGATTTTCTCCAGATGCTCGACGAGCAACAGGTCGACGTCGTCGTCGTGACCACTGTCGACCGCTACCACGACACGTACATCGTGGAGGCGCTGGACGCCGGCCGCGACGTCGTGACGGAGAAGCCGATGACGACGGACGTGCCGTCGGCGCGCAAGATCCTCGACGCGGTGCACCGCAACGACGGCAACGTCACCGTCACGTTCAACTACCGCTACAACCCCATCCACGAGAAGGTCCGCGAGCTGCTGGCGGACGGCGCTGTCGGTGAGATCGGGTCGGTGCACTTCGAGTGGCTGCTCGACACCCGGCACGGCGCCGACTACTTCCGCCGCTGGCACCGCGACAAGGCCAACTCCGGCGGCCTCATGGTGCACAAGGCCACCCACCACTTCGACCTGCTCAACTGGTGGGTGGGGTCGACTCCGGACACCGTGTACGCGCACGGCCGGTTGTTCTTCTACGGTGACGAGAACGGCAAGCGCCACGGCTACGCGCAAGACGAGCGGTTCGCGTTGAAGTTGGAGCAGAACGAGTGGTTGAAGAAGCTCTACGTCGACGCGCGACACGAGGACGGCTACCGGCGGGACCAGAACCCGTTCGAGCCCGGTGTGTCCATTGAGGACGACATGTCGGTGCTCGTCCGCTATGCCAGTGGCGCGAACCTGACCTACCACCTCACGGCCTACTCGCCGTGGGAGGGCTACCGGCTGATGGTCAACGGCAGCAAGGGACGTCTCGAGCTCGAGGTCTGCGAGAACTCCTGGGTGTCGAGCCAGAACCCGACCGTGCACGGCGTCAACGCCAACCCCGAGGACGGGTGGGCGAAGCTGTCGGTGCAACGGCTGTTCGAGGAACGCGAAGAGATCCCGCTGGAGTACGACAGGGACGGTCACGGTGGTGCCGACCAGCGCATGGTCGACGCGCTCTACGGACCTGAAGGACAACACGACCCGTTGGGACGCAAGGCAACGCACTACGACGGCACCCTCTCGCTGCTGACCGGTTTCGCCGCCAACCGCAGCTTCGAGACCGGGGAACCGGTCCGCGTCGTCGACGTCATCGACCTGCGATAGGGGAGATCTGGTGAAGGCGCACAAGGTTGTGGGCTTGCTGCTCGGTGCCGCGCTGGTGGTGTCGGGTTGCGGTGCCAAAGGCGGCGGCGACGGCCAGCAGGAGATCCGCTTCATCTGGTGGGGCAACGACGACCGCGCCAAGGTGACCAACGAGGCGGTGAAGCTGTTCGAGAGCCGCAACTCGAACATCAAGGTGTCGACGTCGTTCCAGAACTTCCAGAACTACTTCGAGAAGCTCTCCACCGAGATCGCGGGCGGCAACGCGCCGGACGTCATCCAGATGGACTACCGCTACCTCAACGAGTACGCGGGCCGCAACGTGCTGCTCGACCTCTCGCCGTACGTGGGCAAGGAGATCCGCACGGCTGACTGGGACCAGGGCTTCATCGGCAGCGGCAAGCTCAAGGGCAAGCAGGTCGCGCTGCCGTTGGCGCAGAACTCCACCACGATCGTCTACGACCCGAAGCTGTTCGAGGCGGCCGGCGCCAAGACGCCGGAGATCGGCTGGAGCTGGGCTGACTACAAGGAAGCCGCCGGCAAGATCCAGGCGAGCACCGGCGGCAAGATCGCTGGCTCCACGGACTTCGGCGGCACCGAGGACGTCTTCGAGACCTGGCTGCGGCAGCACGGCAAGGCCCTCTACAACGACGACGGCAAGCTCGGATACTCCAAGGACGACCTCAAGGCGTTCTGGCAGCTGTCCAAGGACTTCCGCGACTCGAACGCCACCACGCCCGCCGAACTGGTGACCACGCTGAACGCCGGCGCCGAGCAGACCCCCATGGGCAAGAAGCTCAGCGCGTCCGAGCACAGCTACGACAGCCTCTACGGCGGCTACAACACGGTGCGTCCGAACGAGCTCAAGCTCGGCCCGTATCCCAGTGACAGCAAGGAAGTCCTCGGCTCGTACCGCAAGCCGTCGCAGCTGATCAGCGCGTCGGCCCGCACCAAGAACAAGGACGCGGCGGTCAAGCTGATCGACTTCCTGTTGAACGACCCGGACGCGGGCAAGATCCTCGGCGCGAACCGCGGCCTGCCCGCGAACCTGAAGATCCGCGAGGCGGTGGCGCAGAACCTCAGCGGTGCCAACAAGGTGATCTTCGAGTACCAGAAGTCGGTTGACGCCAAGCTCGGCGATGCACCGGCGGCGCCGCCGAAGGGTGATGGCACGATCTACAAGTTGATGCAGCGCAAGCACGAGGAGGTCGTCTTCGGCAAGAAGACGATCGACCAGGCGTTGGAGGAGTTCTGGCGCGACGCTGAAGAAGCGTTGAAGTAGTGGTGCTCGCCGAGCGGGTCTCTCCCGCACCGGTGAAGTCGGTCGCCGAGGGCGCGCCCCCTCGGCGGCCGGGCAACTCGCAGGGCGTCGCGTACCTGTTCCTGGGGCCGTGGCTGCTCGGCGCGATCGGCCTCACCGTGGCGCCGATGGTCGTGTCGCTGTACCTGTCGTTCACCGACTACGACCTGTTCAACTCGCCGCAGTGGGTCGGCTTCGACAACTACGCGAAGCTCTTCGGTGACGACCCGCGCTACCTGGACTCCGTCGTCGTCACGCTGAAGTACGTCGTGTGGTCGGTGCCGCTGAAGCTCGTGCTCGCGCTGGCCGTCGCGTTGCTGCTGAACTCGTTGCGCGGCAAGGGACAAGCGTTCTTCCGGTCGGCCTTCTACGCGCCCTCGCTGCTGGGCGCGTCGGTCGGGCTCGCGCTGGCGTGGCGGGCGATCTTCGACACCTGGGTCGACACGCCGGACTACGCGTTGATCACCATCGTGCTGCTGTCGGCGTGGCAGTTCGGCGCGCCGATGGTCATCTTCCTGGCCGGGTTGCAGCAGATTCCACGCGACCTGTTCGACGCGGCGGCGGTCGACGGCGCGGGGTGGTGGCGCAGGCTGTGGTCGATCACGCTGCCGATGCTGTCGCCGGTGCTGTTCTTCAACCTCGTGCTGGAGACGATCCACGCGTTCCAGGCGTTCACGCAGGCGTTCGTGGTGAGCGGCGGTCGCGGTGGACCGGCCGACTCGACGTTGTTCTACACGCTCTACCTGTACGAGCGCGGGTTCACGGAGTTCCGCATGGGCTACGCGTCGGCGATGGCGTGGGTGCTGCTGGTGGCGATCGCGGTGATCACCGCAGTGCTGTTCCGGACCTCGCGGTACTGGGTGTTCTACGGAGACGAGCGATGAAGCGGGCTCTCGTGTTCGTGCTGTGCCTGGCCGCGCTGGCGCTGGTGCTGTACCCGATCGTGTGGTTGATCTCGGCGTCGCTGACCCCGGTCGAGGACCTGGTGTCGAACCTGCGCTCGCTGTTCCCAGGGCGCATCACCGCGGATGGGTATCAGGGCGCCTTGGAAGGCGCGGGCGGGGAGCCGTTCTGGACGTTCCTCGGCAACTCCACGATCGTGGCCAGTGGTGCGGTGATCGGCAACGTCGTGTCGTGCTCGCTCGCGGCCTACGCGTTCGCGCGGCTGAGGTTCCGTCTCTCCGGCCCGCTGTTCGCGTTCGCGCTGGTCACGATCATGCTGCCGGCACACGTCACGCTGATCCCGCAGTACGTGGTGTTCCAGCAGTTGGGCATGATCGACACGTTCGTGCCGCTGATCCTGCCGAAGCTGCTGGCGACCGACGCGTTCTTCGTGTTCCTGATGGTGCAGTTCATGCGCGGGATCCCGTACGAGCTGGACGAGGCGGCGAAGATCGACGGGTGCGGGCCGATCCGCAACTACCGGTACGTGGTGCTGCCGTTGTCCCGCCCGGCGATGGTCACGACCGCGATCTTCACGTTCATCTGGACCTGGAACGACTTCTTCTCGCAGCTGATCTACCTGTCGTCGACCGAGAACTACACGATCCCGATGGGGCTGCGGCTGTTCATCGACCAGACGTCGTCGTCCTCGTACGGGCCGATGTTCGCGATGTCGGTGTTGTCGCTCGTGCCGATCGGGCTGTTCTTCCTGGCGTTCCAGCGGTTCCTGGTCGCCGGCGTGGCCACGACGGGACTGAAGGGATGAACCGGCTGGAGGCGTTGGCGGACGCCCTGCTGGTGGGGCTGTTCGTGTTCGTCGCCTCGCTGCCGCTGGTGACCGCGTACTCGGCCTTCGGGGCGGGGTGCGCCGTCCTGAAGGGTGATCTTCCGGTCCGGCGGTTCTGGTCGCTGCTGCGCGTGCAGTGGGCGCCGGGCGTGGTGTTCGCGGTGCTGTGGGCGGTGCTGGTGGTGGACGTGCTGCTCGTGGTCACGGTGTTGCCGGCGCCCTGGTTCGTTCGGGTCGGGGTGCTGCTCGCGTCGGCGTCCATTGGAGCGCTTCTTCTTGATCAAGCACGTCTCGGATGGCGCGGCGCATTGAAATTCGAAGCACCTCGGCCGATGCTGATGGCCGCGTTGGTGGTCGCCGGTGTGCTGGTGTGGGCCCTGCCTCCGCTGGCGCTGGTGATCGCCGGACCCCTGGCGCTGGCTGCGGAGTCCACCCGAGAAGGGTGAGGACGATGCGTGTTGCGCTGGTCGGCGCGCGTGGGCACGGTGCGAGGCACGTGGAGAACCTGCTCCGGCTCGGTCACGACGGAACAGCGACGTTCGTGGGTGTCGTCGACGTCGCCGATGTCGACGTGCCGGTGCCCTCGTACCCGGATCTGCCGTCGCTGGCGGCCGAGCTCCACCCCGAGATCGTGGTGATCTCGTCGCCGCCGTCGACACACCGCGACCTCGTGCTGTCGGCGTTCGCTCTCGGCTGCGACGTGCTGGTGGAGAAGCCGGCACTGCTGTCGGTGGCGGACTTCGACGAGATCACGTCGGCCGCGGCCGAGCGCGGGCTGGTGTGCCAGGTCGGGTTCCAGTCGCAGGGGACCGGGTCGTACCGGCGGCTCTGCTCGTTGATCGGCTCCGGTGCGCTCGGGGACATCTCCGGCATCGGCGCCGCCGGGCGTTGGGTGCGCTCGGACGACTACTACTCGCGGGCGGCGTGGGCGGGGAGGCAGGGTGAGGACGGGACGCTGGTGAACCCGTTCGCGCACGCCCTGCAGAACGCGCTGTTGCTGGCCGACGTAGAAGAACGCACGGACATCGGTATCGAGCTGGAGCTCTTCCGGTGCCGCGACACGATCACTGCGGACGACACGGCCTGTGTGCGCGTCACGGCCGATGGCGCGCCACCTGTGGTGGTCGCCACAACGCTGTGTGCGTCGACATCGTTGCCACCCGTTGTGCTCGTGCACGGCTCGTTGGGACAGGCCGTGTGGTGGTACGACGACGACAGGCTGACCGTGAACGACCACCGCATGGCCGTGTCGCCGTCGGTGGACCTGCTGGAGAACCTCATCCGGCACCGGCAGACCGGCGGGCCCCTGGTCGCTCCGCTGGCGGCCGCGCGGGCGTTCACGTCGGTCGTCGAGGCGTGCGGCAAGGCGGACGTCCCGCTGGTGCCCGCGCGCCGCGTCACCGACCGGGTGGTGCTGGACGGCATCGACGAGGTCGTCGTGCGCGCGGCGGAGAAGATCGCGACTTTCACCGAGCTGGGCTGCGGTTTCGGGCGGTAGTCTGCCGCGCGGGTCCGCCAGTTGGTTCGGGGAGTAGTTGCGTTGGACACCTACATCGACTTGAGGGACGTCCGGCTGACCGGGTACGTCAGCCAGGGCCTCATCGCTCTGGTCGCGATCGCGTCCGTCTGGGGCACGATCGTCGACTGGCGCGGCGGCTCGTCCTCGTGGAGCTTCCTCGCGATCGTCTTAGTCGTGCCCGCGGCCGTGGCGTTCCTGCTGTGGTTCCGCAGCGCCACCCACAACGCCGAGGCGATCGCCCTGCACGGCGTGCGGATGATGCGGCAGATCTGGATGGCCAGCGACCCGGCCCAGCGCGAGGTGCCGTTCGACCAGCGCGTGGCCAGCCCGTTGATCAAGCCATGGCAGTACGCGTTCCTCGCGATGGTGCTGTGTGACGTATTCGAGTCTTTGATGCTCGACACACCCGTCTACCTGGTGTTTTCGACCCTGTCCACGCTGTGCGCGGTCGGCGCCGCCGGGCTCGCGTGCTTCCTGATCCTGCGGATCACGCTCATGCAGCAGCGGTTCGCGGTTCCCCAGCGAAAGCGGCGGTAGACACCGGCCAGAGTTTGGTAGACTCACTCCTCGGTTGCAGTTTTGTGTTCGTGTCATTTCACGCTCGCCAAACTTCAGTTGCGAGCGCTTCTCCTTCTTCGCGGATGGGGTAGGTCGGCTCACGACCAACCACGGAGCGGCCACAAAGTGTGGTCTGCTCTTCAGCATTGAAGGAGCAGTACATGGCAAACGGCACCGTCAAGTGGTTCAACGCCGAAAAGGGCTTCGGCTTCATCGCCCCCGAGGACGGCGGCGCTGACGTCTTCGTCCACTACTCGGCCCTCAACGGCGGCGGCTACCGCAGCCTCGAGGAGAACCAGAAGGTCTCGTTCGACGTCACGCAGGGCCAGAAGGGCCCGCAGGCGACGAACGTCACCGCTCTCTGACGTTGTTTCACATCGCAGGGCCTCCGGACTTCCGGGGGCCCTGCGGTCATTTCCGCTGACCGCGGAGGGGCCTCGCCGGGACTGTGAGCGCCGGCTGGTGGGTGCGCCGGCCGGGTGCCCGAGGGCGCCAGTGACCGCCGCCGCGCAGCTACCGCCACACTGCTGCTGCCGCTACCGCTGTGCCGCCGCCACGGTCGTGCTGCCGCCCCGCCACCGCCCCGCCATCGCCGTGTCACCGCTGCTGCCCGTGCTGCCGTCACCGCCGTGTCACCCCGTCACCGCCCGTGCTGCCGTCACCGCCGTGCTGCTGCCTCCTCCACCGCCGCCACCGCGCCACCACCACGAGCGGTAGCGACCCCACCGCCGCCGTCTCGCCACGCCGCCGCTACCGCTCGTGCTGCTGCCAGCTCGTGCTGCTGCCACCGCGCCACCACCACCGCGCCACCGTGCCGCCGCCGCGCGACCACCACCGCCGTGCCGCCGCCACCTGCCGCCGCCGGCACCGTGCCGCCACGACCCACTACACCCGCTGCCGTTTCGCCACGCCGCCGCTCGTGCTGCCGCCTCCGCCGCCGCGCCGCCGCACCACCACCACGCTGCATGGGTTGGCGACATGGGCGGCTCCCACCTCAGCCCGGCGGAACATGTTGTGATCATTGGCTTTTCGCTAGCCTGACCCGATGCCGTTGCTCGGACCAGCTGATCCGCTGCCGCACGTGCCCCGGCGCATCCTCGTCGCCGGCAACGCCGGATCCGGCAAGTCGACGCTCTGCCTGCGCATCTCGCAGCAGCGCGACCTGCGGCGAGTGGAGCTGGACAGCCTCTACTGGGGTCCGCGGTGGACGCCTCGCCCCGAGTTCCGCGCCGAGGTGGCGGCGTTCGCGCAGGAGGACCACTGGGTCACCGAGTTCCAGTACAAGGAGGTGCGCCGCGACCTGCTCGCCCGCGCGGACACGGTGGTGTGGCTCGATCACCCGTTCGCGACGGTCATGGGACGGCTCGTCGGCCGGACGATCAGACGTCGCGCGGCAGGCGTGGAGTTGTGGAACGGTAACCAGGAACCGTCGCTGTGGTCGGTGTTCACGGACTCCGAGCACATCCTGCGGTGGGGATGGAAGACCTTCCGGCGCAACCGGGGAAGGGTGCTCGCCCTGGTCGACGAGGTCGTGGTCGTGCGGTTGTGCGGGCAGGGGCAGGTGGAGCGGTGGCTGGCCGGGCCGCTGGCCTCGGTCGGGGAGGAGCGTGCTCGGTGAGGACGGCGCTGGTGCTCGGCGGGACCGGGATGTTGGCCGGATGCGCGCAACGGCTGGTCGAACGCGGGTGGCAGGTCTTCCTGCCGTCGCGGACCCAGCCCCTGATGGCCGACGACGGTCCCGGACGGGCGGCGCGGGCGTCGCTGCCGCGCGGGCATCGGCCGACGTGGGTCAGGGCCGACTGGGCCAAGCCTGCCGAGCTGGCGAACGAGGTCGAGTACGAGCTGCAGGGCCGGCCGGTGAACCTGCTGGTCGCGTGGGTGCACGACAACTATCGCGCGGGCGTCTTGCGGGCCGTGCAGTCTCTTCTGGCCGAGGGCGCGCCGGTGGTGGAGGTGCACACATCCGTGCCGGTGCCGGACCCGGTGCTGCCGAACCCGACGCAGCAGGTGTTGCTCGGTCACTTCGCACACGACGCCGCGCAGCGCACGAGCCGTGCCGTGCTGGAGGCCGTCGAACGGGCGTTGGAAGGGCGGGCGCCCTCGCTGCACCACGAGGACGCCCGCTGACCGCTACTTGACGACCTTCGTGCGGCCGATCTCGGCCTGCACCTTGATGCCCGCGGCCACGTCCACGAGCTGGCGGACCACCACGTCCTCGTTGCGGATGTCGGCGATCTTCTGCTTGGTCTTGGTGGTGAACTCGAACTTCGGGACCTTCGGCGAGTCGATCTCGGCGACCTTCTGGAAGTCCTTGCTGAAGTCCACGACCACCGTCGTGCCGTCGAGGACCTGCAGTTGGTAGTCCTCGGGCTTGGCGGACGCGAAGCCCTTCTTGAACTGGCCGGTGACCTTGATGCCGTCGGTCGTCTCCTCGAAGTCGAGGCTGCCGTCGGCGGGGGAGAACAAGGCTTCCTTGAAGTCGGCGCTGGCCGTGACGGGCTCGGTGGCGAGCGCGGGGGTCGTCGTGAGGGCGGCGAACGCGAGGAGCGCGACGAGGGCACTTAGCGGTTTCGACATGCCTTCGTTCGTACCGGCGGCCATTTAGCCCCGCACGACCAAACACATCGCTCGATCGGGCGTTGAGGTTGTACGCTGCGCGCCAGCGTCGGGGGGACGTGCGCATTTCCTGGGGGGAAATCGTGAGTGTGGGGCCTGTGCGCGGCGTGGGGCTCGTGGTGGCCGTCTTGGTCGGCTGCGCGGCGGCGGCCGAGGTCGTCGCCGCGGCGTGGACGAGCAGGGCCCGGCCATGGCGCCCGGAACTCCTGCTGATCATCGCGTGGTACCTGTGCTACCTCGCCTCGTACCTGACCCCGGCCGTCCCCCTGTCCACGATCTCCGCGGCGCTGGGCGTCGCGGCGGCCGTGTTCACCGCGCGGATGATCCGGAAGCAGAACCTCGTGCAGAAAATCGAACCAAGTCACCTGGGGGAATCATGAACACCGAACCGTTCAGACCTGTCCGCGGCATCGGCATCGCCGCGTCCGTCCTCATCGGACTGCAAGCCCTCCTCGCCATCGCGGACGCGATCGCCTCGCAGCAGACCGCCGACGTCGTGCAGGCGTACGCCGACGGCAACGCCACGATGGAGGACGCACGCGCGGTCGACACCTTCGCGCTGTGGGTGGCCATTCCGACCATGCTCGTGACCATCGCATCCGGCGTGACGTTCATCGTGTGGATCTACCGGTCGCGGCGCAACGCCGAGCGCGTCACCTACGGCGTGGAGCACCGCCACGGGCGTGGCTGGGTCATCGGGTCGTGGATCACGCCGATCGTGGGCTGGTGGTACCCGTTGCAGATCGTCCAGGACATCTGGCGCTCGTTCGACCCGGCTCAGCAGGACCGTCCGCTGCAGGCTCGCGACAAGAACGGCTTCCTCGCCGGCTGGTGGACGGCGTTCCTGCTGATGTCGTGGGGCGATAGGGCGGTCACGCGGCTCGTGCTGCGCGACACCGACCTGGCCACCATCGCCATCTGGACGTGGGTGACGACGGTGGTGACGGTCATCGCCGCCGCGTTCGCCGTCGTGCTGATCAAGCGCCTGACCGACCTGCAGGACCAGACCCGGCCGCAGGAGTTCAGCGGGCCGGTCCAAGTCCACGTACCAGGTGCATGACCGAGTCCCGCACCTCCGCCCGTGACCGCTCCGGCTGGAACACCTGCCAGTCCAGGGCGATCACGAGCAGCGTTCCGAACAACGCCGCCGACGCGGTGCCGACCTCGACCCCGTCGGGGAGCCGGCCCGCGTCGGACAGGCGCTTCATGTGACCGCGCACGATCGACACGATGTCGTCGCGCAGCAACGAGAGAGTGCCGTGCCACTGGCCCGGCGTGCGCCACAGTTCGGAGACCAGCAGCTGGCCGAACGCCGGGTACTCGGCCCAGAAGCCGAGCATCTCGTCGACCAGGGCCTCCAGCGAGTCGTCGGCGCTCTCGGCGGACCGCAGCCGGCCGGCGAGGATCTCGACACCGTGCCGCAGCAGGGCTTCTACCAGGGCGTCCTTCGAGGCGAAGTTGTAGTAGATCGTGCCCTTGGCGACACCTGCCTCCGCAGCGATCTCGTCGACCGTCACCGACGCGGCGCCCCGTTCGCCGACCAGCTTCAGCGCCGCGTCGAAGAGCTTCTGCTTGGTCGCGGTCGTCCGGGCGCTCACAGGACGAGCTCCGGCTTCAGCTTGGACGCTGTCCACACCCGCTGCTTGTAGGCCGCCACGGACGACAAGGCTAGGGCCCCGACGAGCCACGCGAGAAGGATCAAAGCGTCATGTCCGACGATGCCGAGGTCGCCGCCGTACATCAGATGACGCAGACCGTCGACCGCGTAGCCCATCGGCAGGCCGTAGTGCAGCGGGTACAGCGGCACCGGGATCGTCTGCCACGGGAACGTGCCGCCCGCGCTGACCAGCTGCAGGATCAGCAGGATCAGCCCCAGGAACTTGCCCACGGCACCGAACGCGGCATTCAGCGCGTGCAGGATCGCCACGAACGTCAGCGACATCAGCACGAGGAACCCGAACGTGCCGAAGGGGTTCGACGGCTCGATGTCGACCACGAACCGCACCACCGAGAACATCACGAGCACCTGCACGACGCCCAGCACCGCACCCGGCAGCCAGCCGCCCAACGCCACCCGCAGCCCGGACTGACCAGCGGCCAGCGCACGGCGTGACAACGGGCGCAGCAGCAGGAAGAGCACGAACGCGCCGATCCACGTCGCCAGGCCCAGGAAGAACGGAGCCAGTCCGGCGCCGTAAGTGGCCGCCTTGGTCTGGGACAGGCCCTTCACCGCCACCGGGTCACCGATCGCCTGGGCGATGGCCGCGCGCGTCGGGTCGTCGGCGTTCGGGATCTTGTTCACGCCACCGGACAGGCCGTTGCTCAGCTCCGCCGCACCGGTCGCGAGCTTCGTCGCACCGTCCTTGAGCTGAGGTGTGCCCGTCGCGGCCTTCTGCAGACCGTCGCGGAGTTGCGCGTTGCCGTCGGCGAGCTTCGTCGCGCCGTCGTCGAGCTTGCCGACGCCGGTGACGAGGCCGGGCATCTTGGACGAGAGCTGCTCGGCGCCGTCGGCCACCTGGTCCGCGCCGTTCGCGAGCTTGCGCAGGTCACCCGCGGCGCCCTGCACCTTGCCGTTCGCGTCGTCGACCGGCTTGCGGACCTGGGTGAGCGTGCTCATCACCTGCTGCACCTGGGCCTCGGTGAAACCCAAGGCGCGCAGGTGGTTCGCCACGTCGCCGTTCGCCTGGTCGAGCACCCCGACGAGCGCCTGGGCCTTCTTCGCGTACTCCTCGGCCTGGGTCGCGGCGGTCTCGTTGCCGTTCGCGACCTGGCGCGCGCCGTCGGCGATCTTCTGGGCGCCGGCGGGCAGCTGTGCGGTCTGCGAGCGGAGTTCGTGCGTGCCGTCCCGCAGCTGCGCGGCCCCGTTGGCAGCCGTCACCGCACCGGCGGAGAGCTGCTGGACACCGCTGTCGAGCTCACCGATCTTGTCGCGCAGGGTGGCGCTGCCGTCCGCGAGCTGCTTGGCACCGTCGGCGGCCTTGGTCGTCTCCTCGCGGATCGTGGAGAAGCCCAGCAGCAGCTTGTCGGCGGCCTCGGTGGAGACCTTCGCGGTGACGGCGCGGCGCACCTCGGCGACGACCTGGTTCGCGATCGTGCTGCCCAGGTAGTTGTTGGCGTCGTTGGTGGTCAGCGTCAGCACGCCCTGGCGCGGCTTGTTCTGCTCGGCGGACGTGAGCGCCTCGGAGAAGTCCTCCGGCAGCGTCAGCCCGAAGATGTACTTGCCCTTGCGCACGCCCTCGTCGGCGTCGGCGGGGTCGTCCACGACCTGCCACTTGAACTTGTTGCCCTTGAGCAGCTCGTCCGCGACGTCCTTGCCGGCGTTGAGGTCCTTGGCGCCCTTGTCCTTCACGACCAGCGCGGCCGGGACGTTGTGGAGGTTCGCGTACGGGTCCTTGTTGGCGTAGAGGTACAGCGAGGCATAGAGCAGCGGCACCAGAGCCAGCGCGAGGACCGCGAGCCGGGGCAGCGTGCCGGACGTGATCCGGCGAAGTTCGTTGAAGGCCATGCGAAGGGCGCTCATGCGGGGATCTCCATCTTGGTGTCGTTGTTGTCCTCACCAAGGCGCGCGTGCGGGATGTCGAGGATGTGGGCGGAGGAGTTCGTGCAGAGGGCGACCACGGACCGTTCGGGGGTCACGTAGTCCTGCGCCAAGGCGAACCACTCGCGCGGGTTGGGGTGGTAGCGGTCCGGGCAGTCGAGGATCAGCGTCGTGACGCCCGGACGTTCGGCGGCCAGTTCGAGCATCACCGCGCACCGCGTGTGCGCCGGGACGTGCTCGAAGCGCTTGGACGCGTGCTCGTCGGCGGCGTGCTCGACCAACCAGTCGTGCACCGCCTTCTTGCCGGAGCGCATGCCGTTCATCGCGAGCTCCTCGCCGACGACGGCGGACAGGGTCAGCGAGTCCTCCGGCTCGTTCACCTCGGGGGCGTCGACCAGCACGACCTGCTTGCGCAGGATCTTCGGGTCCGGCGACACCGTGCCGGTGGAGGGCTTCATGCGGCCGGAGAGCAGCAGGGCCAGTGCGGTGTGACCGGTGCCGGGCTCGCCCGCGACCAGCGTGAGCTCGCCGGGCTTCACGGTCAGCGAAGTCGGGCGGAGCAGAGGACCATGTCCCCCGTTGACGCCTGCGCGACTTGCGTGGATCTCCACGTCTTTACCTTCCGTTTAGACTGACCGGTCAGTACAAATTCTTGCGCAGACTTCTGCTGTCGGCAAGTCGGACATAAGTCACCTAAGGGCTGAGGCGGGGCGTACTTCCCAGACGGTCCACAGCGGGCGGTAGCCCTGGCGGGGCCAGAAGACGCTGCTCAACGGGTTCGGCGGGTTGTAGTAGAGGTACGTGCCGACCGCGCCCATCCGGTGAAGCTCCTGGTGGGCGTAGGCGACGAGCTGCTGGCCGATGCCGGTGCCGCGGGCTCCCGGCACCACCGAGAGGCAGTTCACATAACCCCATCGGCCGCGGGGCAGTCTCATGGCGGCCATCGTGCCGGGTTCGGACGACACGATCGCGCACTCGGCGAGGGCGACCGCGATGCCGTCGCGTTCGGCGATCCAGATGGGGCTCGCGTTGGCGAGGCGTTCGGCGAGTGCGCGCCGCTTCACCGCCGCGGCTTCCGGGCGGACGATCGTCGAGCCGACGAACGACGAGTACTCCAGCTCGGCGAGGGACAGCTCCAGCACGCTGTCCAGGTCGTGAGGGGTGGCGCGGCGGATCGTGAGCGTGCGCGGGACTCGGGGCTGGGGAGTCCTCAGCCGCACCGCGAGCACCGACAGCGGCACCATGCCGTGGTCGAGGAACGCGCGCGCGGCCTTCGTGTCGCGGCTCGGCCAGTGCACCACGCACGCGCTGTCCTCGTCGTGGACCTCCTGCGTGTCCAGGTGCCGGCGGAACCGGGTGAGCAGCGCGTCCATGCCCTGCGCGGTGCCGACCAGCGGCAGCAGCTCCCACACCTGAGCCGTCGACCACAGGCGGATCGTGGAGTGCTCCTCGAACGTCTTGTGGCTGATGACCCCGGCCACGCGCGTGCCGTCCGCGAGCGCCGCCGTGATGACGTGGCCGTCGGTGGGTGGTTCGACGGCCGGCGGGAGTAACGGGTCCAGTGAGGTGAAACGAGCCGACTGGGCCGCCACTAGTCCGCGTGCCGAGGTCATGGCCGTTGAGGTTACGACGTCAGGCGCGTCCGGAAGATCGCGGTGCCGGGGAAGAGCTTGCCCCGCAGCGGGCTCCACTGGCCCCAGATGCGCGTGTGCCCCTTCGGCCACTCCGGCTCGACGAGGTCCTCGAGGGTGAAGCCGGTGCTCGTGAGCGCCCTGACGTAGTCGCCGAGCGTGCGGTGGTGCTCGACGTACACGGCGTGGCCCTCGCCGTCGACCTCTACATAGGGGGTGCGGTCGAAGTACGACTGCGTGACGGTGAGGCCCATCGGGCCGGGGTCGTCCGGGAAGATCCACCGCATCGGGTGGTTCACCGCGAACACCCAGGGCGATCCGGGCCTGAGCACGCGGGCGACCTCGCTGAAGATCTCCCGGACGTCCGCCACGAACGGGACGGCGCCGAACGCCGAGCAGGCGGCGTCGAAGGAGTCGTCCCTGAACGGCAACTGGTCGGCACTGGCCTGGACGAGCGGGACCTGGATGCCTGTCCTGTCGTTGTTCTCGCGGGCGTGCCGGAGCATGCCCTCGGAGATGTCGAGAGCCGTGACGTTCGCACCGTTGTTCTTGAGCCAGCGTGCGCACGGAGCGCTGCCGCAGCCCACCTCCAAGATGCTCTGACCTGCTGTGTCGCCGAGGAACCCGGTCTCCTCCTCGCGCAGGCCCTCAGGGCACCAGACGAAGTCCGCCGCACCCAGGAAGTCTCCGTGCGTCTCGTGGTAGTCGTCGGCGTCGGCGTCCCACCAGATGCGGTTCGCCGCACGTGACTCGGAGGCGTCCGCTCCGCGCTTGACGATGCCGGCCGTGCCGAGCGCTTGCTCCGCGCTCGCGTGCTGGTTGGACACACTGCTCCTTCACATGGGGGCTGGTTTGCTCACAGCTCTCGCGGCCGCGTACGATAACGCCCGCGTAGTGGGTTAGTGCTGCCCATGATCCAGAATGGTCGGGGATTCCAGGTTGCTGCGATGCTGCGCGCGCACCACTACCACTCATTAATGCCAATCCGTACCGGAGCCACCTACCTAATGTCCACCGACACCACCACCGCCCCCGTTGCCGCTGCGCCCAAGCAGGTCGCGATCAACGACATCGGGACGGAGGAGGACTTCCTCGCTGCTATCGACAAGACGATCAAGTACTTCAACGATGGCGACATCGTCGAAGGCACGATCGTCAAGGTCGACCGGGACGAGGTCCTGCTCGACATCGGCTACAAGACCGAGGGCGTCATCCCCTCGCGCGAACTGTCGATCAAGCACGACGTCGACCCCAACGAGGTTGTCAAGGTTGGTGACGAGGTCGAGGCACTTGTTCTCCAGAAGGAGGACAAGGAAGGCCGCCTGATCCTCTCCAAGAAGCGCGCCCAGTACGAGCGCGCGTGGGGCACCATCGAGGCCCTCAAGGAGAAGGACGAGCCGGTCAAGGGCACCGTCATCGAGGTCGTCAAGGGTGGTCTCATCCTCGACATCGGCCTCCGCGGCTTCCTTCCTGCCTCCCTTGTCGAGATGCGTCGCGTCCGCGACCTCCAGCCCTACGTCGGGCGTGAGCTCGAGGCGAAGATCATCGAGCTGGACAAGAACCGCAACAACGTGGTCCTGTCCCGCCGCGCGTGGCTCGAGCAGACCCAGTCCGAGGTCCGCAGCGAGTTCCTCAACCAGCTGCAGAAGGGCCAGGTCCGCAAGGGCGTCGTGTCCTCGATCGTCAACTTCGGTGCCTTCGTGGACCTGGGTGGCGTCGACGGTCTCGTCCACGTCTCGGAGCTGTCCTGGAAGCACATCGACCACCCGTCCGAGGTTGTCGAGGTCGGCCAGGAAGTCACCGTCGAGGTCCTCGACGTCGACATGGAGCGCGAGCGCGTCTCCCTGTCGCTGAAGGCCACGCAGGAAGACCCGTGGCGCCAGTTCGCCCGCACCCACGCGATCGGCCAGATCGTGCCGGGCAAGGTCACGAAGCTGGTTCCGTTCGGTGCGTTCGTCCGCGTGGACGAGGGCATCGAGGGCCTGGTCCACATCTCCGAGCTGGCCGAGCGCCACGTGGAGATCCCGGAGCAGGTCGTCCAGGTCGGCGACGACGTCATGGTCAAGGTCATCGACATCGACCTCGACCGCCGTCGCATCTCGCTGTCGCTCAAGCAGGCCAACGAGGGCTTCACGGTCGACACCGAGTTCGACCCGACCCAGTACGGCATGGCCGCCGAGTACGACGACCAGGGCAACTACATCTACCCCGAGGGCTTCGACCCGGAGACCCAGGAGTGGCAGGACGGCTTCGACAAGCAGCGTGAGGAGTGGGAGCGCCAGTACGCCGAGGCGCACACTCGTTACGAGGCCCACATGAAGCAGATCCGCAAGGCCGCCGAGGCCGAGGAAGAGGCAACGGCCGAGGGTGCGGGCAACTACACCTCCGGTGGCGACGCTCCTTCCGCTTCGGTCGGCGCGCCGGCTCAGTCCGGTGGCACGCTGGCCTCCGACGAGCAGCTCGCGGCGCTCCGCGAGAAGCTGTCGGGCGGCATGTGATCGCTCGCGGCTACTCGTAGCTGACTGACGAAGGCCCTCGCACCTCGGTGCGGGGGCCTTCGCCGTTTCTTGTCGGGGGTGCTGAGTAGGTTGAGATGTAGGGGTTCCCGAGTCGGGGGGACGCCTGCGGCAGCGTGGGGTCCCGGCACAAGCCACGCGTGAGCGAGCCGCACCAGGGCTTGGAGGTCAGACGGGCGAAATCGTGTGACGGCACGGTGCCGAAGCTGCGGCGGATGCTGTCCGTGCGGCACCGGGGCCGCGCGCTGCCGGCGCGTCTGGCGTTGCGACACCTCACCGAGGACGACAGCCGCATGGTCGCTGCGGCGGCCCGACGTCACCTAGCGGTGGGCCCATGTCGCGGCGCAGGGAAGCGGGACTGCTTCGACCTGCGAGCCAACGCAAACGGTCCGCCAATGCAGGGACAGCCCGTCCCTGAACGGCGAGCGGTGCGTTCACCGCTTCTGCCGGTGCGTGCAACCTCCCTCCCGCCGCCCACCGGTACGCGATCATGTCCCCATGGGGACCACATCCGAGCGCTATCCATCGGCCGAGCCACACGACTCAGGCATGCTCGAGGTAGGCGACGGCCATTCCCTGTACTGGGAGGTCTCGGGCAACCCCGACGGCAAGCCGGCCGTCGTGCTGCACGGCGGTCCCGGATCAGGGAGCTCGCCGAGAACGCGGGGCCTGTTCGACCCGGCCCGCTATCTCGTGGTCCAGTTCGACCAGCGCAACGCCGGCCGCAGCACCCCGTCGGCGAGCGACCCGGTCGTCGACCTGTCGGCGAACACCACCCAGCACCTCGTCGCCGACATCGAGGCGCTGCGGGTCCACCTGGGAATCGAGCGCTGGCTCGTGGAGGGTGGCTCCTGGGGCGTCACACTGGCTCTGGCCTACGCGCAGACGTATCCGGAGCGGGTGACCGAGTTGGTGCTCGCGGCCGTGACCGACGGCGACCGCCGCGACACCGACTGGATCACTCGGGACATGGGCCGCATCTTCCCGCGCGAGTGGGAACGGTTCCGCGACGGCGTGCCCGCAGCCGAACGCGACGGCGACCTGTCGGCCGCCTACAGCCGGCTGCTGCACGATCCCGACCCCGAGGTTCGCGCCAGGGCGGCACAAGGGTGGTGCGACTGGGAGGACACGCACATGTCGCTGGCCCCCGACGCCGCACCGTTCCTGTCGGTCGAGGACCCGGCGTTCCAGCTGGCCTTCGCCCGCCTCGTGACCCACTACTGGTCCCACGGCTGCTTTCTGGAGGAGCGGCAGCTGTTGCGCGACATCGAGCGACTGCACGGGATTCCCGCCGTGTTGATCCACGGGCGTTACGACGTCAGCGGTCCACTCGGCACGGCCTGGGCACTGCGCCGCGCGTGGCCCGGCAGCGAGCTCGTGGTTCTCGACGACACCGGTCACGGCGGTGGCAGCATGGCCGCGGCGATCATCGCCGCCACCGACCGCTTCGCCCGCGACCTGGACGAGTGACTGCCCGTCCGGATGGCCCCGCGTTCACTCTGTGGTGGAGGGCTTGGGGCGTTGTGTAGGTTGACAAACCTATGCGTGGGAACAAATTCTTCGTGGTGTTGAGCGCGGCGGCGTTGGCGGTCTGCGCGGCCTGTTCTGGCGCGGTGCCGCAGACTCAGGCGCCGCCGCCGCAGATCCCGAAGATCACCCCACCGACTACGCCGTCGCGGATTCCGCTGATGGTGGACCGGCCGTTGCCGGACGACTGCGAGCTCGTGGTGCCGGTCGAGGTCATGAACGCGACGCTCGGGCAGGAGCTGCCCGGGGAGCCTCGGATCATCATCGGCATCAAGGAGCCCGGGATCGGGCGGACCGGGAAGATCGACTGCTACTACGGGATTCCCGAGAAGAAGAACCTGCCGGACGCCAAGATCATCATTGGGCTGTCGACGTACACGGACGAACTGACCGCGCGGACGCGGGTCGGCGAGAGCGTCGAGGCCGAGCGGCAGGACGGGGCGAAGATCACCGAGGTCGACGTCGGCAGGCAGAAGGGGACGTTGATCGAGGGCAAGGAAGAGCAGCTGCTGATCGGGTCGCTCGGCAAGTCGACGTTCGTGGTGCGCAACCGCAACAACTTCATCCCGCAGGCCAAGCTGATGGCGGTGCTGCCGGTACTCGCCCAGCAGTGCATGACGCCGCCGGTCTAGCCTGTGCGGCATGCTCAGGGTGGGGTTGACCGGGGGAATCGGGTCCGGCAAGTCGACGGTCGCGAGGCTGCTCGCCGCCAACGGTGCGGTGGTCATCGACGCGGACCAGCTCGCGCGTGAGGTGCTCGAGCCCGGTACCGACGGGCTCAAGGAGGTCGTCAAGGCGTTCGGTCCGGACGTGGTGAACGACGACGGTTCGCTGAACCGGGCGGCGCTGGCGGCCAAGGCGTTCGCGACCGAAGAGGCACGGCAGACGCTCAACGGGATCACGCATCCGCGCATCGGGGCGTTGACCGCGCAACGGATGAGCGAGGCGCCTGAGGACGCGATCGTCGTGCACGACATCCCGTTGCTGGTGGAGCGGGACATCGCGGCGGCGTACCACCTGGTGATCGTGGTGCACGCGGACGCCGAGACGCGGCTGGGCCGGCTGGTCGGCAGCCGGGGGATGGACCGGCAGGACGCCCTGAACCGGATTGCCGCGCAGGCCACGGACGAGCAGCGCCGGGCCGTCGCGGACGTGTGGCTGGACAACAGCGGTGAGGTTCCGGACGTCACCGGGCTGTGGGACCGGCTGGTGGGGTTCGAGAAGAACGTGCGGACGCAGTCGTACGCGTCCGGGTCGCCGATCGTGGTGCCGTACGACGGGCGGTGGCCCGCTCAGGCCAAGCGGGTGGCGCGGCGGATCAGCCTGGCGGCCGGTGGGCGGCACGTCGAGCACATCGGGTCGACCGCGGTGCCGGGACTGGCGGCCAAGGACGTGCTGGACTTCCAGCTCGCGGTCGAGGACATGGAGACCGCCGACTCGTTGCGGGAGACGTTGGCACAGGCCGGTTTCCCGTACGTGGGGCCGTACGAGGACACACCGCGCGGCGACGGGGACTGGAGCAAGCGGCTGCACGCCGGGGCCGATCCGGGGCGGCGGGTGAACCTGCACCTGCGCGTGGAGGGTGCGCCCAACTGGCGGTGGGCGGTCGACTTCCGGGACTGGCTGCGGCACGACGCGCGGGCGCGTGAGGAGTACGCGGAACTGAAGCTCGAGCTGTCGCAACGGTTTGCGGCCGACTCCGGGGCCTTCGCCTACGGTGAGGCGAAGGAGCCGTGGATGGAGGCGGCCGTCGCGCGCGTCGAGGCTTACAGGGGCGGCCAGGCGTCGTAGATGCCGTGCCACGTCAGCCAGCTCGTGAGGTTGTGGTTGACGTTGCTGAGCTCTTCGAGGGTGCGGTGGATCGTGCGCAGGGCCTGGTCGGCGTCGCCGGGGCGCAGGACTCGGCCCGCCACGGCGGCGGCGAACTCCTCGCTGCGCACGATGCGGGCCGTGGTGCCGCCCGGAACTGCCAGGCCCAGCAACAGGTCCGTGGTCTGCCAGTGGCGGTGGTCGCGCTCCACCCGCACGGCGGACAGGACGCTCGGGCCGCTGCGGGCGTGCCGGGAGCGGGCGCGGTAGGTCGTGAGGCGCACGCCCAGTTCGGGCATGAGCCAGGTGACCTCGGCGTCCGAGAAGGGGTCTTCCGGCGTGGGATGTTCGATCCTCAGACCCCAACGTTCGACATTGCACGAACTGAGAGTTCGTGAGCCACCGGACGAATAGGTCCGCACGCCCGAAATGGTGTCGACGACATCGACCAGCTGAGGTGTAGTGACCGCTCCCACGACGCCGAGGGTAGTCAAATAAGTGCTCGCAGTTACACGCCGGGTCGATTTGTTACGTCACGGTCAGATGACGACCACACTCTGTGTATCAACGCCAGGAGGTGGGACAACCCGAAGAGGTGAGCCACCTGACCACATCGTGACCGTGCGCTGAAATTCCTGACACCGCTGAGTAGGTGGTTTCCAGGGCCCATTGCGCGCGTTCCGGAGTGATCAACTTGTGCTGAACTGCGGCGATCAACTCGTCCGTGTCCAGCACCGTCACGCTGTGACCCGTTCGGACGATCAGATCGAGGTACAGATCCGTCGTTTTCCAGACGCTGCCGATCGCGTTGATCTCCACGACGTCCACGTAGAAGTCGAAGTCGAGCTGGTGACCGGGGTGCCAGGACTGGCGGGTGACCCGGATGTTGAGCTTGGGCAGGAACCAGCTCTCGAAGTGGCTGATCTTCGGGTGACCCGCGAGCGGCCGGAACATGTAGAGGCCCGTCGGGGTGAGGCGGTACTCGTCGACGCTTCTCAACAGTCCCTTGGGATCTGTGTTGCTCTTGGCGTCCAGGTCGAAGTACTCGATCTTCGGCGGATGGATGTGTGCCACGTCCGCGATACTGCCATCGTTCGGCCGTCCGGCCACTTAGGATGCCGCGCATGTTCGGGATCATCCGCCCCTGCCGCAACAGAATGGGCGCTGAGCTGCAGTCCGCGTGGCTCGCCCACCTGTGCGGGATGTGCCTGTCGTTGCGCGACGAGCACGGTCACCTGTCGCGGCTCGTGACCAACTACGACGGGCTCCTGATCTCGGCGATGGTCGAGGCGCAGAGCGGTCTCTCGAGGCGGTCTGCGGGACCGTGTGCGTTGCGCGGGATGAAGTCCGCGGACGTGGCCGTCGGGTCCGGTGCGCGGCTGGCGGCGTCGGTGTCGCTCGTGCTGGCGTCGTTGAAGATCGACGACCACGTGGACGACGGCGACGGGCTCGCCGGGAAGGTCGGCTGGGCGGGACGTGCGGTGGCGCGGCGCTGGGCCGCCAAGGGGCTCGGGACGGCTTCCGATCTCGGGTTCGACGGCTCGGTGATGATCGACTCGGTGAGGCGGCAGCCGCTCGTCGAGGCCGCTGCGGGGCTGGGCAGCTCGGTGCTCGCGGTCACCGAGCCGACGGAGGCCGCGACCGGGTTCGCCTTCGCGCAGACGGCGTTGCTCGTGGGCAGGCCGGCGAACGCCGAACCGTTGCGCGAGGCGGGACGCATGTTCGGACGCGTAGCGCACCTGATCGACGCCGTGGAGGACCTCGAGGCCGACCGCGGGGCGAATGCGTGGAACCCGTTGCTCGCCACGGGGACTTCGGTCCTCGAAGCTCATCGGCTGTGCCTGGACGCGGCGACGGGGGTCCGGCTGGCGCTGGACGAGGCCGAGTTCACCGACGGGCGGCTCGTGCACAAGCTGCTGGTGCACGAGCTGGACGAGTCGATCAACCGGGTGTTCGGCGAAGACCGGCACGACGACGGCAGGCGCACCCCGGTGGATCCCGGCAGCGGGCCGTGGGCGTACCCGAGGCTGACCTACGAGCCGCGGCCGCGCGGGTTCCTGGAGGGCTGCGGCGCGTTCCTCTACATGTGCGGGACCTGCCAGTTCTGCTGCCGGGACCCGTACCCCGGCCCGTGGAGCGACAAGTGGCGGAGCTCGTGCGACTGCGACTGCGACTGCGGCAGCTGCTTCGAGTGCTGCAGCTGCGACTGCTGTTGCTGCCCGTGCGATTAGGCCTCTGACCAGGCCCGATCTGAAATTGTCAGACCCTCGGCGTAACGTGCTTGCCGTGGCTTTCGCAACCGAGCTCCCGCCAGAGGAGAGCACCGTCAAGGCGCACTCCGAGCACCGTCCCGTCGGCGACATCGAACGCACCGACGGGCAGTTCCGCGTGGTCAGCGACTACCAGCCGGCCGGTGACCAGCCCGCGGCCATCGCCGACCTCGAACGCCGCGTGCGCAGCGGCGAGCGCGACGTGGTGCTGCTCGGCGCCACCGGTACCGGCAAGTCGGCCACCACGGCCTGGCTGGTCGAACGGCTGCAGCGCCCCACGCTGGTCATGGCGCCGAACAAGACCCTGGCCGCCCAGTTGGCGAACGAGCTGAAGGAGCTCTTCCCGCACAACGCGGTGGAGTACTTCGTCAGCTACTACGACTACTACCAGCCAGAGGCGTACATCCCGCAGACGGACACGTACATCGAGAAGGACTCCTCGATCAACGAGGACGTCGAGCGTCTCCGCCACTCGGCCACGATGTCGCTGCTCACGCGCCGCGACGTCATCGTGGTCGCCTCGGTGTCGTGCATCTACGGCCTGGGCACGCCGCAGTCGTACCTCGACCGCTCGATCCCGCTGGAGACCGGCGTGGAGGTCGACCGCGACGCGTTCCTGCGCCTGCTGGTCGATGTCCAGTACACCCGCAACGACATGTCGTTCACCCGCGGCTCGTTCCGCGTGCGAGGCGACACGGTCGAGATCATCCCGTCCTACGAGGAGCTCGCCGTCCGCGTCGAGTTCTTCGGCGACGAGATCGACAAGCTCTACTACCTCCACCCGCTGACCGGCGAGGTGGTGAAGGAGGTCTCCGAGCTCCGGATCTTCCCGGCGACGCACTACGTCGCGGGCCCGGAGCGGATGGAGCGCGCGATCCGCGACATCGAGGCGGAGCTCGAGACGACGCTCGCCCAGATGGAGCGCCAGGGCAAGCTGCTGGAGGCCCAGCGCCTGCGCATGCGCACCCAGTACGACCTGGAGATGATGCGGCAGGTCGGCTTCTGCAACGGCATCGAGAACTACTCCCGCCACATCGACGGCCGCGGCGCGGGCACGGCGCCGGCGACGCTGCTCGACTACTTCCCCGACGACTTCCTGATGGTCATCGACGAGTCGCACGTGACGGTGCCCCAGATCGGCGGCATGTACGAGGGCGACGCCTCCCGCAAGCGCAACCTCGTCGAGCACGGCTTCCGCCTGCCCTCGGCCTTGGACAACCGCCCGCTGACGTGGGAGGAGTTCGCCGACCGCATCGGCCAGGTCGTCTACCTGTCGGCCACGCCCGGCCCGTACGAGATGGGGCAGGCCGGCGGCGAGTTCGTCGAGCAGGTGATCCGCCCGACCGGCCTGGTCGACCCCGAGGTGGTCGTGAAGCCGACCGAGGGCCAGATCGACGACCTGGTGCACTCGATCCGGGAGCGCGCGGAGCGGGACGAGCGTGTCCTGGTCACGACGCTGACGAAGAAGATGGCCGAGGACCTGACGGACTACCTGCTGGAGCTGGGGATCCGGGTCCGGTACCTGCACTCCGAGGTCGACACGTTGCGCCGCGTCGAGTTGCTCCGTCAGTTGCGCCTCGGTGATTTCGACGTGTTGATCGGCATCAACCTGCTGAGGGAGGGCCTCGACCTTCCCGAGGTGTCGCTGGTGGCGATCCTCGATGCCGACAAGGAGGGGTTCCTGCGGTCCGGGACGTCGTTGGTGCAGACGATCGGCCGTGCCGCTCGTAACGTGTCGGGTGAGGTCCACATGTACGCGGACCGGATCACGGACTCGATGCGGCACGCTATCGAGGAGACCAACCGCCGGCGCGAGAAGCAGGTCGCCTACAACACCGAGCGCGGGATTGACCCGCAGCCGTTGCGGAAGAAGATCACCGACATCCTGGAGGCGGTGTACTCCGAGATCGAGGACGAGGTTCCGGTCGGGGGGTCTGGGCGCAACCAGTCTCGGGGGAAGCGGGCCACCGGTGAGGGTGGACGGTCTTCCGGGGTGGTGGCTTCGCATGAGCGTGCCGGGATGGCTCGGTCGGAGCTGGCGGATCTGGTGCAGTCGTTGACTGATCAGATGATGAATGCGGCTCGGGATCTGCAGTTCGAGTTGGCGGCTCGGTTGAGGGATGAGATTCAGGATTTGAAGAAGGAACTGCGGGGGATGGACGCGGCTGGGGTCAAGTGAGGGGTGGGCTCTGTGGGTGGTCGCGTTGCGTTTTAGGGACGCGGCCTTGCGGGTGGTCACCTTGCGTTGGGCGAGTTACGTTGCGATGCGCGGCTTTGCGGGTGGTCACCCTGCTCTGGGCGAGTCACGTTTAGGGCGCGGGGCTCCGCCCCGGACCCCGCCAATCTGATCAAAGACCAGCCAGCGCCGCTTGCGGGTTGATGGCACGCCCGTTGCGTTCGGCGGCTGCGCGTTGCGTTGGTGGTGTGGTTCGGGTGGGGTGGTCCCATCACCAGCCGAGCCGGAGCGAGCCACACCAGAGGGGTCAGGTCAAGCCGACGAAAAGCGTGTCGGCTTGACCGACGCCGCCAGGTGCTCGGCGAGCCGCTGCACGTACGCCGCGTCCGCCTGGGCGTACGAGAGGAGG
>NZ_JBEXVQ010000021.1:0-155639 GCF_040629405.1 Lentzea sp. NPDC005914 | reverse complement strand
GCCGGGGCTTGTTCGAGCCCGTGGTCTTCATAAGGACATCCTTCCAGGGGCAAAACCCCTGATCTCAGGTGTCCGTCAAAACGGGTCAAGCCCAGAATGCATGCGGCGGGTGTTGGCCAGCCCTCGACGTACTCGAAGTAGTAGCACCGTCGCCAGCTGAGCTCGAAGAACTCAGCCAGCTGACTTTACGGTGTGTCTGCCCGCTCTGGGAGGTACCGCCAGTACATGCTTTGGCAGAGACTCCCACGCTGATGGGCGCGTGTGGTGTCGTCGATCGCATGTCGGCTGAGTCGCCTCCTCCGCCCGGTAGTGCCATGACGGCTTCGTCATCAGCGTTGTCCAGACGTACGTTCATCGCAGCGTCGGCTGTGAGCGGTGTTGCCACCGTCGCCGGACCATCGCTGCTCGGCGCCGAGTCCGCCGTCGCCGAACCCGCCACCGGGGAGTTCAGCACCAGGGTTTCGTTGACCGTGAACGGAACCCGGCGCACGGTCAGCGTCGACAACCGCACCTCGCTGTTGGATCTGTTGCGTGAGCACTTCCGGTTGACCGGGACCAAGAAGGGGTGCGATGCCGGGGCTTGTGGAGCCTGCACGGTTGTGGTCGACGGTCGGCGGGTCAACGGGTGTCTGACGTTGGCGGTGCGGCTGGAAGGCGCGGAAGTCATCACGATCGAAGGGCTCGCCTCTGGTGAGGACGGGCCGTTGCATCCGTTGCAGCAGGCGTTCATCGACGAGGACGCGTTCCAGTGTGGCTTCTGCACGCCGGGGCAGATCATGTCCGGCGTGGCCTGCATCCGTGAGGGGCACGCCCGCTCTCCGGAGGAGATCAGGGAGTGGATGAGCGGGAACATCTGCCGCTGCGGGTGTTACGTCAAGATCGTCAGGGCTGTTCAGCAGGCTGCGAACGGGAAGTGACGGGCGATGTATCCCTTCTCCTACACCAAGGTTCCTGACGTGCGCGCCGCCATCGCGGCCGGGCAGCGGGGTGGGCGTTTCGTCGCAGGGGGCACGACTCTGGTCGACCTGATGCGCGAAACCGTCGAACGCCCCGAGGCGCTGGTCGACATCGGGGCCCTTCCGTTGCGCGGCATCACCAACGCCGGAAACGGGGTGTTGCGGATCGGTGCACTGGTGCGGATGGCCGAGGCTGCCGCCGACCCGAGGGTCCGTGCCTTCTATCCCGTGATCAGCCAGGCGTTGGAGTTGAGCGCGTCGGCGCAGCTGCGGAACATGGCGACGATCGGCGGCAACATCATGCAGCGCACCCGCTGCACGTACTTCCGGGACGTGACCGCGAACTGCAACAAACGCACGCCCGGTTCCGGCTGCGCGGCGCTGGGCGGGTTCAACCGCACACACGCCATCCTCGGCGGCTCCGATCAGTGCGTCGCCACGCACCCCTCGGACGTCGCGGTGGTTTTCTCCGCCCTGGACGCGAATGTGCGCTTGCACGGTCCGGATGGCGAACGCACCGTCCCGTTCGCCGACTTCTTCCTTCAGCCCGGTACCACGCCCGACCGCGAACACGCCGTCCAGCGGGGTGAACTGATCACCGCGGTGGAGATCCCGGCTCATCCGCGCCCGATGCGTTCGGGGTATCTCAAGGTGCGTGACCGGCAGAGCTACGAGTTCGCCCTCACCTCCGCCGCGGTCGCGCTGCACATCCAGGGTGGGGTGATCCGCGCGGCGAAGGTCGCGGCCGGCGGTGTGGGCACCGTGCCGTGGAAGCTGCCTGCCGTGGAGCGGCATCTGGTCGGCAAGCGACCGTCGGCAGCGCTGTGGACCGAGGCCGCACAGCTGGCGGCGGAAGGAGCTCGCCCGTTGGCGCACAACCGGTTCAAGGTCGAGTTGCTCAAGCGCACGGTGGAACGCCAGTTACGAGTCGTGGGAGGCACCAGGTGACACCGCAGCCGCAGAACTTCGTCGGCACCCCGCAGTCCCGGGTGGACGGCCGGCTGAAGGTGACCGGACACGCCACCTATGCCGCCGATCACGTCATCGACGGCGTGATCTACGCGGCCGTGGTGGACAGCAGCATCGGCCGCGGGCGCGTCACCGGCGTCGACACCTCCGCTGCCCTCGCCCATCCTGGTGTGCTGACGGTGATCAGCCATCTCAACGCTCCCCGGCTGCCCTATGTGGACAATCCGGGGTCGAACAACCCGCCCGGCACCAGGTTGCGGGTCTTCCAGGACGATCGGGTCCGGTTCTTCGGGCAGCCCGTCGCCGTCGCGGTCGCCAGCACCCTGGAGGCCGCACAGCACGCCGCACGTCTGGTCGAGGTGTCCTACGACGCCGAGCAGCCTGCCACCGACCTGTCGTCGGCTCCGACGGACCCGCCCACGACCTACGCACGCGGCGACGCCGACACGGCGCTGGGCAACGCCGAGGTTCGGTTGGAGATGACCTACCGGTCCGCGCGCAACCATCACAATCCGACGGAACCGCACGCCACCATCGCCCAGTGGGATGGCGACCAGCTAACCGTGTGGGACAAGACCCAATGGGTGGTGGGTGGCTCCCAGGTTGAACTCGCCGCCGTGTTCGGTGTCCCGCAGCAATCGGTCCGGGTCATCTCGCCGTTCGTCGGTGGTGGGTTCGGCAGCGGGTTGCGAGTTTGGCCGCACACCACCATCGCGGCGCTGGCCGCCCGCGTGACCGGCCGTCCGGTCAAGCTCGTCCTGTCCCGGCGGCAACAGTACTTCGGCACCGGGTTCCGGCCCGCCTACGAATACCGGGTGCGGCTGGGTAGCGACCGCAGTGGCCGGCTGTCGGCGATGGTCCACGACGTCCGTGCCGAAACCTCCAGCTACGAGAAGTTCACCGAGGCGGTGCTGGTGCCGGGGCAGATGCTTTACAGCATGCCCCACGTGCGGCAGGCGTACTCGACGGTGCCGCTCGACGTGAACACACCGATCTGGATGCGCGGTCCCGGCTTCGCCACCGGTTCGATGGTCGTCGAGTCCGCTGTGGACGAACTGGCCCACGAGCTGCGCATCGACCCGATCGAGCTGCGACTGCGCAACGAACCCGCCGAGGATCCGGCGAGCGGGTTGCCGTTCTCCACCCGGAGGCTGCGCGAATGCTATGCCGTGGGCGCCAAGGAGTTCGGTTGGTCGCGCCGCAATCCCAAGCCCGGCGTCACGCGCGATGGTGACTGGCTGATCGGCACTGGCATGGCCGCCGCGGTCTACGACACCGGTGGGTTCCCCGCCCAGGCGCACGTCCGGCTGAATGCCGACGGCACCGCGCTGGTGCAGTCCGCGACCAGCGACATGGGGCCGGGCACCTACACCTCCATGCCCCAGGTGGCCGCGGACGCCCTCGGCCTGACCATGGCAGGCGTCGACTTCCGGCTGGGTGACTCGATCATGCCGCCGACCGGGCCACACGGCGGCTCGACGACCATGGCCAGTGTCGGCACGGCGATCCTGGACGGTTGCGACAAGGTGCTCCGGCAGGCGATCACGCTGGCGGTCAACGACCCCCGCTCACCTCTGCACGGTGTCAAGCCGGACGACGTCATCGTCCGCAAAGGACGGATGCACGTGCGCAACGACCCCACGCGCGGCGAGACCTACCAACAGCTGCTGACCCGCAACCAGCGCCCCCACCTCGAAGTGATCGGCACCTACGCCGGGGCGGTGCACGACCGGTTCTCCATGTCCGCCTACGGCGCGGTGTTCGCCGAGGTCGCCGTCGACGCACGCCTCGGGCTGGTCCGGCTCCGGCGCATGCTGGGCGTCTACGACGCCGGCCGGATCGTCAACCCGAAACTGGCCGACAGCCAGGCGATCGGTGGCATGGTCGGCGGCATCGGCAGCGCGCTGTTGGAGCACACCGTCACCGACTCCCGCGACGGCCGCATCGTCAACGCCAACCTCGCCGACTACCTCGTCCCCGTCAACGCCGACACCCCCGATCTGCGTGCCATCTACCTGGGCGGCAACGACCCGGAAGCCAACCCGCTGGGCGTCAAAGGGCTGGGCGAGATCGTGCTCGTCGGCGTGGCACCCGCCATCGCCAACGCGGTCTTCCACGCCACAGGACGCCGCGTCCGCGACTTCCCGATCACCGCCGACGCCCTGCTGTGAGCCGTCTGCACCGGCTGACATCAACCGTCGGCAGCCCGGTCACGACGGTTGATGTCAGCCTGAAAGGTGCTGTGTGGCGGACTCGGCCTCCTGCGAGGCGGCCCACGACGCGAGCAGACGCAAGCCCTCTTCGGATCGCGAGCCGGGCTTGGCGGAATAGATGGTGAGGGTGAGTCCGGGTTCCGCGGCCATTTCCAGGCCCTCGTAGGCAAGGGTGAGTTCGCCGACAACGGGATGATGGAAGGTTTTCGACCCGGTGCCGTGGTGACGGACGTTGTGCGCACCCCACCGTGTGCGGAACTCGTCGCTGCGGGTGCTCAACTCGCCGACCAGGTCGTGCAGTTCCTTGTCATGTGGGTTGCGGCCCGCCTCGGTGCGCAGGATGGCGACGCAGACGTCGGCGAACAGCCCCCAGTCCGGATAGAACTCGTACGAGGCTGGGTCGAAGAACTGGAACCGGGCGAAGTTCGGCGGCTGTTCCCGGCTCGCGTAGATCGGCGAGTAGAAGGCGCGCGCGAGCTGGTTCGCGGCCAGCAGGTCCATCCGGCCATTGCGGACGAACGCGGGTCCCGCGGTGACCGCGTCGAGGGTCCACTGCAGACTCGGGTGTGGGGTCCACCGCTTGCCCTTCACCATCCGCCGCCGGGGCCGGACGATCGCGCTGGTGCCGTCCGCGGCGCGGGCCAGGTCGAACAGGTGCGCCCGTTCCGCGTCGTCCAGCTGCAGGGCACGGGCGACGGCGTCCAGCACGCTGGCGGAGACGCCGGCGAGCGCGCCGCGCTCCAGTTTCGAGTAGTACTCGACGCTGACGTCGGCCAGCGCGGCGACCTCGCTGCGGCGCAGTCCCGGCACGCGACGGTTGCCGCCCTTCGGCAGGCCTGCCTGCTCCGGGGTGATCTTGGCTCGCCGCGAGAGGAGGAACTCGCGGACTTCCTGGCGATTGTCCACGCCTCCACGGTAAGCCCCACAACCACGCGCATGGGGTGCCCTGCCGGTACACCTCTCAACAAGAACTCCCTGGTCACCCGCACCGGTGATGTCCTGGACACCGATGTCGGACACCTCGGCGGAGGGTGCTCCCCGGAGCACGACCAGCTTCCGGCTCCGAGGACACGAGAAGGAGAAAACATGCGTGGCGCCGCGCTGCACGCGCCCGGCGACGTCCGGGTGGAAGACCGGGGACGACCCGACGATCATCGCCCCGACCGATGCTGTCATCCGCCTGTCCGCGACCTGTGTTTGCGGGTCGGACCTGTGGCCCTACCGCGGAATCGAGCCCGTCGACGGCCCGTCCCCGATGGGCCACGAATACGCGGGCGTCGTCGAGGCGGTCGGCAGCGAGGTCACGTCGGTCAGGCCGGGCCAGTTCGTGGTCGGCAGCTTCGCCGCCTCCGACAACACCTGCGAGATCTGCCGCGCCGGCTACCAGACCTCGTGCGTCCAGCGTGAGTGGATGGGCCCGCTCGGCGCCCAGGCGGAGTTCCTGCGCGTGCCGCTGGCCGACGGCACCCTCGTGTCCACCCCTGACGTTCCCGACGACGACCTGGTCCCGAGTTTCCTGGCCGCCTCCGACGTGCTGGGCACCGGCTGGTTCGGCGCCGTCGCGGCACAGGCCGGCGCCGGCAAGACCGTCGCGGTCGTCGGCGACGGCGCGGTCGGCCTGCTCGCCGTCCTGGCCGCCCGAGAGCTGGGCGCGGAGCGGATCATCGCGATGAGCCGCCACGAATCACGGCAGAAGCTCGCACAGGAGTTCGGTGCGACCGACATCGTCTCCGAGCGGGGCGACGACGGCGTGGCGAGATCAAGGAGTTGACCGGCGGGCTGGGCGCGCACTCGGTCGTCGAGGCGGTCGGCACGCAGGAGTCGATGCTGCAGGCCATCCGCTCGGCCCGCCCTGGCGGGCACGTCGGATACGTGGGTGTCTCCCACGACGTCGTGCTGAACGGCGAAGAGCTGTTCTTCTCCCACGTGCATCTGCACGGCGGCCCTGCCCCGGTGCGCCAGTACCTGCCGCGGCTGATCGACCTGATCTGGCAACGCAAGATCAACCCCGGCAAGGTCTTCGACCTCGAACTCCCGCTCGAGAAGGCCGCCGAGGCGTACCAGGCCATGGACGAACGTCGCGCTATCAAAGCGCTTCTGCGCGTGTGATCCGAAGCCTGCCTGTCCGCGCCGACAGGCCCGCGTGCGGATTGCTGCCGCACGGATCACCTGAACCAATCCCGAAAGGATGTCGTGTGAACCGCGCTCACAGCTCCCCAACCGCGGCAGGGCAGGCCGTGGGCCGCCCGTTGGGGATCGTGCTCTGCCTGCTGACGGTCTTCGGTCCGATCTCCATGGACCTCTACCTGCCTGTGCTGCCGGCGCTCACCACCGACCTGCGCGCCACGACCTCGGCCGCGCAACTTACCGTCACCGCCTGTCTGCTGGGCCTGGCGATCGGCCAGGTCGTCGCCGGACCGATCTCCGACCGCTTCGGCAGGCGGCTGCCTCTGCTGACCGGTGTCGTCGTCTACGTCATCGCCTCGGCGCTGTGCGCCTACAGCCCCACCATCCCCACCCTGGTCGGAGCGCGCTTCGTACAGGGCCTCGCCGGCGGGGTGGGCATCGTGATCTCCCAGGCGGCGGGCCGTGACCTCTACAGCGGCGGCAAGCTCATGCGTTACTACGGCCGCCTGACCGTGATCGCCGGACTCGCCGCTGTCGTCGGCCCGGTCGTCGGTGGCCAGCTCGCCGCAGTCACCGACTGGCGTGGCCTGTTCGTCCTCCTGTCCGCGATCGGTGTGCTGATCCTGCTCGCGTGCGTGTTCGTCTTCCGCGAGACACTGCCCGCGTCCAACCGCGCGACCGGCGGACTCGTCCAGACCGGGCGCGACTTCCGCCGCCTGCTTTCCGACCGGGTGCTGGTCGGCACCGTGCTGGTCTCCGGGCTGATCAGCATGGCCCTGTTCGCCTACCTCGCCGGTGCCACCTACGTCCTGCAGGACATCTACGGGCTCTCCCCACAGGGCTACTCGTTCGCGTTCGGCCTCAACTCGCTCGGGTTCATGGTCTTCGGCTTCGCCGCCGGGCGGCTGTGCGAGCGCTGGTCCGAGCAGGGCACCCTCGTGACCGGGTTGGTGATGTGCGTGACAGGTGCGGCCGGTCTGCTCACCTCAGCGCTGCTGCAGCTGCCCGTGATCGCCGTGATCCTCTCTCTGTTCATCATGGTCAGCGGCGTGGCCACCATCACCCCGCCCACGACCTCACTCGCCATGGCGAACTACCCCGACATCGCCGGCACCGCCTCCTCCCTGCTCGGCTTGGCCCGCTTCGGCGCCGGTGGGCTCGCCGCACCGCTCGTCGGCCTGGGTGGCAGCCACAACGCCCTCCCGCTCGGGATCGTCACCCTCGCCGCCACCCTCCTCGCCGCCGTCACCTATCTGGCTGTCATCCGCGGCCACACCACCGTCCCCACCCACGTCGTCGCATCCGCGCAACGGCTTCCCACCGCGGCATCGACGTCCTGACCGCCCACGGGTGTCAGACGTGGACACCTCGATCCAGCCGCAACGTTTTCGGAGCCCACCACCCATGAGCAGACAACTTCTCTTCACCCTGGTCGCAGTCCTGCTCGTACCGCTGTCCGGCTGCACGAGCTCCCAGGGGACTTCGCTGGGTGATGGCTCGCAGCCCACGACCTCAGCGTCGTCCACGACCGCAACGACACACGACACGACTGGAGTGGACCGGATGGACACGACACGGGTGCGGTTCTCCGCAGGCGACGCCGAGATCGTCATCCGGGTTGCCGACAACCCCACGAGCCGGGACTTCGTCTCCAACCTGCCGCTGACACTGACCTTCGAGGAGTTCGCCGGGAAGGAGAAGATCAGCTACCTGTCCGAACGCCTCACCACGAACGGCTCGTCGGGCACCGCCACGCGCAACGGCGATCTCATCTACTACGTGCCTTGGGGAAACCTCGGCTTCTTCTACAACGCCGGCGGCGGTCCCAGCGACGACGTCATCACGATCGGCACCGTTGAATCGGGCATGGACCAGCTCAACCGCCTCGAACAGGGGCAGGTCACCGTCGAGGTCGTCAGCTAGCAAGGGGGAACCGGTGAATCCGAGCTACGACATCAACGAGCGCGCCCTCCAGGTCGACCGTGCGTGACGTGCTGGCGGAACTCGCCCGCCGGGTCGAGGCAGGAGAGACAGTCGGTCTCGGCACGGTCGTCTCGACATGGAAGTCCGCACCTCGCCCGGCTGGTGCGGCGATGATGGTCGGCGCCGACGGCACCGTGTCGGGCAGCGTGTCCGGCGGGTGCGTCGAGGGTGCGGTGTACGACTTGGCCCGGCAGGTCGCTGTCGACGGCACGCCAGTCCTCCAGCGCTACGGCGTCAGCGGGGACGATGCCTTCGCGGTCGGCCTGACCTGCGGCGGGATCATTGATGTGTACGTCGAGCCGGTCTCGGCCGATTCGTTTCCCGAGCTGCCGGACGTGGTCCGGTCAGTGTGGTCGCGCGAGCCGGTGGCTGTGGCCACAGTCATCGAGCACCCCGGCTGGCTGGGCAGCCGGCTGGTCGTGTGGCCCGACCGGGTGTCAGGGACCGTGAACTCCCCACGCGCCCGCGACGCGATCACAGACGATGTCAGGGGAATGCTCGCCGCCGGTCGCAGCGCCACCCTGAACTACGGCCTCGACGGCCAGCGCCGCGGCGAGGGCATGACGGTATTCGTCAACTCCTTCGAACCGCCGCCGCGGATGCTCGTGTTCGGCGCCATCGACTTCGCCGCAGCGGTGGCGCGGCTGGGCAGATTCCTCGGCTACCGGGTCACGGTCTGCGACGCGCGACCAGTGTTCGCCACGCACAGCCGGTTCCCGGACGCCGACGAGGTGGTCATCGACTGGCCGCACCGTTACCTGCGGCAGGAGGCCGACGCGGGCCGCCTGGACGAACGGACGGTGGTCGCTGTACTCATCCACGACCCGAAGTTCGACGTGCCGCTGCTGGAGGCTGCTCTGCGGCTCAAGCTGGGCTACGTAGGGGCGATGGGATCGCGACGCACGCACGAGGACCGGCTGCGAAGGCTGCACGACGCGGGTCTGACCGAGGACGAGCTCGCCGGCCTGGCATCGCCGATCGGCCTCGATCTGGGCGCGCGGACCCCGGAGGAGACGGCGGTGTCGATCGCCGCCGAGATCATCGCACTGCGCTGGGGCGGCGGCGGTGAGCGTCTCGTCCGGATGCGAGGCCCCATCCACCGGTGAGTGCACCAGCCACGTGACAGATCGACCATCCTCCGCGCACTTGCTCCACCGCGTGCAGCGCGGCTGGGAAATGCCGTCACCACAGTACGTGGAACGGAACGAACTGGTCGGCCAGGTCGAGCTTGTCTCGACGGCCATCGGCGTAGCCGACCTCGTAGTTGACGGGGCCGAACCAGTCAGCTTCGATGCTGGCGAAGCGCCCGCTTCCCACCCTCATCGGCATCCCCCGGATCAGGCTGCCCCCAGCTTCTACGCAGCCGCTGCGACGGCCACGCGATGAAGGTCTCCCACCTTCATACGGTCACACAGCGCCTCGTGGCGCACCGAGTCGTACCTGAAAGTGAGCTTGCCGTCCACTTGGGACAGTTCGAGCGGCTGCCGGTCCATGGGGCCGAACCTATCGCCGGGTTCGCACATATGTTCGGTCGGACGCGTGTGGCGGTTGGGATCAACCTGGAAGAGTGGTAGGGACTGCTCTCGCCGGGGACTCTGCCGCAAACGCTTCCCACACCAGGTTGAGGGGATGGTCGGCGGCGTAGCGATCGCGTTCGCCTTTGCGCGCGAAGATTCCTGTGACGATCTCGAGCGCGGGGTCGTAGTCGTCTGCGAGATCGATCTTGCGTAGGCCACGGCCGAACAGGCGTCCTTCGAGGACTGCGTCGGCGACGCGTTCGGTGGTGAGCATGCATCCATGCAGGAGCTCGGTGTTGAGCAGGTTGAGGCCGTGGTTGAGGGAGTCGATGTCGGCTATGACGTCGAGGGTGCCGCGGTAGTCAGGGCCGTACCAACGGCCGAGGAACTGTGCGAGCAGACCGGCTGTCGGCGCGAGCAGCGGCAGGCTCGGCAGCCTGACAAATGTCACTGGAGTGTCGGGTAGTTCGCGGGTGGTGAGGTTGGTGAGCAGGGCAACTCGTTCGCGGTGCCACTCCAGGAAGTGGTGCTGGACCAGGAAACCGGTGCGAATGCCTTCGTCTTCCCCGTGTTCGACGCGGAGTACGTACGGCCTGGGAGATCGTTGACGACCAGAGCAACCTGCTCTGTCTGGTGCTGGCGGCCTGCGAATGAGGACCGGGCGGGGATCTTGAGTTTCGTCGTCCGCGTTGGCCTGCAAGCGGCGAGGCCCGCGCCGCACCAGCGGGCGAACAGTGAGCATCATCCGGCCTGTGCTCACCACATGGGGCGTGCGCTGGAAGCGACGGTTGGTGCTAGAGGATGGCGAAGTGCTTCACCATCTGCGTGATCGCTTGATCAACGTATTCGGGCGTGTCGTACATCGCGATGTGAGTCGCGCCTTCGACGACGAACAGCTCTTTCGGTCCTCGGGAGAGCTCGTAGGCTCGGTCGCTCCACAACTTCGTGTCCGCCTTGCTCCCGGCGATGAGAAGCGTCGGCTGCGTCAGAAATTCCGGGATCAGGTCGAACACCGAGAAGGCGTACATCCTGTCCATGCTGGTCAGCAGGAACCGGCCCTTCGAATTGGGGTGCGCGCCTCGGGGAGTCCTGTAGTAGTCGTATCCCTCCCGCAGCATGTCCGGTGTGTTCTCGTCGATGTCTTCCAGCTTTTCGGGGACAAAGGGGGCGTAGAGAGGTTCTGCTCCTCTTGCTTCCGCAGAGCGCTGCCGGGCAGCCATTTCCATCGCCGCGATGTTCTCGGCCGCGGGGACTACATTCCCCATGAAAGCCCTGGAGCTCTCGCCCATCGGGGCCGCACTGACGGTGGCCACCGCCTTGAAGCGGCGCTCTGTCTGAGCCACGCTGAGGGCGTAGCCGCCTCCGGCGCAGATGCCGAAAACACCCATTCGCTCGGCGTCGACGAACGGAAGAGTGGTCAGATAGTCCGCCGCGCAACGGGCGTCTTCCACCCTGGTCGACGGGTCTTCCAACAGACGCGGTTCACCGCCGCTTGCTCCCTGGTAGGAGGAGTCGTAGACCACGGTGACGAATCCGTGCTCGGCGAGCAGTTCTGCGTAGAGGCCGATGGTTTGTTCCTTCACTCCTCCAGCCGGATGGATCCCGACGAGGGCCGGATACTGTTTCTCCTCTGAGAAATTGTCCGGCAGGTGAAGGTGTGCCGCAATCTGCACGGCCTTGTTCCGGAATGAAACGGTCCTGACCATTGGGTTCCCGCCCCTTTCTCCGGTCCCGGTCCGCCGGGGCCTGTGAAGGAAAGGGTTTCACGTCGGACGAGAGCCATCCAGGGAAGAAATCGTCCCCCTTTGCTGGTGGGCAGGCGTTGTGAGATCAGCCTGTCTTCGCGCCGGTCGTGCGGGCGGCGCGGTCGGCGGTCCAGGCGGCGAGCAGCCGCAGGCCGTCGTGGGACGAGCTGTCGGCTTCTGCGGTCCAGACGATGATCTGAAGGTTCGGGTCGGCGGCCCAGGTGACTGCGTTCCAGTCGAGGATGAGGTCGCCGACGACAGGGTGGTGCAGGTGTTTGGTGCCGGTGCCGCGGGTGGCCACCTGGTGGTCTGCCCACCATTGCCGGAACAGGGGGTGCTCGGCTGACAACTCGCCGACGAGGGCGGTGAGTCGAGGGTCACCGGGGTGAGCGGCGTTGTGCATGCGCATCTGGGCGATTGCCAGACGGGTGACGCCTTCCCAGTCCGCGTAGAGGTCCCGCATGGCCGGATCGGTGAACAGCATCCGGATGTAGTAGCGCGGTTCTCCGGGGATCTTCGCGAAGTCGGTGATCAGCGCGGCGCCCATTGCGTTCCACGCGACGATCTCGGTGAGCGGGCCGATGACGAAGGCGGGAGTGTGCGTCATGTCGTCGAGCATCCGCTGCAGCTGACGGTCGGCGTGGTAGCCGGCGGGACGACGGTCCGGGTGGCGGTTGCGCCGGCCGGCGAGGTCGTGGAGGTAGGCGCGCTGGTCGGAGTCCAGGCGCAGCACCTGGGCGAGTGAGGCCAGGACCGAGGGGGAGGCGTGGATGCGGCCCTGTTCGAGGCGGGTGTAGTAGTCGGTGCTGATCGCGGCCAGCATCGCGACCTCCTCCCGGCGCAGCCCGGCCACCCGCCGGGCTGCGCCGTCGGCGGGCAGTCCGACGTCAGCGGGGCTCAGCTCGCTGCGGCGGGCCTTGAGGAAGTCGCCGAGTTCGTTGTTGCTCGGATCGCGGGTCATGACTGCCAGCCTCGTACCGGGTCCGTGCGCGGTGAGGGGATGCGCGCTCGCCGACACGTTACCCGGCACAGGCTGCCGGAGCTTGTCGGTCAGCTCAGGGCCTTGACGATGTGCCGGGCCAGCGGAACGGCCGAGGCCGGGTTCTGACCGGTGAACAGGTTGCGGTCCACTTCCACGTGCGGTTGGTACGGCTCGCCTGCGCGGTAGTCCACACCGATCTCGACGAGTCGGTCCTGCAGCAGCCACTTGGCCCGGTCCGCGAGGCCGTTCTGGATCTCCTCGGCGTTGCTGAGCGCGGTCAGGCGGTAGCCCGCGAACGGTGAGTCGCCGCCTGCGTCCACAGTGGCCAGCAGCGCGGCGGGTCCGTGGCAGACCAGGGCCAGCAGCTTGCCGGAGGCGAGCCGCTCGGTGAGCAGCTTGCCCGACTCGGCTCTGCCGGGCAGGTCCTCCATCGGCCCCCAGCCGCCGGGGTAGAAGACGGCGTCGTAGTCGTCGAGCTCGGCTTCTTCGATCCGCATCGGGTGCGCGAGTTCCGTCGCCGCGCTGAGTGCGGCCTTCATCCGTTCGGCGCCTTCCGGGCCGCCGTTGAACTCGGGCGTCAGGCTCAGCGCGTCGGCCGTGGGCGGCACGCCGCCCGGAGTCGCCGCCGCGATCTCGTAGCCGGCGTCCTTGAACACCTGGTAGGGACCGATTGCCTCTTCGGCCCAGAACCCGGCCGGATGCTCGGTGCCGTCGGCCAGCGTCCAGTGGTCCGCGGCGGTGATCACGAAGAGGATCTTCGGCATGGATGTCTCCCTCAGGGTTGTGGATTGACTTTCACGCAGCGAGGCGCGGGAACAGGCGTTGCGCGTTGGCAGTGGTGAGGGAACGCCAGGTGCTGCCGGGCAGGGGAGTCTCGGCGGCGTCGATGGCGGCGATGTGCGCGTCGGCGACCGAGGTCGGGGTCCAGCAGTAGTCGCTGCCGAACAGCAGGCGATCCGGCTCGACGAGGCCGAGCAGGGCGGGGATCTGCCGCGGGAAAGCGGTGCCGGCCGTGTCGTAGTGGAACCGGCGCAGCAGTTCTGTCACGTCGGCCGTGGCGGAGTGGTGCGGTCGCACGAAGAGCTTCGCGAACTCGTCCATGCGGTCGGCCAGGACGGGCAGGACGCCACCGCAGTGCGGGATGATGATTTGCAGGCCGGGATGACGAGCCATGACGCCCGCCAGCAGCAGGTCTGTCACGGTGCGGGCGGTGTCGAAGAGGTACTCGACCATGGCTGCCGGTCGTCCCAGCGCCGCCTGCTGCCAGCCCGGTGGCGAGGTGGGGTGCAGGAAGACGACGGCGTTGCGCTGGCTCAGTTCGGCGAAGACGGGTTCGAGGCGCGGATCGCCCAGATACACGCCGCCGGCGTTGGAGAGCAGGGTGACGCCGTCGGCGCCCAGCTCGTCGAACACGTGCGCGATCTCGTCGAGTGCGCCGTTCACGTCCGGTAGTGGCAGGGCGGCAAAGGAACCGAAGCGGCCTGGGTGGTCCTGGGCCAGCGCAGCGGCGTACTCGTTGACTTCGCGGGCGAGACGACGCGCGGCGGCGTCGTCGCCGAAGTGGACACCGGGCGAGGACAACGACAGCACTGCCGTTGTGATGCGGTGCCGGTCCATCAGGTCGAGGTGCGTCTCCGGCGACCAAGCGGGCCACGCGGCCATGCCGTCGGGGCGTTCGTGCCCGGCCGCAGTCGCCCGCTCCACATAGGACTCGGTGACGAAGTGCGCGTGCACATCAACAAAATCCGCGTGATCCGCCGGTGTCACGAACGCCGTCCTCTGTAGAGCTCGGGAAGTGAAGAAGAGCGTTTCACTCGTGCCGCCGGCCTATCCAGGGAGAAAACTGTCCTCCTCACAACAGCTGAATCCGATGCCACGATCCGAGGACGTGACCGCATCCGTCTAGGAGCAAGAATTGTCCGACTCTCCTAACATCGCCGTTGTGCGCCGTCTGTACGACTCCAAGGGCGACCCTGCCGTCGCCGGGCAGATCATGGCCCCGGACATCGTCTGGGACATCACCCCCGGCTTCCCCGGCGGCGGTGTCTACCACGGCTTCGACAGCGTCGTGAACGACTTCTTCGGCCCGCTGTTCGGCCGGTTCGAAGCCTTCTACCCGGTGGGCGAGGAGTTCCACGCCGACGGAGACCACGTCATCGCCCTCGGCCACTACCAGGGCGAGACCAAGACGGGCGAGGAGTTCCAGGTGCGGTTCATCCACCTGTGGACCGTGCGCGACGGCAAGCTCGCCCACCTGCGGCAGGCCGCCGACAGCCTCGTCGTCGATCGCGCGCTGAACGGCTGACCCGATGCCCGAACAGGAGAAGCGCGTCACCTGGGTCGAACTGTTCTTCGACCTGGTGTTCGTCGTCGCGATCACGCAGGTCTCCGGCCTGCTGCACGACGACCACTCCTGGTCGGGGACAGGCAAGGCGCTGGTGGTGTTCATCCCGATCTACTGGGCGTGGGTCGGGATGACCATGCACGCCAACCTGCACGACGTCGACCGGACCCGCGCCCGGCTGGCGGTGTTCGCCGTCGGGTTGTGCGGTCTGTTCATGGCCCTTGCGCTGCCGGAAGCGTACGGAGACCGCGGTCTGCTGTTCGGGGCCAGCTACTGGGCCGCACGCCTGGTGCTCGACGCGCTCATGCGCCGCAGTTACCGCGGCGTCGGGTTCAACCCGTTCACCGCGGGCGCGTTCGTCACCGGCCCGCTGCTCACACTCGGCGGTCTGGTCGACGGCCAGGCCAGGGTGGCGCTGTGGGCACTCGCCGCGGCGGTGGACCTGTTCGTCCCGTTCGTCGCCAGGCGGGGCATGGCCCGGATCGAGTACGAGCCGTCACACCTGCCCGAGCGGTTCGGACTGTTCCTGATCATCGCGCTCGGTGAGTCGGTGGCCGAGGCCGGCAAGGTGGCGGGACGCCTGTCCACGACGCCGGACCGGCTGCTGGCAGTGGCGGTGGCCTTCGCGCTGGTCTGTGCGTTGTGGTGGGTGTACTTCGTGTTCGCCGCCGACGCCATCCGGCACGCGGTGCGCACCGCCGAGATCGCCATCGAAGTGATCCGGCCGGTGCTGCCGTACGGGCACCTCGGATTCGTCGGCGGCATCATCGCGATCGCCGCCGCCACCGGTGAGGTGATCATGCACCCGCTCGAGCACCTGCACACCGACGCCGCGGCCCTGTTGTTCGGCGGCGCCGCGCTCTACCTGGCGACGTTCGGCTACACCCGGTGGCAGATGTTCCGCACCGTCTCGACGCCCAGGCTGAGCGCCGCCGCCGCATGCCTGGCCCTGCTGCCGCTAGCCGTGCACTTGCCGGCGGTCGCCGCGACGGCGGCACTCACCGCTGTGCTGGTAGCCCTGAACGCCTGGGAGGCCCGGATCCTGAAGCGGGTCAGGCCAGCACAGCCGGCTTGAGCACTTCCTCGCACCACTGTCGGAAGCTGGTCGGGGTGGTGGAGCGCGAGGTCCGGGCTTCCACGTTGTCCAGGCCGTTGTCCTTGGCCTGCCTCATGTCGAGCAGTCCTTGCGCCATTGCCTCGGACATGCCGTTGCCCAGGAGCCCGGCCTTGAAGGCCTCACCGGGGATCCGCTGGTAGCGGATCGGCCGTTCCAACACCTCCGACATGACGCGCGCCATGTCGTTGCAGGACAGGTCTTCCGGGCCGAGCACCGCGACGTCGTCTTGCCCGGTCCACGAGTCGTCGAGCAGCAGTTCGACGGCGACCGCGGCGATGTCACGGGTAGCGACGGTGGGGAACTTGCGGTCTGCGGAGAGCACGTCGAAGAACGCGCCCTGGCTCCTGATCGCCTCGACCTGGCCGAGGAGGTTGTTCATGAACGAGGGCAGTGCCAGCGCCCGGAACCCCACGCCCGTTTTCGCGATCAGATCACGCATCGCCAGTGATGCGGTCACCAGCCCGGCGTTGTCCGCCAGCGCCGACCCGCGGCCCAGGACGGAAACACCGACGACCCGCTCCACCCTCTGGCTGGTGAGCGCATCGCAGGCAGGTCTGGTGAAGTCCACATAGGACGCCTCGACGCTGTGAGTGCGGTAATCCGGTGGAACCAGCCAGAACACGGCGTCGGCGTCGGCGAACGCTTGGCTGACGACGTCGGGGTCGCTGTGCGAACCCCGCACGACGTCAACACGCCCCTGAACGTGCGAGGGCAGGCGGGAAGGGTCGCGCGCGATCACGCGGACCTGCGCCTCGCGGTCGAGCAGGCCTTGGAGCACCTCGCCACCGATCGAGCTCGTCGGTGTCGTCACCACGATCATGAAGAATCTCCTCGGAGGGGGAAAGGCAAGTGGCTCACCGGCCGACCAGCGACATGTGGTGCTCGTTGTAACGGTCGCCCTGCACGCCGAGCCGCGCCGCGAGCTCGTTGAGGTCCGCGAGTTCGTCCGCCGACAGCGATACCGCGGTAGAGGCGGCGTTCTCCTCGACCCGTTCCAGTCGGCGTGTGCCGGGGATGGGCACGATCCACGAGTGCTGGGCGAGCAGCCAGGCGAGAGCGATGTGTCCTGGGGTGGCGTACTTCTCGCGGGCCAGCCGGGTGATGTGCTCGACCAGGGCGAGGTTGGCCGTGCGGTTGTCGGCGGCGAACCGTGGAATGGTCGCCCGGATGTCGCCTGGGGTGAACTCGGTGGCGGGGGTGACCGCGCCGGTGAGGAAGCCTTTGCCCAGCGGGCTGAAGGGCACGAACCCGATGCCCAGCTCGGCACAGGTGGGCAGCACCTCTGCCTCGGGGTCGCGGGTCCACAGCGAGTACTCGCTCTGCACGGCGGTCACGGGGTGCACGGCGTGGGCGCGGCGGATCGTGGCAGCGGCAGCTTCCGAGAGGCCGAAGTGACGCACCTTGCCAGCCTGGACGAGTTCGCCGACAGCGCCCGCGACGTCCTCGATCGGCACGGTGGGATCGACGCGATGCTGGTAGAACAGGTCGATCGTGTCGATCCGCAACCGGCGTAGGGACGCGTCGGCGACCCGCTTGATCTGTTCGGGGCGGCTGTCGAGCCCCACCGACCGGCCCTGTTCGATCCGCCACCCGAACTTCGTGGCGATGACGACCTCGTCACGAAGCGGGGCGAGGGCGTCACCGACAAGCTCTTCGTTGACGTACGGACCGTAGACCTCGGCGGTGTCGACGAAGGTGACGCCCAGGTCGACCGCACCGCGCAGCACGCCGATCATGGCGTCGCGGTCGCCGGGGTTGGGCCCGTAGCTCTGGGACATGCCCATGGCGCCCAGGCCGATGGCCGAGACCTTCAGTCCCTGGCCGAGGATTCTGGCGTGCATCGATGCTCCTGGGATCGGGTCAGGGACGCAGCAGGGTCTTGATCGCCCGGCGTTCGTCCATCGCGCGGTAGCCCTCCGCCGCCTGGTCCAGCGGCAGGGTGAGGTCGAAGACCTTGCCGGGGTCGATCGCGCGGTCGCAGATCAGTTCGATCAGCTCGGGCAGGAACCGCCGCACCGGGGCGGGACCGCCGTGCAGGTGGACGTGGCTGAAGAACAACTCCTGGCCAGGCAGCTCAACGCCGTGGGAGACGCCGACAAAGCCGACGTGGCCGCCGGGGCGAGCGGATCTGATGGCCTGCATCATCGACTCCTGGGTACCGACCGCCTCGATCACCGAGTGCGCGCCGAGCCCGTTCGTGAGGTCCTTGATCCGGGCGACGCCGTCGTCGCCGCGCTCGGTCACGACATCCGTGGCGCCGTATTCCAGCGCGAGCTTCTGCCGGTCGGCATGCCGGCTCATCGCGATGATCCGTTCAGCGCCCAGCTGCTTCGCTGCCAGCACACCGAGCAGGCCCACCGCCCCGTCGCCGACGACGGCGACGGTCTTGCCCTGACCGGCCTCGGCGGCGACGGCACCGAACCAGCCGGTGCCCAGCACGTCGGACGCGGCGAGCAGGCTGGGAACCAGGTCGTCGGCGGGCAGGTCCGGGGTGGCGACGAGCGTCCCGTCGGCCAGTGGGACGCGCAGCAGTTCGGCCTGCGCTCCGCCCGCGCCCGCGTACTCCCGATGCACGCAGGAGGACTGGTAGCCGGCCCGGCAGATCTCGCAGGTGTTGTCGGAAGCGAAGAAGGAACCGACAACGAACTGGCCCGGCTTGATCGTGCGGACCTCGCTGCCCACCTCCTCCACGACACCGACGTACTCGTGACCCATCGGCGTCGGCGCGGAGACCGGTTCGATGCCGCGATAGGGCCACAGATCCGAGCCGCACACGCAGGCGGCCGCCAGCCGGATCACCGCGTCGGTGGGCTGCTCGATCGTCGGGTCTTCACGCTGCTCGACACGGACGTCGCCGGGCGCGTACAGCACTGCTCCTCGCATCGGAGGCGGCTCCTTTCTCGCGATGGGGTGATCAGTTGTCGCGGAAGACCTGTTTGGCGACGGCCATCGCGCTCATCGCCCTCGGCCACCCGGCATAGAACGCGAGGTGCGTGATGGCCTCGACCAGCTCCTCCTCAGTGGCGCCGTTCTGCTTCGCCAGCCCCAGGTGGAAGACGAGCTGCTCGGTGTTACCACCGGTGGTCAGCGCGGCCACGGTGATCAGACTGCGTTCCCTCGGCGACAGCTGCGGCCGCGCCCACGCCTCACCGAAAAGCACGTCGTCCGTGAAGTGCACCAGCGCTGGCGCGAAGTCACCGAACATTTGTTCGGCGCCCGAAGGCTCCTGGTTTTGTGCGCTGTCCTCTGCCACGGTGGTGCCCTTTCTGGTATCGGACGGCACGTGTTCCGATTCTCTGCTGTCCAGCCATTTCGGAAGGCGGCCAGCTGGTGCAGGTCACACCCTCGCGCCGTCGCGGTGCCCCCGAAGAGCACGGTTCCATCGTGAGGCGACGCTATCCAGGGAGGAAACTGTCCCCCTTTGCCAGTGACAGGTGATGTCACACTGACGGGTATGGCCAGCGACGTGCACCACAACGAGCTGGGAGAATTCCTCAAGGCCCGCCGTGCCAAACTCAGTCCCCGCACGGTTGGCCTGCCGGACGGTGGTACGCAGCGGAGAGTGACCGGGCTTCGCCGGGAGGAGGTCGCCCTGCTCGCCGCCATCAGCACCGACCACTACACCCGTGTGGAGCAGGGCCGCATCCGGCCGTCCGCGTCCGTGCTGGCAGCTCTGGCCCGCATTCTGCACCTGGACGACGACCAACGGGCTCAAATGTTCGAACTGGCCGGAAAGCAGGCCGCGCAGCCGCGGTCGCGCGCCGCGCAACAGGTGCAGCCGCAGCTACGCCGACTGCTCGATGATCTCACCGCGATTCCCGGTATGGTGCTCGGCCGCAGCATGGACATCCTGGAGTGGAACCCGCTCGCCGCCGCCCTGCTCACCGATTTCGCGAAGATCCCGGAAAAGAAACGCAACTACGCCCACCTCCTCTTCACCGATCCCGCCATGAAGACGCTGTACCTGGACTGGGCGATCGCAGCCCGTGCATGTGTCGCGCACCTGTGGACGCGTGCCGTCAAATATCCGGACGATCCCCGGTTGGCCGTCCTCGTCGGCGACCTGTCAATGCGGAGCCCCGAATTCCGGCAATGGTGGGGTGCTCCGCACACGGCCAGCCGTACAACAGGTACCAAGGCTCTCAACCACCCTGCCGCCGGCACCCTCTCCCTCGACTGGGGCGTTCTCACCTGCGGTGCGGACACCGGCCAGGAACTGGTCATCTGGACCGCTGAACGAGGCACCCGTTCTCACGACGGCCTGCAGATCCTCTCCTCCTGGACCGCGTCCTCCGCGGGCGGCGCAACCTCTTGATCGACGAGATCATCGACGACGGCACCCTCGCACCGGGGCACTGGTCGTGAGTCTCGAAGCCGAGCGGACCGGCAGCGATGCTCGGAGTGCGACGGCTAGGCACGCCTGGCGGCCGCACCCCACGCGTGAGCCAGCGCCGCCGCCTCGCCGCGGGAGCCGACGCCCAGCTTTTCCAGGATGTTCGCCACGTGGAACTTCACCGTCGACTCGCTGATGTGCAGCTCGCGGGCGATGTCCCGGTTGCGCCGGCCGAGTGCCAGCTGACCGAGCACCTCCAGCTCTCGCGGGCCCAGCACGGTCAGTGGGTCCTCACGCGGGCTGTCCGGCGGCCCGAGCGGCACTTCGACGGTCACCGTCGTGCCCCAGCCCGGCACCGCGTCCACCTCCAGTCGCCCGCCCAGCGGGCCGAGCCGTTCCCCGATCCGGCGCCCGTCGAGGGCGAGCGGGGACAGCGTGCCGGGGCCGTCGTCCCGCACGGTGGCGCGCAACGCGGTCTCGCCGACTTTCCATCCGACGTGGAACCGTCGCACCTCCCGCTGGTCGTCGAGCACAGCGTGCACGACGGCCCGGACCACCGCCCTTGCCGTGGAGGCGACATCGGCGGGCAGCACCCGGTCCGCGCCTTCCTCGGCGCCGGGGGTGCCGAGGTCCAGCAAGACGCCGCGCCCGCGCAGGACCCGTCGCAACGACTCGGCGAGCCGGTCGAAGGCGTCGCCGCCCCGCTCTTCGGCCAGCGCGTGGTCCAGTTCGGCCCGTGATCGCAGCTCGAGCAGGGCAGTCACCGCGAGGTCGACCGCGCGCGTCCGGGCGTCGACGTCGGTGAGGGAACGGTCGCGCAGCACTCCGATCAGGACGGTCAGCGCGGCGCCGTGGGCGTCACCGAGGTCGGCGATGGCCATGGCGCGGGCCGCCGCGGCCGCTCGGGACAGGGCCAGGCGTTCCGGCGCGGCCTCCTGCCGCAAGCCCTCCCGGTGGCCGGTCACCACATCCCACACCACCTGGGCAGATGCCAGAACCTCTGTCGGCGCCGGGGTGTCCTCGGTCCGCACGAGGACCAGCAGCGCGCCCTGGTCGGTGGCGTCGCTGGCCACGTTCAGCACGGGCACGTCGACGCCGGCGATCGCGGCTCGTCCCTGCCACGTGCCCCGCGCGGGCATCGACGCTTTCAGAGCGGCGATGTCGGCGATCGAGATGGACGACACCGGCGCGCCGGCTGATGTCCGGCCAGGGCCAGGCGGTCCGGGACATCACCTCGTTGATGCCGCCATCGGCTCGTTCATCCGCTGGCGCAACGACCGCGCCCAGCCCAAGACCCGGCTTCGCCACCGACTCGCCCATCCGCACCTGGACCCATTACCCGGCCAACGCTGCGTGAGAAGCCACGAGGTACGGGCTGCTGGTGCGACAGGTCGGTGTATTAGGGCGTGCGCGCCGGTTCGGCGGCGCGGCGCTTCGCGGGTCGCAGGTAGCGCTCCAGCCCGTTGAGCTTCTGGTCGGCGATGAACGTCGACCGCTCGTTGATGATGACGTCTTCGGCGTGCCGGATGCAGGCCCAGGCGGAGTCGCCCCACGGATCGGCGATCTTGACCTCGACGGGGTTGTCGCAGGGGCTTGACAAGCCGAGCTGGCACGTCAGGGGGTGTTCACTGTCGAGGTGGTCGGCCGCGAGGTGGCGCAGCTGGCCCGCCAGCTTGGCCGACGCAGTGGCGTGCGCTCCGGAAGCCTCGTCCAGGCCGCGTTCGGCACGCACCGCCTGGATGGCGGCCAGGCGCAACTCCAACTGGTCGGCGACGATCCCGGCAAGCGAGGTGAGCGTCGCGACCTGGGCGTCGGTGACCTCGCGGGGTTCGCGGTCGATCACGTTGACCGTGCCCAGCCGGTGCCCGTCACCGGTGATGATCGGCGCGGCGGCGTAGAAGCGCAGGCCCAGCTCGCCGCGCACCAGCGGGTGGTCCAGGGTGCGGGGGTCGACCGCGCCGTCGTTCACCACGTACGCCTCGTCCTGCAACACGGCCGAGGCGCACAGGCCGGGCTCGGTGCCGATCTGGGTCACGCCCGACAGGCCGTGGCAGGCCGCGAACCACACGCGGTCGACGTCCACGATCGTCACGGTCGCGATCGGTGTGCCGAAGACCATCGCGGCCACACGGGCGACGCTGTCGAAACTACCGTCAGCGGGCGCGTCCAAAATGTGGTAACGACGGACCGCGGCCAGACGCTCTGGATCGGTGTGAGTGGGCACGCGAGCAACGATAACCGATGATCACCACAGGTCCGGGCCGCGAGCAATCTTGTGACCGTGCCGCGTGCCACGTTTGGCCACCGACAGCAGTGGGTAGTCGCGTCGGATCAACGTGCGTTGCCGGACGGGCAGGCGGAACGCTGTAGCGCGGTCAAAACGTCGGCGCATGCCGGTCAGTGCTTTATCAGTAGAGCCGATACCTACGTGACCAATGCAGACCAGGCCTGGTTCGTAGCGTGACGCTGAACTAGCTGCTTTCAGCGGGCTTGCCGGGCCGGCCGCCAGGAGTCGAACGCCGCGATCATCGCCACCACCCAGGCAGCACCGAGGGCGTAACCCGCCAGGACGTCCGAGACGTAGTGGACGGACAGCGCCACCCTGGACATGCCGATTCCCGCCACCATGGCGATCGAGAAGGTCGTGGCGGTCCAGCGCTGCACGCGGTTCAGGCTGTTCCAGAACAGTACGAGCAGCAACGAGTAGGAGACGACGGCCGACTGGGCGTGCCCACTGGGGAAGCTGAGGCCCGATGCGTGGGCCAGAGGGTCGGCGACGATCGGCCGGGCGCGGTGCACGGCGGTTTTGACGATCTCGTTGAGCACCGCGCCGCCGGTTTCGGTGACGGCGGCGAACGCGGCGAGCCGAGGGCGGCGCCGATACAGCAACCAGCCGGTGACCACCGCGAACACGGCGAAGTAGACGGGTGCGGACCCGACTGTGCTCAGCACCTTCATCGTGGTGGTGAAGGCGCCGTGGGTCAGAGCGAACCGGTGCAGGTCGTCCCTGGCTCCCTCGTCGACCTCCCGCAGCGGTTCCCACTTGTCCTGCACGAAGAACAGCAACAGGCCAAAGGGAATCGCGACCAGGGCGAGGGCACCCAGTGCCAGCACCGATCGGACCCCGAAGCTGGCGCCGGAGGATGCCTGGTTGGTCGAGGGGGAGTTCACCACGGGTGACTCGCCTGTCCGGGCAGGTGGATGTCAGCGTTCACCCCGCTGCTCTCCCTCCTGATCTCGCTGATCTCCGTGGCGGACGTGGCGGCTGTGTTCCCGGATATCCCCGCCGCCCCCCTCGGAACCCTTCTCGTGCACGACCAGGGTGGCGACACCCGCGCCGATCGCGAGTCCGAGCACCAACGCGGCGATCAGCTGGGTGACGCGGTGGCGGGCTACTGCTCTGGCGCGGGAGAATCGGCGACGGCGAGGTTCTTCGGCGCCTGGAGTGTCCACCGGTTGCGGTGGTCTGCCGTCTGTGCGGCGTCAGCTGCCGGTGGTGGTGTGCTCGGGCGGTGCGCCGGCGCTGGGCTGTGGCTGCTCTGGTGTGGTCATGTTCGATCGTTTCCTTCCGCACGAGCAGGTACAGGTCTTCGAAGGCGTCGAGGGTGCCGGCGAGGTCGTGCCGTGTGATGACCTGCCTGCTCGCCGTTCCCATGGCCACGCGCGTGGCGTGGTCGGTGTCGAGTTCCCGAAGGGCTGCGGCGAGCAGGGCCGGGGCACCTGGCGGGTAGAGGTAGCCGTTGACGCCGTGGTGGACCAGATGTGGCAGGGCCATTGCGTCCGCGGCGATCACCGGCAGTCCGGCGGCCATGGCTCCATCGTCGCGATGCTCTGGAGTTCGGCCGTGCCGGGCATGCAGAACACGTCACCTCTCCGCAGCACGGCGACGAGGTCGTCGTCGGGGAGGTAGCCGTGGAAGCGCATCCGGTTGGCGATGCCGAGGTCGCCGGCCAGGGACTCCAAGCCGATGCGACAGACGCCGTCGCCGACGATCTCGGCCTGCACGGTGGGGCTGAGCACGAGGGCGTGCAGCAGTTCGTCGACGTTCTTCTCCGGGTCGAGCCTGCCGACGAACACCGCGGTGGTCGTGGCCGACGTGTGCGCGCACGCCGAGCCGAACCGATCGAGGTCGATACCGCAGGAGACCGCCCGAGTGGGCAGTCCCCGTGCGCGCAGCAGGTCCGCTGCCCGCGGTGTCGGCGCGGTGACCGCGTGGGCTCGTCGGTAGACCCGGACCAGGTCCCGCCATGCCCAGCTCGACAGCGTGCGGTTCAGGAACCTGGGCAGCGGGCTGTAGTCGAGCAGGTTCTCCGGCATGAAGTGGTTCGTGGCGACGACCGGCGGCCGGCGGTCGACCGCGGCGTGCAGGACCGTACGTCCGCCGCCGACATGCGCTTGGACGTGGACGACGTCCGGCCGCACGTCGGCGAACAACCTCGGGAGCGCCCGGCTGACCTGCCAGGGCGTGCACACGCGGAACGTCGCGTGGAACGGGGTGCGCGTCGAGGCGATCCGGTGCACGGTGACACCGCTGATGATCGTCGAGCCGCTGTCGGACGTTGGTGACGGGCACACGACGTGCACCTCGTTACCGCGGTCGGCGAGGCCCTCGGCGAGCCTGCTCGCGAAGTTGGCCGAACCGTTGACGTCAGGCGGATAGGTGTCCGCCGCGAGCAGGATCCGCTGCGCCGTGGAGGATCCCGGCCGGGTCCACTTCGAACGGTCCGCCGAGATGGAGCGGCTCAGCGCGATCACGCCGCCGATGGCCACCGCGGCGCAGCCGAGCTGCGGGAGTGCGATGCCGCCCGTTTCGCCGTAGAAGCCGATTCCCACGACGACCGCGGTGACGGGGTCGAGCACGGTGACCACGCCGATCACGACTGCGGGTGGCCCGCTGGCGTAGGCCTGATGGACCAGCCATCCGCCGGCCAGCATGAGCGCGCCCGCTTCGAGTACGAGCAGTGGCGAGCCGTTCAGCACGGCGGCGCGGATCAACGCCGAGCCCAGGCCGAACAGCACTGCGGCGGACGAGGCGAGGACCAGGCAGCGGGTCCGGCGGGCCGCTCGCAGACCGATGACCGCCGCCCCGGCGGCGAACGCCACGAACAGTTGCGCTCGCGCAGTGTCTACTGTGGACACAGCGAGGGTGGTGGAGGTCGCGGCCAGCAGCACGAATCCCGCCGTACCGGCGCACACCGCGAACGCCGCTCGCCGGGAGTAGCCGCCGAGCAGCGTCGTGATCACGAGGCTCAGCACGCCGGTCGGCTGCACGACGGCCAGCGGTGCGATGGCCAGGGCGACCACGTGCAGCCCTGCTCCCACGACCTCCAGCGAGGTGCTTCAGCTTGGCCGTCCAGGTCAGGCCGTCCGGCGAGGCCGTGGGGATCTGCTCGGCCAGCTACTGCACACGAATCAAGAACCCAGGACACCAGGCCAGCACGTTCACCGCCAGCGTGCGAACGACTGCCTCATCGACTTCGACACCGAGGCCCGGCCCGGTCGGAACCTGGGCGACGCCACCGGACACCGTGACCGTGTCGGAGGCGTAGACGGAATCGACGAACTGGCGGCCGTTGAGATCGACCGGGCCGCTGATACCGAACGCCGCGAACAGGTGTAGTGACGCGGCCAGGCCGAGGTCGGAGTCGGTGAGGCCGGACCCCATCAGGCGGACGCCGCAGTCCTCGGCGAGCTGGTGAGCAGCGCGAAGGCCAGCGGGCTGAAGCTGACCGGTGAGGGCGGGGTGCTGCAGCAGCTGACCAAGCGGCTGCTGGAGTCCGCGCTCGAGGGTGAGATCACTGATCACCTCGGCTATGACAAGCACGATCCGGTCGGCCGCGGGACCGGTAACTCGCGCAACGGCACCCGCTCCAAGACCGTGCTCACCGACGTCGGCCCGGTCGAGATCGACGTGCCGCGGGACCGCGACGCCAGCTTCGAGCCCAAGATCGTCGCCAAGCGGCAGAGACGTCTGGGCGGTGTGGACGAGATGGTGATCTCGTTGGCAGCCAAGGGATTGACCACCGGTGAGATCTCCGCGCACCTCGCGGAGGTCTATGGCGCCGAGGTGTCGCGGCAGACCATTTCCACGATCACCGACAAGGTCGTCGAGGGCATGGTGGAATGGCAGAACCGGCCGCTGGACGCGGTGTATCCGGTGATCTTCATCGATGCTATCCACGTCAAGATCCGTGACGGGCAGGTGGCCAACCGGCCGATCTACGTCGCGCTCGCGGTCACCTGCGAAGGACGGCGCGACATCCTCGGGTTGTGGGCCGGCGACGGCGGCGAGGGCGCCAAATACTGGCTGCACGTGCTCACCGAACTGAAGAACCGGGGCGTGGCCGACGTGCTCATGGTCGTCTGTGACGGGCTGACCGGTCTGCCGGACGCGATCACCACCGTCTGGCCGCAGACGATCACCCAGACCTGCGTGGTGCACTTGCTGCGCAACAGTTTCCGCTACGCGGGCCGTCAGCACTGGGACGCGATCGCCAAGGCGCTCAAGCCGGTTTACACCGCGCCGACCGAGGCCGCCGCCCGCGAGCGGTTCGCCGAGTTCACCGAGACCTGGGGCGGCCGGTATCCGGCGATCGTGCGGTTGTGGGACAACGCCTGGGCCGAGTTCGTGCCGTTCCTCGCGTTCGCCCCGGAGATCCGGCGGGTGATCTGCTCGACCAACGCCATCGAGAGCGTCAACGCCCGCATCCGCCGCGCCGTCAAGGCCGCGGGCACTTTCCCAACGAGCAGGCCGCGCTCAAATGCGTCTACATGGCCATCATGAGCCTGGACCCGACCGGCACCGGCCGCAAACGCTGGACGATGCGCTGGAAACCCGCGCTCAACGCCTTCGAGATCGCCTTCGACGGCCACCTGGCCGCCGGACGCAAGTAGTTTCCTTCAACCCGAGTTACACCGCTCGATTGGCTCTGTCCCGTAGTCGGTGGTGACGCTGGGCATTTTTCAGGGCAGGAGGATGCGGTGGCGGAGAAGGTCGAATCCGGCGCGCCCGTGCATCTGCCTCATGATCCTTTTGGTCCGGGTGTTGACGCCTTCGGTGCGGCCATTGTGGTAGGGCAGGGTGAGGCCTGCGTCCACAGCGGACCGGTCGAGTTCGAGGCCGTTGGTGAGACTGCGCAAGTTCGGCAGGTCGACAGCACGAGCCGCTGCGATCCACTCGGTGAGTTTCACGTCGTTGCCCGCGGCCGGTTCAGCAGGGCGGCGAAGCCGGTACCAGAGTGGCGAGTGCGGTCATCTCCGGGCAGGACGCAGCGATCTTCTCCAGCAGAGTCGTGTCCTTGGGGCGCAGGTTCTCGGGGTTGGTGAGCATGAAAACGCTGGCGTGACGGGCGGTCGTGACGGGGAGGTCCCCTTCGGCGCGGCCCTGGTTGAGGTAGCGGACCAACAGGTTGGCGCTGCCGGTGTAGCCCAGATCCCGGATTCCGCGAGTAAGTGAGTGGCGGGGACCGCGGGATCGGCCGCGCGGCGGGCCCGCAGATGGTCGCGGCAGGGGTCAACCAGGGGCGAGGAGGCCGACCAGCACGCCGACGAGGATCCCGCCGATGTAGATCGGAACCTGGTGGTGCTCCATCTGCGACACCAAGGTTGGGCGTGTGCCGCGTCAAGCCCGTCCTCCTGTCGCTGTGCTCTGTCCGATTTGGACGCCATCCTTCCTGACGGCGTGAGGCGGCGAGCCGACATGGCCGATGTTGTCAGCACGAGCAGTTGCCCTGAGAACAGGCGTGCGTCGACTTGCGGCGGTGACGAACGAACCACAGCAGGCCCGCGAGCACGACGAGGACCGCTGATACGACGAGCAAACCAGTGGTCGCCGCAGCGACACCAGCACTGGCGAGCAACCCGAGCGGGATGAGCAACGGCAGTGCACAGCAGCCGATGCAGGCGATCGCGGCGAGGTAGGCGATGACCTTGCTGCGTTTCGGTGGTCCTGAGGGTTCGACGGCGTGGATGGGGAGGTTGACCGCGTCGATGCCGGGCTTCGCGGTGGTGCTCATGTGAGGCCTTTCGTGACGGCGGTGAGCTCGATGAAGGGGATCGGGCAATCGCGGCAAGTGCAGTTGGTCAGGCTGTCGCAGCGGGCGTCGATGACCCTCACGAGCTCCTGGCGGATCGTGCTCAGGTCTTCCATCCGGCGGTCGACCTCGTCGAGCTTGGCCTGTGCGCGGGTTTGAAGATCGGGTGTGGGGTGGCCCTGCCTACCGGTGTCGAGGAGTTCGGCGACCTCGTCGAGCGTGAAGCCGAGCCGTTGGGCCGCCTTGACGACGCGCAGCAGGGCGACGGAGCTCTCGTCGTAGTCGCGGTGGCCGCCCAGTGAACGGTCCGGTTCGGGAAGAAGGCCTCGCCGCTCGTAATAGCGCAGTGTCTGGACGTTCACTCCGGCTGCGGCCGCCAGCTCACCTGACCTCATCTCCGCTCTCCCTTCATGCTCGAGCCGCCTCGGCCTGGGCGGCCAGGCCATCGAGCACGACTTCCTTGTCGCTGGGCACCCGGACGTCGATGATCACGTCGTCACCGTCGCGACTCACGGTGAAGTCGAAGAACGAGCAGCACTCGGCCTCACGTGAGGCCAGATCCCGCGCGCCGTCTTCGACGTCGGCGCCGCCGCCCAGGTGCAGGCGCAGCCAGCCGGACTCCTCGCGGCGTACCCCACGGAGCGATGAGGCGAACAGCGCATCGAACTCGGCGAGCCGCATCGGTTGATCGGCGGCCGGCAAGGTGCACGCCTCCGCGTCCACCCACCCGACGGTCGGTTCGCTGGTAGCCGGGCCGCAGGACGACTCACAGCCGCACCCCGTACTCGCCGCCGGCGCTGTGCGAGCTGCGGCGGCCTCGAACACTGCCCGCAGGATCGGCCCCGGCTGCGCGCCGACGGTCGTGGCCACCTGGGCGCCGCCCACGATGGCGAACAACGTCGGCGTGGACGTCACGGCGAACTTGGACACCAGCTGAGGGTTCTCGTCCGCGTTGACCTTCATGAACCGCACGTTCGGCGCGAACTCGGCCTCCAGGTCGCCGAGGACAGGTTCGATCCGCCGGCAGTTGCCGCACCACGTCGCGTAGAACTCCACCACGACTGGAACCGGTGACAGCTCGATCTCCTGCTCGAACGTCGCATCGGTGACCTGCACCGCCATGTCGCACACCTCCGGAGCGCTCAACCAGGACCAACACCACAACGCTAAGCCTGTACCCAGGTACCGGATTCAACGAGACCTGCGTCACATCAGCCTGTCAGGTGCGCACTGGAGGTGTGGACACCCAGGCTGTTCACGACGATTTCGAGCGAGTGGTGGTCCGAGCGGCAGCTGCTCTCCACATGCTGCTCGGTTTTCTGATCATGCGGGTGTTGCTGTCATTGGCACGGAGCGTCGCTCGGCTGGGTTGCGTCGCGAGGCGGGCATGCTGGTGCCATAACGGGTAGGCACACAGCGAGCGGCAGACACTGGACTCGCACAGCCCGCGCAGGCTGGAAGGAGTTCCGAGATGACCGACCGGAGTTCCGCCGAGCGGAGAGTGCGCCTGCCCGCTGACCGTCGCGCCCGGCAAGGCACTCCGGTTCTCGTCGTCGGATTCGACGACCAGGCCGCGAGTGTGGCCGCCCTGCGGACGGCGGCCGATCTCGCCCGGCGGCTCGCAGCGGATCTGCACGTGGTGCATTGCATCGACGTGCGTGACTACCCAATCGATCCCGACACCGACGCGGAGTTGTGGGAGGACCACGCCCGCAAGGCGCTTGAGCACCTGCACGTCAAGGTCGGGGCTGCGCTGGCTGAACATCAGGTCAGGTGGACCTATCACGCGTGGAGCGGGCACCCGGTGACGTTGCTCGTCACGGTCGCGGACGAACAGGAGGCGCTGATGATCGTGGTGGGCACCCATCGGCATCGGTCGCTGGCGCGGATGATGCGAGGTTCGGTCAGCCGCGGCGTTGCGCGATCCGCTCATCGTCCCGTGCTGCTGGTCAGTGACCCGGACGATGGGTGACCGCCTTCAGGCGATGAGCGCTGCGGTGGTGGAGTAGGCGAGCAGGACGGCGCCGAGCCCGGCGATGATGCTGACGGCCGCGTTCATGGCGGCGTAGAAGTAGGCCCGCTGTTCGGTCAGGCGCAGGGTTTCGTAACTGAAGGTGCTGTAGGTGGTGAGTGCGCCGCAGAACCCGGTGCCGGCCAGGGCGAGGATCGGACCGGGAAGCGCAGTGCCCGCGCCGGCGAGTGCGCCCAGGACGAGGCAGCCCGCGATGTTGACGCTGAGGGTGCCCCACGGGAACAAGCTGTCGTGGCGGGACTGGACGAGCCGGTCGGTGAGGTACCGCAACGGAGCTCCGACCATGGCACCGACAAACACCAGGACCGCGGTCATGACTGCCCACCTCCGGGGTTCATGCGAGCCGGAACCGCCTTCGTCGCGGCACGCGTGGTCCATACGCCGGCGAGCACGGCGAGCATGGCCGCGAGGAACGTCCCGGCGAGATAGGTGAACGCGAGCACGACACCGCCGGGATGCAGCAACGCGCGCACTTCGGCGGCATAGGTCGAGAACGTCGTGAAGCCACCCAGAACACCCACGCCGAGGAACGGACGGACCAGCCGGTGCGCCGTCCACACCTCGGTGATCAGGACCATGAGCACGCCGATGAGCAGGCAGCCGAGCGTGTTCGTGACGAACGTGCCCCAGGGGAACTGGCCAGGTCGCGTGGGAAGCAGCAGAGCGAGCCCATAGCGCGCAAGTGCACCGAGTCCGCCACCGAGCGCGATGGTCAGCAGGACGGGCCCGTGCTGCCGAACCAGCTCACGGCGCTGGGCCTTGACGTGGAGATCGACGTCCGGGTCGACCGGCTCGTCCAGCTCGATCTTGTTGCTCACCAGCACATCCTCCTACCCGGCGACGGGCGCGTGTCAGCGCCCGCATCGAGTAGGGACTGTTGGCAGCAGTGCTGCGGTTCTCCGAGACGGAGCGGCGAGCCCCACCGCCGCTGCCGCCAACCGTACCGGTGCGGCCGGCCGTCGGGCGTCGTGGTGTGGTCGGCCTCACCGGAGCAGTCGGAGCACCACGTAGACGGCATCGCGGCCGACACCGCGCAAGGTCGCGGACGAGAGGCTGCGTTGCCATTCGAGCCCGACGAAGCCGAGCCCGCGGTGGTGACGGGAGACGCCGCGGTCGTCCTCGGTGCCCAGCGTGCTCAGATATGGCAGGTCGGGGCGGTACCCGGTGGCCAGGATGATCGCGTCAACCTGTTCGCGCTGCTCGTCTGGCCAGATGACCTTGGTGCCCTCCAGCGCGGTGAACATCGGCCGACGGTCTAGGCGTCGCTGTTCGAGGGCGGTGCGGTAGCGACCGGTGTCGAGGACCGGGGTGGTGAAGCCGTCGGGCAGCCACGGGCCGATCGGGAAGTGGTCGAGGCAGGTGCGGTCGAGCCAGAAGTGCAGGTCGCGGCCGAATGGGCGTTGCGCGGAGAAATTCACCGGCTTGCGGGTCGCGAGGGTGACGTGGGCGTGCTCGGCGAGTTCCGCGGCGATCTGGACTGCGGAGTTGCCGGCGCCGACCACGACGACGCGTTGGCCGTGGAACGGCGCTGGCGAGCGGTACTGCGCGGCGTGCAGCACCGTTCCGGGGAAGTGGTCGAGACCGGGTAGCGAGGGTCGGTGCGGGTTGCCGAAGTCGCCCGTGGCAGCGATGACAATCGGCGTGGTGAAGCTCGTGCTGTCCGCCGTCGTCACGCAGAACTTGTTGTCACGCGCTACTTCTACGACGCGCTGGCCGATGCGGATGTCGGCGTCGAGGTGTGCGGCGTAGGCGCGGAGGTAGTCGACGACTTCGTCGCGGTGCGGGTAGCGCTCGGGATCGCCGGGGAACGGGTGGCCGGGCAGGGCGCTGTAGCGGGCGGGGGAGAACAGGGTGAGGCTGTCGTAGTAGTAGGGCCATGAGCCAGATAGTGAAACTGATCGCCATCCCTGCTCGGGCGAAGTAGATCTACGCCAGCCGTTCGCTCAATCGTCCTATCGCCAGCACCTGCCACCGCGGCTCAGCGGTGTGAACGGATGGCGATCGTCGCCCGCGCCCCGGAATGTCGACAGAAGGTTCAGCAGATCGGCGTGCCGCGCTCTCCGGCCTGACTCGAAGCGACCGGCCAAATCAAGGCGATCCGGAGCGAGAGTGGAGCGCAGACAGCAGTGACAAACCCGAGTCGGATGTACCGGACGTCGGGATCTTGGCTGACTCTGCTCCGGAGGGATCGCTGTCACGGGGGAACGGCGCCTGTTCGACGGCAGGAGAGAGCGTCACCGCGTACTAGACCAATGACTGATCAAATGTATCCACTATGGACGCTAGCAAGTGTGTACTTTGGACTTCTTGGGCCCCTTCTGGGCCCCTTGTTGTCGAGGCTCAACGAGTCACAACGGGTCTGAACAGGCAAAACATGGCGATGGAACCGCCTTCGGAAGTTGTCCCGAAAACGGTCCCATCGTGGCCTGTCAGGTCTGGTCGGACCACCACTTCTGGCCGGCCTCGCCCAGAGTGGAGATCGGGTCGTAGTAGGGGTAGCGACGGTCGAGCGCCTCGGGGTCTTCGAGCTCGATCCCGGTGCGGTAGTTCTTGGTCCAGTAGGAAATGCCCAGCTCACGGTCATATTCGGCGAGCTGGTGGACCCAGCGTTTGCCTACGTAGGGGACATCGCAGACGATCCGCGGCATCGCGTAGCCCGGCAAGTAGCCCATGATCGCGTGCTGAAGTTCTTGGGCTTCCCAGACGGACACCCTCCAATGTTCCGCGTTGGGGATCATGTCGCACATGTGATGGTGACACGCCCGGATGTAGGCTGACCTGCGTAAACGTGCAAATTTGAGCGCAATAGATGATCATGGGGGCATTGCTCGATTGCCCCAGATTTGCGCGCGCAGCTGCAAGGTAGACCTTTGTCTACCTTGTCTTGCTGTTGGGGTGTGCATTCGCTGACCCGCTGATCAAGAGTCCTCGGGTGTACCTCGACGGCGGTGTCGGTGAGTACCGTTTCTGCACTTCAGATCCAGGATGTGTCTCGTGCTTCTGCCGCGTCGTACCGTTCTGTGACGTCGCAGGTCGGGGATCTCGGGCCCAGCTCGGGCTCCTCGGGCGCCCTGCAGAACGTTGAGCGTGCGGTCGCCATGATCATGGCGACGGTGGTCGGGCTGACGTTCCTGTTCGGCTTCAGCAACGTACTGAACCTCGCTCTTCGCCTCAGTGTGCCGGTGTGGGTTGCTCCGCTCATCGCGCCCGCCGTCGACCTCTCGGTCCTTGGTCTGCTGCACGCGACCAGACACATGGCCATGCATGGTGCGGCAGTCGAGTCTGTTCCTCCTTCGCGTGACCTCCTGTAGCCGCTGGCCTCATGGTTGGTCAGCTTGCGCGCTGGACTGGATCTGCCATCCACCCAGCCTGACCGTCACCCCGTCCGTCTCCACCCGCGAACGCTGGCCGGTGTGTCACCAAGCCCTCCGAAGTTTTGCTCATGTCAACCAGGGGCCTTCGCCCGGCCACTCATGGTCAAAACTCAAGCTAGAGGCCGAAGATCGCGGCTGCGTTGGTGTCCAGGATGGTGGTCGCCTGCTCGGCGCTCACGGCCCGGCTGATGTAGTCGATCGCAGATTGGTACTCGGCTTTGGCCTGGAATGGGAAGTCGGTGCCGAGTACCAGGCGGTCCGCGCCCAGGGTGTCGACGGCGGCCCGCAGTGCTGGGGCGTGGTCGTGTGCGACGGTGTCGAACCACATCCGGCGGGCGGCGACGCTGGGCAGTTCGGGTGTGCCGGGGGACTCCCACGGGACCTGGTGGTCGGCGCGGTTGAGCACCATCGGCAGCGCGCCGCCGAGATGCGAGATGATGATCTTCGTGTCGGGGTAGCGGCTGGGGATGCCGGCCAGGATCAGCTGCATGACCGCCACCGTGTCCTCGATGGGGGCGCCGATCGACCAGGTCAAGTTGTGGCCGGCGACCAGGTCCGAGCCGGCCCCGGTGCCGGCCGGGTGCACGTACAGCACGCTGCCGCGCCGGTTCAGTTCCTCGTACACCGGCTCGAAGGCCGGTTCGTCGAGGCCGCGGCCGAGCACGGAGGTGGTGATCCCCACGCCGGCCATGCCCAGGTCGTCCAGGGCTCGGGTGAGCTCCTTGACTGAGGCGTCGACGTGCGGCAGCGGCAGGGCGGCGAAGGCGCGGAACCGGTCCGGGTGCTCGGCGACGACGGCGGTGTACTCGTCGTTGCCGGTCCGGGCGGCGTGGACGGCGGCCGCCTCGTCGGGCAGATGGGGCGAGAACGGTGTGGCCGACAGGATCTGGACGTCGACCCCCGCCGCGTCCATCTGAGCGAACCGGGCGGCCAGATCCTCGTCGGTCGCTCCGGCGCCCAGACCCCGCTGGGCTTGCATGGGCTCGCCGCCTCCGCCCAGTTGCTCCAGATACTGCTCGCTCCACAGGTGAGCGTGCACGTCGATGCGCATCATTTCTCCTCATCGGTCCGCGTAATTCACGTTCAGTCGGATTCGGCGAAGACGGTGCCGGCGTGCGCGCGGACTCGTGCGAATGCGGCGTCCCCGTTCGGCCCTCGCACACGATGTCGGCCAGGCGGTGGCTCGGCGTCTTCGCCAAGTTCAAGCAGATCGCGCTGGAGTCCTACGACCGCATCGTCGGCCTCTCAGGCTTGGACGCCTGCGTGAGCTTGTCGGCGGACGCCTCTTCTTCGGGCCAGAACTCGTCTTGGCCATTCAGGACCGACATCAGGCGGTAGGCGTTCGCTGCCATCAGGTCGGTGGCCGTGGGCTGCTCGCCGAGCCACGCGAGGTACTCCGGGCCCTCGAGGCCCCCAGAACCCGGGCCATCCCTCTGCCGATACATGGCCGTCGAGGGAGGTGACATGGTGCCGACCGGACTTCCCGGCTCACTGTGGGGAGTTCATCTCGGGGCGGTCAGTAATAGATGGGACCGAGTTCACCACCGCTGGCGATGATCGGGTCACCGTTGAGCGCGACGCTGCGCGGGCTGGCCAGAAACGCGATCACTGCGGCTACCTCGTCCGGCGTGACGATCCGGCCGATCGAGATCGCCGCGCTGAATTCGCGTTCGACCTCCTCCACGGTCAGCCCGCGGGACTCAGCGTTGGCCGCCAACGCCTTGGCCATGGTGTCGCTGCGGGTGGGGCCGGGGTGTACGACGGTGACGTTCACGCCGCGCGGGCCCAGTTCGTCGGCGAGGTTCTTGGTCAGCGCTGCAACGGCGACGTTGCGCACCGAGCCGGTTACCGAGCCAGTGCGCCGCGCCGCAGCGCCGCCGACGTTGATGATCCGGCCCCAGCCGCGCTCGACCATGCCGGGCGCGAACGCCCTCGCACAGCGAAGATAGCCCCGCACCTTGACGTTGATCTCCGCTTCCAGCGCTGACTCCGCGATCACGCCGGGGTTGGTCATGGCCGCGTTGTTGACCAGGATGTCGACGCCGCCCAGCTGCTCGATGGCGGTCGCCGCCATGGCGGCTACCGAGGCGTCGTCACCGGTGTCCGCGCCGATCCCGATCACGCGCGTCCCGGTTTCGGTGGCGAGCGCGGCGGCCTGCTCGACCGCCGCCTGCGCAGTGCGTCCGACAAGTGCGACCTGGGCACCTTCCTGGGCGAGAGCCCAGGCCGCTGCCAGGCCGATGCCCCGGCTGCCACCGGTGATCACCGCGCGTTTGTCCTTCAGCCCCAAATCCATTGCATGCTCTCCTCATTTGATCACCTCTTACTCGAGGCGGTGGCGACGACCGAGTTCGCGCGGGCGGCCCGGATGGTTTCCTGAGCACGCCTCAGTACGCTCAGATCGGCACTGTCCTGTCAGCAGTGCGGGGAAGTGGCACAGCGCCTGCAGCACCATGTCCCCATATCGGCCCCTTGGTGGAGAAACGTCGGCGGCGCGACGGATCGGGCCGACTCGTGGTCGACCGCGGTGTGATCTCTTAGCGTCGCGCCGGCAGGAGCACGGGCTTGACGGTGGTTCCCGCGATCGCATCGGATTCCGCCTGATTGATGTCGTCCAGGGAGTAGGTGCGGACGAGCTTGTCGAACGGGAAGAGCCCGCACTCCCAGAAGCGGAGCAGCTTCGGCAGGAAGAGCTGGGGCACGGAGTTGCCCTCCAGGGAGAAGGTGAGGGTGCGCCCGGCCAGCATCGCGGGCGGGACGGAGACCTCCTTGCCGCCGACACCGACCAGCACGGCCTTGCCTGGTCGGGCCAGGCATGCCACGGCCGTGCGCATCACACCGGGGACGCCCGTGGTGTCGAGGGTGAAGTCGACGCCCGGACCACCGTTGACGATCCGCGCGAGTACGTCGTCGATGTCGCCTGGGACCGTGCGTGTCGCACCGAGTTCGAGGGCCAGGTCGAGACGGGCGGGGACGAGGTCGACGACCACGATGTCGGCCGCACCGGCGATCTTGGCCGCCATGACGGCGGCGAGGCCGACCGCGCCCGCACCGAAGACGGCGATTGATTGGCCTGCGCTCGGCGCCATCTCGTTGAGAACCGCGCCCGCCCCGGTCTGGAGCCCGCAGCCCAAAGGCCCCAGCAGGTCGAGCGGGAGTTCGCGGTCCACAACGACGGCGTTGCGCTCGGTGGCCACGGCGTGTTCGGCGAACGAGGACTGGCCGAACCACCGCACCGCGAGGGGGACACCGTCCCGGTCCGTCGCTCCGTGGGTGCCGTCGGCGCGCCGGCCCGTCATGTTGCGCTGCGCGAACTCGGTGCAGTAGGCGGGTGCACCGCGCAGGCACGTCGCGCACCAGCCACAGGAGTCGAAGCTGAGCAGGACATGGTCGCCGACCTGCATTCTGGTCACCGCGGATCCGACCTGCTCGACTGTCCCGGACCCTTCGTGCCCGAGCACGACGGGTCCCAGCCGGGCCGCGAAACCGGGGTCACGGGGCATCAAGTCGGTGTGGCACATGCCGACACCGGCGATGCGTACCAGGATCTCGTCCGGGCGCAACGGGCCCAGCTCGACGTCCTCGACGGCGAACGTGCGGTCGTGTCCGCGCAGTACCGCCGCGCGGGTAGTCGTCATCGGGTGCTCACCGACTTGGCCCGCACCAGTTCCACTGCCTCGTCCCAGCTGCCACGGGTGGCGATCAGCCGCCGCAACTTCATGATCAGTCGGGGTTCGTCCAGGGTGGCGGCCCCGATCACTCGGTCGCCGGTGCGGTAGAGCGCGGTGAACCGATCGTCGTCCGGCAGGCTGTCGACGAACTCGACGTTGTCGGCGGTCGCGGTGCCGACGAACTGGATGCGCCGGCCGTACCAGTCACTCCAGAAGTACGGGACCGTCTCGTACCCCTGTGCTTGCTCGGGGAAGAGTGCGTTCAGGGCTGCACGCGCCCCCTGGTCGGCTGCGTTCGTCCAGTTCTCCAGGCGCATGGTGGTGTCCATGAGCGCATTCGGCCAGTGCACGAGATCGCCTGCGGCGTACACGTGCTCGTCGGAAGCGCGCAGCTTGGCATCGCACACCAGTCCGCCGTCGACGGGGTGGAGTTCCAGCCCTGAATCGCGGAGCCAGCCGGTGGCCGGTGCGGCGCCGACGCCGACGACGAGCAGATCGGTTTCCACGGTCTCGCCGGTACTCAGAGTGACGGCGGTGATGTGCCCGTCACCGACGATCTTCTCCAGCACCGTGCCGCGCAGCAGTCGTACTCCGTTACGCCCATGGAGGCCGGAGAGCGCGGCACCGACGGTGTCGCCGAGGGCGCGGACCAGCGGAGTGGCGGCCGCCTCCACGATCGTCACCTGGGCGCCGAGTGTGCGCGCGGAGGAGGCGACCTCCGAGCCGATGAAGCCGGCGCCGACGATGACCACGTTCTTCGCGTCCCGCAGCTCGTGGCGCAGCGCGGTCGCCTCCGAGAGCGTGCGCAGGGTGTGCACGCCGGTGAGCAGGGGTGTGTCGGCCAGAGGGCGGGCGTCCGCGCCCGTCGCGATGATCAGCTTGTCGTAGACGAGGGGCGTGCCGCCGACGGTGACGGTCCGGGAGGCGAGGCCGACACCAGTGGCTTCCGCTCCGAGGCGCAGTTCGACGCCGAGTTCGGCGAGTTCCGCCTCGTCGATGTAGAAGGACGGTTCAGCGTCCTGCTCGGTGAGGAACGACTTCGACAGGGGAGGGCGGTCGTAGGGCAGCTGATGTTCCCGTCCGACCAGTACGATCCGGCCCGAGAAGCCGCCTCGCCGCGCGGCTTGGACGGCTCGCAGTCCCGCGAGGCAGCCGCCGATCACCACGAGGCCGGCACCAGTCGTCGAGGTCATGGTCATCAGTCCTCGACGATCGAGAGGGCGAGCGCGGGACAGGCGCGCACGGCGTCCTCGACTTCCGCCCGCTGCGGGTCGTCGATGTGTTCGCGCAGGAGGACGAGACCGCCGTCGTCGCCGACCTCGAAATAGTCGGGTGCGACCGACTCGCAGATGCCGATGCCGGTGCAGCGGCCACGGTCCACTTTGATCTTCATGCCATGCGTCCTCACTGAACTGAATTGCCGATTACCGAATTGCTAGTCGGGGATGACGACGGGCAGGTGGCGGATGCCGTGGATGAATTCGCTCTGGAGCATTTCGGGCTCGCCCACCCGCATGTCGGGCAGCTTGGTGAGGATGTTGGAGAAAAGAGCGCGCAACTGCGCCTTCGCGATGCCGTTGCCGAGGCAGAAGTGGACGCCTCCGCCGCCGAAGCCGTAGTGCGGGACGGGCGTCCGCCTCAGGTCGAAGCGGTACGGCTGGTCGAACACCTCCTCGTCGCGGTTGGCCGAGGCGTAGAAGACGACGACCTTGTCGCCGGCGAGGATCTCCTGGCCCCCCAGTTCCAGGTCCTGGGTCGCGGTGCGGGCGAACTCGACGACCGGTGAGGCGTGGCGGATGAACTCCTCGATGGAGGCGGCGATGCGGCCGTCGAAGTCCTCCGTCAGCCAGGCCTTCTGGTTCGGGTGCTTCCACAGCTGGACGACGCTGTGCGAGGTGGTCTGCTTGGTGGTGTCGTTCCCGGCCACGCTGAGCAGCAGCATGGCCGACTGGATGTCGTCGTCCGAGAGCGGCTTGCCGTCGAACTCGGCCTGTGCGAGCGCCGTCGCGATGTCGTCCGTGGGGCGGGTGCGGCGGTGCCGGACGAGGTCGACCCCGATCTCGCGCAGCACTCGTATCTGCTGCATCGCGAACTGGGTGCGGTCCGTTCCGCCGTTGATCTCCGGGTCGTCGGCCCCGACGAAGCGGTCGCCAGCCTCGGCGAACGTCTCGACCAGTTCCTCGGGGACGCCGACGAGGTCGGCCACCGTCATCATCGGCAGCTTCGCCGAGACCTCGGTGACGAAGTCGATCTCGCCGGCCCCCACGACGCGGTCGACGATCCGCGCGGCGCGCTGCTCGATCAGCCCGCGCAGCCGGTTCACGGCCTTGGGGGTGAACCCTGCGCTCATGATGCGGCGGTAGCGCGTGTGCTCCGGGGGGTCCATGGTGAGGAAGGTCGGCGCCGGCATGAGCGAGGGGTCCGTCGGCCGGAACATGACCGAGCGGCCGTGCTTCTTCGAGTCGGAGCTGAACAGTTCGTGGTTGCGGCTCACGAAGGCGACATCCTCGGCACGCACCACGGCCCAGAAACCCGGCTCCCCGTGCACCTCGGGCAAGAGCTCCGGGGTCTCCAGCGGAGGGTGCCAGCTCACCGGTGCGTTCTTCCGCAGCCAGCCGAACGTCTCGTCCCGCTCGACGAAGGACCGCGACCAGAATTCGGCGCTCGATATGTCCTTGTCCGTGGTGAACGGGTGTGGGTGTGTGAATACCGGCATGGTAAGTGCCTCTCGCTGTGTATTTTCCTCGATGGCAGTCATGAAGGACGACGCTCAGGCGTTCGTCGTCGCGGCGCGAGCGTGTGTCGGCTCCGGTTCAGGCGCGATGCCGTAGATGCTCTTGAGCTGCTGGTAGGCGGCCAGCCCCTCAGGGCCGAGTTCGCGGCCGAGGCCGCTGTCCTTGACGCCGCCGAAGGGTGCACCGAGGTCCAGCGCGTATCCGTTGATGCCCACGCTTCCTGTATGGACCCGGCGGGCGACAGCGAGGGCGCGCTCGCTGTCGGTGCCCCAGACGGTGCCGCCGAGGCCGTAGTCGGAGTCATTGGCGATACGGACGGCGTCGTCGACATCGTGGTAGGGCAGCACGCACAGGACCGGTCCGAAGATCTCCTCGCGGGCCGGGGTGAAGTCGTTGTCCACGTCCGTGAAGATCGTCGGCTGCACGAACCAGCCGCGGTCGAGGCCCTGCGGCCTACCGCCACCGGTGGTGATCCGGCCGCCTTCCGCGCGGCCCTTGGCGATGTAGCCCTCCACGCGCTCGCGCTGCCGTCGGGAGACGAGCGGGCCGACGCGCGTCCCCTCGTCGAGCGGGTCGCCGATGCGGAGGGAGCCGAAGTAGTCGGTGAGCAGGTCGACCACCTCACCGTAGCGGCCGCGTGGGGCGAGGACGCGGGTGCCGATCAGGCAGGTCTGCCCGTTGTTGTTCAAGGTCGCGCGGAAGAACGCGTCGAGGTGGGGCTCCAGGTCCGCGTCGTCGAGGACGATCGCGGCGGACTTGCCCCCCAGCTCCAGGGTGACCGGACGCAGCAGCCTGCCGCACTGCTCGGCGATTGCCCGGCCGGTGGCGGTGGAACCGGTGAAGGCGACCTTGTCCACGCCGGGGTGACCGACGAGGTAGCCGGAAGCCTCGCGGTCGGCGGGCACGACGTTGACCACGCCGGGTGGAAGACCGGCCTCCCTGACGGCCTCGGCCAGCAGGAAGGCGTCGAGGGCGGTCTCCTGCGCGGGCTTGAGGACGATCGTGCAGCCTGCCGCGAGGGCCGGCCCCAGCTTGAACATGGCCAGGGTCTGCGGGAAGTTCCACGGCACGATCGCGGCGACCACCCCGACCGGGGCACGGCGTACGACGGTGGTGCCGTTGCCGGCCACCGCCGGGCGGGACTCCTCGACGCCGGTTTGCCGGGCAAGGGCGGCGTAGTACCGCAGTACGGCGGCGCCGATCACGGCCTCCGAGCGGCGGCTGGTCACGATGGGCATGCCGTTCTCACGGCTGACGAGCTGCGCGAACTGCTCGCCGCGCTTGCCGAGCACGTCGGCGAGCCGTTCCATCGCCTCGGCTCGGCGGCCGGGCTCCCATGCCGCCCACCCGCTCGGGTCGTCGAAGGCGCTGCGGGCAGCGGCGACGGCAGCGTCGACATCGGCCGACACCGCCTCCGGTACCCGTCCGATGGGCTCTTCGGTGGTCGCCGAGGCGACGGTGATCGTCGCGGCCGACGACGGTGCGACCCAGTCGCCGCCGATGAACAGAGAGTCGTATGTGTGTTCCATTGTTCGCATGCTCCTTCGGAAGCGCAGGCCCTTCGGAAGTGCAGGCCCTGTCGGTGGACGTAGGCCTCGGCGACGGACTACACGGCCGTCCTGTGCGGTGAGTCGGGGAGCAGCCCCGCCTTCGCCTGGCGCTGCAGTTCACGGGCCGACTCGATCAGCTTCACCGCGTCGGGGCCCCACATCAGCCGCATCATGCGGCGTTCCGCCTGCGGCTGCTGGGCCAGCCAGATCAGCGGCAGCATGGCCTTGGTCGATGCGACGGCCACGGCATTCCTGACCGGTCCCATACCCGTGTTGCGCCGGGTCGTGCCCGAGACGGCGCCCAGGATCGCGTACCGGAACAGCTTCTGACTCAGCAGCAGCTGGGCCTGGATGCGCAGTTGGGAGACGTGGAAGTTCTTCTTGACCGAGTCGTGCTGGATCTTGTGGAAGCTCTGTCCGGTCGCGGGGATGACGTCCATGGTCCGGCTGGGCGTGAACATGTCGTCGTACTTCTCGTAGAGCGCCTTCAGCTCGGCCATCGTCGTGGGGATCTCTCCCTCGGGCGAGTCGAAGAGGCGGCAGTACACGGCCACCTCGGCGATGTACTGGTCGCGCTGCTCGGGGGTGAGGCGGTGCGGGGCCTTGCCGTCGCGGAAGGCGAGGTTCTCGTAGACCCACAGCATGGTGTGCATCTCGGTGAGCGCCGCCCACATGGCCTCGCGCGGGCCGTTGGCCTGGTAGCCGCCGAGCTCGGGATGGGCGATGTCGATGAGGTCACCGGCCACCTTGGCGTGGATGTTGTGCAGGTGCCGGGCGACGCGGCGGGCGGTGGGGGTGTCACCGAGCCACATGGGGGCGTGGATCCCGGAGTTCCGCTGCTGCCGGTCGAAGCGGTCGAAGATGGTGAGTTCGCCCTTGCGGGCCTTGCGCGAGATCGGGTCCCAGTCGCGCACCCCCGCCAGGATCGGCTTGTACGTCAGCTGGAGCACGAACTGCGCGGGGCTCTGGAAGAAGACAGTGGCCGGGTGCAGCAGCACGTCCCACGCAATACTGCCCGGTCCGAACACGCCGTAGTCCGGCGTCCCGTCCTCCTTGAGGGAGCCGCCCGCGGGGGTCGGCTCGCCGAACCGGCGCCACCGTGACTCGGTGCCGAGCATGCGCTCTTTGGTGACGACCGGGTCGACCCGGCCGGCGGTCTCCGGGCTCTTGTCTGTGGCAGCCATACCGAACTCCTTTGTTCACCGCTGGGCGAGGAAGGCGCTGGACCGGGCGGCCGTCGTCTCCGGCGCAACGCTCCCGAGGGGGCGCCGAGTCGGGCCGTATGAGACCGAGGCGACTCTCCCAAAGTTGCTTGTTAAGCGTTCAGCAACCATTCGGAAGGTAATAGGCTCGGCGCATGTCGTCAACCCCGCTGAACTCCGAAACCGCAGCTCCCGTCCCGCCGCGCACCAAACAGGAGCGGCGCGACCAGGCGGAACGAGCACTCCTGGACGCCGCGAGTCGGCTCGTCGCGCGCAGGGGCGTTGACCAGACCTCGGTGGCGGATGTCGGCGCGGAGGCCGGATACAGCCGAGGACTGGTCAACCACCACTTCGGATCGAAGGTGGTGCTGCTGCAACGCGTGGCGCGAGAGAGCCAGCGGGGGATTGTCGAGATGATCGACGGCCTCACCGGGGATCCGCTGGAGTTGCTGGTCGGGATGGTCCGCTCCTACCTCACCTGGGCCGCCCAGGAGCCAGAGGCTGCCCGTGCTTTCTTCGCGCTGTGGGGTGCGTCCCTGCCAGAGGAATCGGTCGTGCGAGAGGTGTTCGTGGAGTTCGACCGCGCTATCCGAGCCAAGGTCGAGACGTACGTGCGCTCCGGTCAAGAGGACGGGACGGTCAGGACGGACGTCGACCCGGCCGGCGTGGCGACCGCGATCACCGGGATGCTGCGCGGCACCGCGGCCCAACTACTGGTGGCACCCGAGGCGTTCGCCCTGGAGGCCGCGTCTACCACATGTGAGCAGTTCGTCCGCCGGATGCTGGCCGCGCGAGGTGAAGCGCGCCGCTGAACGTGAACGGGCCGTCGCGCGCAGCACAGGATCGGCGAGACAGGCCGCTGCCGGATCCATGGCCGTCCGTCGAAGGTGGGGCGAGGTATGGCCGCCGACGGGCGGTTTCGTTTTGCCGGCGTGGCCGCTGCGGTTCCCTCTCTGGCCGCGTCGGCCAGTTCCAGGCCCGCCGCACCCAAATAACTTCGTGACAAGAGATGAACGGCCGTCACGAAGGGGCACCCGCCATGAGCTACGACTTCCGGGACAAGGTCATCGCCGTCACGGGAGGCGCGGGCGGCATCGGCAGCGCCATGTGCCACCGGTTCGCCTCCGGTGGCGCCCAGTGCGTCGTGGTCGACATCGATGAGGCCCGCGCGCAGAAGGTCGCGGGTGAGCTGCCCGGCGCTGGCCACCTCGGCGTGGGCTGCGATCTCCTGAACTGGACGCAGATCAAGCAGCTGTTCGAGCGGATCGGCGAGGAGTACGGCCGGCTCGACGTGCTGGTCAACAACGTCGGCATGACCAGCACCGAACGGTTCGACGAGCGGGACATCCCCAGCATCGAGCGCGAGATCGCGCTCAACATGACCTCGCCGCTGGTCACCACGCGGCTCGGGATCGGGCTGCTGTGGAAGTCGCGCGACCCGCGGGTGATCAGCACCGTGTCGCTCGCCGGCCTCTTCCCGCAGGGCGAGACGCCGGTGTACTGCGCGTCCAAGTTCGGGTTGCGCGGCGCGATGCTGTCGATCGGGCTCGACCTGCGTGAGAAGGGCATCCTGGCCGGATCGGTGCTGCCGTCCGCGACCGACACGCCGATGCTGCGCGGCGAGGCCGTCGAGGGCGGCAACTCCATGCAGTTCCAGGAGCCGCCGCAGCAGCCGTCCGACGTCGTGGCCGCCGTGGTCAGCATGCTCGACAAGCCGCGGCTGGAGGCCTACGCCCGGCCGCGTGAGTCGTTCAGCGCACGACTGGCGATGCTCGTGCCCAACCTGCTGCCGAAGATCCTTCCGTTCTTCCGCAAGCGCGGTGACGCCGGGCTGGTCCGCTACCTCGAGGACCTGGAGCGCCGCGGGCTCGCCCGCCGCACCGGCGGCCGCTGGGAGCTCGTGCACGAGCGCTGACGCTCGCACGCCCTCACGAACCTGAACCACCACAGCGCGAAAGGCACAACCTGCGATGACGCACGTCTCCGCCACCGAGCCGATTCCCGAGCGCCGGTCCTGGCCACTGGTCGGCCACGCCCTCGACATCCCCAGTGGCGTCGACGGTCTGCTGCACGTCATGGCAGAGGCCAAGGAGCTCGGACCGCTGTTCAAGCTGCGCGTGTTCGCCCGGGAGATCAACTTCGTCTCCGGGCTCGACCTCGTCACCGAACTGTCGGACGAGACCCGGTTCCGCAAGAACCTGCACCCCGATCTGGTGCTGCTGCGCGACATCGGCGGCGACGGGCTCTTCACCGCCTACAACGACGAACCGAACTGGCAGAAGGCCCACGACGTCCTGATGCCCGCCTTCTCGCTCGGCGCCATGCGCGGCTACCACTCGACGATGCTCGACGTGGCCAAGACGTTGATCGAGAAGTGGGACAACGCCGAGGACGCCGTCGACGTCGCCGAGGACATGACCCGGCTGACGTTCGACACGATCGGCCTGTGCGGGTTCGGCTACGACTTCGAGTCGTTCGCCCGCACCGAGCCCCACCCGTTCGTCACGGCGCTGACGCGGGCGCTCGACTTCGCCCAGGCGAAGGGCGAGGCGTTGCCGTGGAGCGGGCTGTTCCAGTGGGGCAAGGCCGAACAGTTCCGCGAGGATCTGGCCTGCATGCAGAACCTCGTGGACGACGTCATCCGCCGCCGCCGCGCCTCCGGTGACACCGGCACCGACGACCTGCTCGGCCGGATGCTGCACACGCGCGACGAGCGGACCGGTGAGCCGCTGGACGACGTGAACATCCGCCACCAGGCGATCACGTTCATCATCGCCGGTCACGAGACGACCAGTGGTGCGCTGTCGTTCGCGCTGCACTACCTGACCAAGCACCCGGAGGCACTGGCACGGGCACAGGCCGAAGTGGACGCGCTGTGGGGCGACACCGAACCCGAGCCGGAGTACGGCGACATCGGCAAGCTGACCTACCTCCGGCAGGTGCTGGGCGAGAGCCTGCGGCTGTGGCCGACCGCGCCGGTGTACGGCGTCGAACCGGTGGAGGACACCGTCATCGGCGGCAAGTACGCGGTGCGCAAGGGCGAGGGCCTGCTCGTGCTGATCCCGCAGCTGCACCGTGACCCGGCTTGGGGCGACAACGTCGAGCTGTTCGACCCGGAGCGGTTCGCACCGGAACGCGAGGAGACCCGGCCGGTGCACCTGTTCAAGCCGTTCGGCAGTGGTGAACGCGCCTGCATCGGCCGCCAGTTCGCGCTGCACGAGGCGACGCTGGTGCTCGCGTTGCTGGTGCACCGCTACCGGTTCATCGACCACACCAACTACCAGCTCAAGATCAAGCAGTCGCTGACCCTCAAGCCGGATGCCTTCACCTTGCAGCTGGCGCGGCGCTCCAGCGGTGAGCGACGCCGTCCGGCCGCCATCGTGAGCACCGGCCACACGACGGCCGGGGCCACCACAGTCAGTCGTGCAGCAGGTACCGCGCTGGCCCTGCTGCACGGCTCCAACCTCGGCACCTGCACGGGCATCGCCGGGGACCTCGCCGTCGACGGCGAAGAGCGCGGTTTCGCCACGACGGTCGCGCCGCTGAACGACCTGGCGGGCAAGCTCACCGCGGACAGCGGTCCGGTGGTGATCGTGGCTGCCTCGTACAACGGCCGTCCCACCGACGACGCGGCGCGGTTCCTCGCGTGGACCGAAGAGCTGGAACCCGGTTCGCTGCAAGGACTTCCGTACGCCGTGCTCGGCGTCGGCGACCGCAACTGGGCCGCCACCTACCAGCGCGTGCCCGCGTTGATCGACGAACGGCTCGCGGCGGCGGGCGCGGTCCGACTGCTGGAACGCGGTGCTGCGGACGCCGCCGGTGACTTCGCCGGCACCGTCGACCGCTGGACCTCGGACCTGTGGACCGCGCTGCTGGAGCGGTACGGCACCGCTCGAGCCGCCGCGGTCGCAGACGAGCCCAGCACCGGGGTCTACGAGCTGGAGGACGCCTCCGAGTCCGTCACCGGTGAGCTCGCCGCGCGGCACGGAGTCCAGCCCATGGAGGTGCTGGAGGCCTACGAGCTGGTGGACGTGGACCACCCGCTCGGCCGGTCCAAGCGGTTCCTGCGCGTGCGGCTGCCGGAAGACGTCACCTACCTCACCGGCGACCACTTCGCGGTCCTCCCGCACAACCCGGACGATCTGGTGCAGCGCGTCGCCGCCCGCTTCGGGCTCGACCTCGACCGCACGGTGCGGGTCAAGTCCCGCCGCCGCGGCCGCAACAGCCTGCCGGTCGACCGCCCGTTGACGCTGCGCCGCCTGCTGACCGACCTCGTCGAGCTGCAGGATCCCGCCACGGCCGAGCAGATCGCCGTGCTGGCCGAGCACACCACGTGCCCGCCGGAGCGCGCGCCGCTCGCCGCGACCGAGGCCGGCGCTCACAGCGTGCTCGACCTGCTGGAGCGGTACCGCGCCTGCGAGCTGCCCTTCGAGCGCTACCTGGAACTGCTGCCGGTGATGCGGGCCCGGCATTACTCGATCTCGTCTTCCGCGCACGCGTCACCGGGGGAGGTGGACCTGATGGTGTCGCTGCTGTCCGCACCGCACCGCGGTGGTGAGGGCACGTTCCAGGGCATCGCCTCGCGCTACCTGCAGACGGTGCACGCCGGCGACGTGATCCAGGCCAGGGTGCTGACCGCCGGCGACTCGTTCCGCCTACCGCTCGACCCCGATGTCCCGGTCATCCTGGTCAGTGCCGGCACGGGTGTCGCGCCGTTCCGCGGCGTGGTGCTCGACCGGATGCACACCGGCGAGCGCGGCCCGCTGCTGTCCTACTTCGGCTGCGACCACCCGGACGTCGACTACCTGCACCGCGCGGAGATGGAGGCGGCGCAGGAAGCCGGTGCGGTGAGCATGCGCCCCGCGTTCTCACAGGCACCTGCCGACGGGATCACGTTCGTGCAGGACCGCATCGCCGCCGAGGGCGAAGAGGCCTGGGAGCTGCTGTCGCGCGGTGGCCGGGTGTACGTCTGCGGTGACGGCCGGCGGATGGCCCCGGCGGTGCGCGAGGCGTTCATGGAGCTCTACCGCAAGCACACCGGCGGCGACGAGCGTCAGGCCGCTTTGTGGCTCGCCGGGTTGCAGGAGTCCGACCGCTACGTCGAAGACGTCTGGGCGGGCTGACCGGTGACGAAGTTCCTCGGTGTCGCGGCCGCGTTGATCGCCGGCGTCGCGATGGGCAGCGCGGGCACGAACGTGATGCCGGTGTTCATCGACGACTTCGCGTCCCGCGCCGGGTTGTCCGGCGCGGGAGCGGGACTGGTCGGTGCGGCCCAGCTGACGGCGACCGCCGTCGTGACCCTCCTGCTGGCGGCCCGCGCGGCCAGGACGGGCCGGGTCGCGATGGCGCGCCTCGGCCTCGTGCTGACGGCGTTCGGAGCGCTGTGGGTGGCCCTGGCCGACGACCCGGTCACGCTGCTGCTGACCAACCTGCTGCTGGGCGCCGCACTCGGGATCGTCTACGCGGCGGCCACGGCGGCGCTGGCGGCGACGGAGGACTCCGACCGGGCGGCGGCGGTCGCGGTGGCGGGCACGGTGGTGGTCGCCGCGCTGATGATCGTGGCGGTGCCGCTGGTGAACGAGCAGTGGGCAGGGGCCGGGTTCTTGCTGCTCGCGGCGTGCTGTGTGCCTGCCTGCTTCCTGGTGGGGACGCTGCCGGAGGGTCCTGCCGCCACAACGAAAGCGGCGACAGGGCGGCCGTCTGCCGTGCTGCTGATCGGGACCGCGGTGCTCTGGACGATCACCCAGGGCACGTGGGCCTACGCCTCCGTCCTCGGCCGCGAGCACACCGGCCTGGACGCCACCGCGGTGTCGCTGATCCTCGCGGTGTCCAGCGTCGTGGCGCTGGGCGGAGCGATCGCGGGCGCACCGGCGGCCCGCAGGTTCGGCCGGCTCCGGTCGATGGTCGTCTTCGTCGTCGTGGAGGCCGTCGCGATCGCGGTCGTCGTGATCAGCGACGAGCCGGTGCTCTTCACCGCGGCGGCGGTGGTGTGGCAGGCCTGCCAGCTGGCCGTGCTGGTGCAGATGGTCGCCGCTGCGGCGGTGCTCGACCCGTCCGGGCGGTGGGTGGCCTCGCTCAGCGGCGCCTCGGCGCTGGGCACCGGCGCGGGCCCGTTGGCCGTCGGCCTGCTGCTGCACCACGCGGGGCCGGAGGTGCTGGGCGTGGTGTTCGTGCTCGGCGTGGTCGCCGCCTCGCTGCCGTTGCTGCGGATGACGACGGCGGCGGACAACCGGTTGGCCGCTGAAGTCCCCATCCCGGCCGGTGACGCCAGTTCCCGCTGAGCGCCGAGTTCCTACGTTGAGTCGCAGAGTCGAAGCAGAAAGGCGGGGTCCGTGGACATCCAACCCGACACGTGCGTCATCGGAGCCGGCCCCGCCGGACTCGCGGTGGCCCGCGCACTGGCCGATCGGGGCCTCCCGTACACCCACGTCGAACGGCACACCGCGGCCGGCGGCATCTGGGACATCGACAACCCCGGCAGCCCGATGTACTCCTCCGCGCACTTCATCTCCAGCAAGACCCGGTCGGGCTTCGGCGGCTGGCCGATGCCGGACCACTTCCCCGACTACCCGTCACACCGGCAGGTGCTGAGCTACCTGCGGTCGTTCGCCGACGCGTACGGGCTGACCGAGCGCATCGAGTTCGGGGTGGAGGTGCGTGATGTCGTCAAGAACGCCGACGGCACCTGGACTGTCACGCGGGCAGACGGCCGCAGCACCGTGCACGGGAAGGTGGTGGTGTGCACCGGTTCCCAGTGGCACCCCAACATCCCGGAGCTGCCGGGCAACTTCACCGGCGAGGTCCGCCACACGGCGGGTTACCGCGACGCCGCCGAACTGCGCGGCAAGCGCGTGCTCGTCGTGGGCGCGGGCAACTCGGGCTGCGACATCGCCTGCGACGCGGCCCGCACCGCCGACCACGCCGTGATCAGCATGCGCCGCGGCTACTGGTTCATCCCGAAGCACCTGTTCGGCCGCCCGGTCGACACGTTGTCCGACAGCGGGCCACACCTGCCGAAGTGGCTGGAGCAGAAGGTCTTCGGCGCGCTGCTGAAGATGTTCGACGGCGACCCGGCCCGGCTCGGCCTGCCCGCGCCGGACCACCGCCTGTTCGAGACGCACCCGGTCATCAACTCGATGCTGATCCACCACCTGCGGCACGGCGACATCACCGCCAGGCCCGGCATCGCGGACACCGACGGCACGACCGTGCACTTCACCGACGGCACCTCGGACGACTTCGACCTGATCCTCTTCGCGACCGGCTACCGGCACGCGGTTCCGGTGGCCCAACGGTACTTCGGCGACGAGCAGCACCCGGACCTGTACCTGTCTGTGTTCTCCCGCGAGCACCACGGGCTGTGCGGAGTCGGGTTCATCGAGACGAATTCGGGCGCCTACCGGCTCTTCGACCTGCAGGCGCAGTTGATCGCCGCGTACGTCCAAGATGGACCGGAACGGTTTGCGCGCATGATCCGTGAGGATCGGCCCGACCTCACCGCGGGGCTGAAGTTCGTCGCTTCGCCCCGGCACACCGGGTACGTCGACAGTGGCGCGTACCTGAAATACGTCACGAAGCTCGCCAAGGAGATGGGGTGGCCCACCGAGGGCAGGGCTCCGGTGCCTGCGGTCTTCCGGTACGAGGAGGCGGTGTGAGCACGACCCTGGAGGTCCGCAACCCCGCCACCGGCGAACTGATCACCACCGTGCCCGCCGCCGGCGAAGCCGAAGTCGCGGAGGCCGCCAGACAAGCCGCGAAGGTGCACGAGAGCGGCGTCTGGTCGCAGCTGCCGCCAAGAGAACGTGCGGCGACCCTCTTGCGGCTGGCCGACCTGATGCACCGCGACGCCGAGCTCCTGGCCCGCCTGGACAGCGAGGACGCGGGCAAACCGATCACCGAGTGCCGCACCGGCGACGTGCCCGGAGCGATCGAGTCGGTGCGCTGGTTCGCCGAGGCGGCGGACAAGATGTTCGGCCGCGTCGCACCTACCGGACCCGGCCACCTCGGCGTGATCACCCGCGAACCAGTTGGCGTGGCAGCCGCGATCCTGCCGTGGAACTACCCGCTCGCCATGGCCGCGTGGAAGATCGGTCCCGCGCTCGCCGCCGGCAACTGCCTGCTGCTCAAACCCGCGGAGCCGACGCCGCGCTCGGTGCTGCACGTGGCGCGGCTGGCCGCAGAAGCGGGGTTGCCGCAAGGTGTGCTGACGGTGCTGCCTGGGCTCGGTGACGTCGCCGGCGCCGCGCTCGCACGGGATCCGGTGGTCGGCGCGTTGTCGTTCACGGGTTCCACTGCCACCGGGCGGCACGTCCTCGCGATGGCGGCGCTCACCAACTTCAAGCGCGTGTCGCTGGAGATGGGCGGCAAGAGCCCGCAGGTGCTGATGCCCGACGCGCTCGAGTTCGACGACCTCGTCGACAACATGATCGAGGCCGCCTTCCTCACCTCAGGCCAGAACTGCACGGCGGGCTCCCGCGTCCTGGTGCACCAGGACATCGCGGACGAGGTGGTGAAACGGTTCACCGCCGCGGCATGCGAACTAGTGATCGGTGATCCGTCCAATCCGGACACCAGGATCGGACCGCTGATCAACCGCGCCGCGGTTGCCCGTGTCACGCGAGCGGTCGAGGACGCACAGAAGGCGGGCGCGCGCGTGCACGCCGTCGAGCTACCGGAAGGTCTGCACCCCAACGGCTCCTACTACCCGCCGACGGTGCTGATCGACGTTCCAGCCGGGACGGAGCTGCTCACCACCGAGCTGTTCGGGCCGGTGGTCAGCGTGCAGACCTTCGCCACCGAGCAGGAAGCGGTCAGCCTCGCCAACGCCACCGACTACGGCCTCGCCGCCTCCGTGTGGACGCGGGACATCGACGTTGCGTGGCGGCTGGCTCGGGGGATCCACGCGGGCGTCGTGTCCGTCAACTCCTACAGCGAAGGCGATATCAGCACGCCGTTCGGCGGCTGGAAGCAGTCGGGGTTCGGCGGCGCGGAGAAGTCCACCACCGCGTTCGACCAGTGGAGCAGGGAGAAGACCGTCTGGATCCGCACCAGGTGATCAGGAGTGGTGCACCGTGTCGCGCAGTTCCACCGCGGTCATGTCGTGCCAGCGGCGGATCGCCCGCCGCAGTGCGCGGACGTCGGAGAACCCGGCCTGGCGGGCGATGTCGGTCAGCGTCACGTCCGGGCGGCGCAGCAGCAGTTCGACCCGCTCCCGCCGCACGCCGTCGACGAGTGCCTCATAGGTCGTTCCGCACTCGGCGAGGCGGCGGCGCAGCGTGCGTTCGCCCGTCGCGTGCTTGCGGGCCTGCTCGGCGAAGGTGGGCACGTCCGGAAGGCTCTGCGCGATCGAGATCTCCAGCACCTCCAACAGGTCCTGCCGAGTGCGCCGGGACGCCAGCTGTTCGTCCAGCAACGTCGTGAGCGACGCGAACGTGACGGGGTCGCGGCCGGGCATCTCGGTGCGCACCCACGTGGCGGGGAACACCAGACCGTTGCGCGCAGCGGAGAAGCGGACCGGGCAGCCGAACAGCTCGGTGTACGGCACGGGGTCGGGCGGGGCGGGGAAGAGGAAGTCCACGTGGCGCGGGCGGAACTCGGCGCCGAGCGCGAGCCTGGTGACCGTGACGACGCTCGCGAACGCCTCCTGGACCAGGAACGTGCCGACGCCCGCGTCCACCGCCGGATCGGGCTGGTCGGCCCACAGCGTGAAGCCCGCGTCCGCCTGTCCAGCGGACCACACCACCATCGCGCCGGACAGGTTCTGGAACCGCACACCGGTCTCGACGGCGTCACGCAGGGTGCCGGCCGCCATGAGGGCGAACCCCATCAGGCCCCACGCTGTCGGGTGCTGCCGCGCGCCCACCCGCAGCCCCAAGTGGTCACTTCCGGTGAGCTGCAGGGCACAGCGGATGACCTCGCTGCCCTGACGGTAGGACACCCGCAGGTCGGTCGACTGCAACATCTGCTCGTCGAGTCCGACCCGAGCCAGCGCCGGCCGCAGATCGGCACCGAGCTCGTCGGTCACCGCGGTGAGGTACCGCAGGATGGTGGGCGGGATCGTCGCGGACGTGCTGCGGCTGGTCGCGCCGGCAGTGATTTGCGGCGGGTCGGCGGACATCGCACAGGTCCTTTCTGGGCAGGACGCCGATGATGCCCCATCACCCGTTCGCCGTACCAGCGGCGCCAAGTCGTGAGCTCATTTTCGCAGGCGTACCCGTCGCTTCCGCTGGCGGCCGACCGGGCGCGGCCGAGGGCGTTCAAGCCGTTGCGCCAGACCATCGAGTCGATCAACCAGACCTTCAAGGCGCAACTCGACCTCGAACGCCACGGCGGACGCACCCCGGCCGGCGTCATCGTCCGCGTCCTGCAACGCATCCTCGCCCTGACCGCCGCGATCTGGCACAACGACAAGACCAACCAGCCAATCAAACGCTCACTGATCGCCTACGACCACTGACCTTGGAATCAACCATCTAGAACGAACCGGTCGCCCTGCAAGGCAGCTGCGGCATCCTCACCCAGTCGGCTACGGATCTGCGGCGGATTCAGCATGCAGCCGATTCTGGCGGCTTCGCGTCCAACGGTCATCTGAGTTGAACCGGCCGCGGCCATACGAGGCCGGCCGAGCAACGTCGTGTCATGCCGCTGGTTGGGTGATGTCTCGTGCCGGGCCGCCAGATAGAGCGTTCCGCTCGACACACTGGCAATGTGAGTGGCGGCAGGCAGATCCACAACGACGTGGCGGGCACCATCACGGGCGCGCTGATCCAGACCGACACCTTCACGGGTGGGCTGCACCTGCATCCTGCGGCTGGCATCCTGTCGTGCCGAGGCAGTTGCCTGCGCCACCGCGCTTGTTCACCGGCCGTACCGTTGAACTGATGACGCTTACCGCCGAGCTCGACGCCGAGGACGAGCCCGGTGCGATGGTGGTGATCTCGGCGATCGGTGGGACAGGTGGAATCGGGAAAACTTCGCTCGCTCTCCACTGGGCGCACCACAACCTCGACCGTTTTCCGGACGGCCAGCTGTACATCGACCTGCGTGGGTTCGCTCCGGGTGGCGTTCCGATCTCCTCTGCTGCGGCGTTGCGCTGCTTCCTGGACGGGCTGGGGGTCGGCTCGGCGGCCATCCCGGTCCAACTGGACGCCCAGATAGGCCTGTACCGGAGTTTGGTCGCAGGCAAGCGCATGCTGATTCTGATCGACAACGCACCCGACACCGAACACCTCGTGCCCTTGTTGCCCGGCAGCCCCACGTGCACGGTTCTGGTCACCAGCCGACGCTCGCTAGCCGGGTTGACCGCCATGCACGGTGCGCGGTCGCTGAACCTGGACGTGTTGACTGACACCGAAGCGCGGGAGTTGCTGGCACGCCACCTCGGGGAAGCCCGATTGGCCGCGGAGCCTGCGGCGGTGACAGGTCTGGTGAACTTCTGTGCGGGGTTGCCGCTGGCGTTGAAGCTCGTGACGGTCCGGGCCGCAGGCCATCGCAACTTCCCACTCGGCGTGTTCGCCGACGAGTTGCGCGATCACGCCGCACGTCTGGACGGGCTGGACACCGGAGACACGAACTCGAGCATCAGGGCGGTGTTCTCCTGGTCCTACGACGCGCTGCCCGCTGCGGCCGCGTCGCTGTACGGACTGCTCGGCCTCGCTCCGGGGCCTGACATCAGCTTGCCTGCCGTCGCCAGCCTCGCGCAATCCCCAGCTACCGAAGTCACAGGGTTGTTGCGAGAGCTGGAAAGCGGATATCTAGTGACGCAACGGGTGCCGAACCGCTACGAGATGCACGACCTCGTCCGCCTCTACGCTGCCGAGGTTTGCGCGCCGGAGGTCCGCGCGCCGGCACTGCGGCGGCTGGTCGACTACTACCTGCGTGGTGCGTACGCAGCCGACAGGTTGATCTATCCCCACCGTCAGCCGATTGAACTGCCCCGGCCCCGAGTGGGCGTCTGTCCACCTCTGTTGCGAGACGAGGCCGCGGCACTGCGCTGGTTCGACGCGGAGCGTCCCTGCCTCCCCGCGATCCACCGTCTCGCCTCCGCGCACGGCTGGCACGAAGTCGTGTGGCAGCTCGCGTGGGCGTTGCACACCTACTACCTGCGTCGCGGACACCTGCATGAGCAGGTCGACGCCTGGAAGCTCGGGTTGCGCGCCGCCGCGCAGATCAACGACTCGGCCGTCCTCGCGTTGGCGCACAGACGGCTCGGCCAGGCCAGGGCGAGGGTGGGAGAACACGACGAGGCGATGCGTCACCTTCAGGACGCGCTGCGCCTTGCGGAGAAAGCTGGAGACGTTCCCGGCCAAGCGCACACCCACCTCGCGCTCATGCGCGCCTGGGAGCAGCGGCAAGACGACTATCAGGCGCTGGCGCACGCCTCCCGCGCCCTGCGGTTGTACCAGCGGGAGGGAACACCCGTCTGGGAGGCCGAAGCCCTCAACGCGGTTGCCTGGTTCGAGGCCCGGCTGGGGCACCACTCGGAGGCCGGTACACACTGCCGCCAGGCGATGCTGGTGTTCGACGAACACCACTACGTGGAAGGCACCGCCAACTCCTCGGACACCCTGGGCTACATCGCCTACCGAGCCGGTCGATACACCGAGGCGCAGGGCTTCTACCAGCGGGCTCTCACGATGTATCGCGACATCGGCCACATCTACTTCGAGGCCGACGCTCTCTCACACCTCGGCCAAGTGATGCTGGCGGCCGGACAACGTGCCGAGGCGGAGAGGACATGGCGACAGTGCCTGGCGCTATATCAGACCCAACACCGCATCACCGAGGCCGACTTCATACGCGAACAATTGACTGCTATCCGGCCAACACCCTGACATCCGCCATCGACGAAGAGGCCGGACGTTCTGAGTTTCGCAAGTCAAGCACTCAATCGCGCGCTCATGCCGATGTCCGCGCAATTCGGTTCCTACCGGCCGACCGCGACCGGCTGGAGCAGCTGGTTGCGCGCGAGGATCGCTTCCTGAGCGGGTGGCACGAGAAGCGCACCACCACCTTCGACCGTGCCCTGGGCGACATCGACATAGGGCCGTTGGCGGGCCTCGTACCGCGGGAACGCCGTGACGTGGTCGCCATCCGATCGCTCGAGTTCCTCGGCGAGGAACTGGGCTCCCGTCAGCGCCAGCGCCAGGGACGTGCCCCGGCCCGCGAGAGGGGACGCGCAGTGGGCGGCGTCGCCCACGAGCGCGACCCGGCCCCGGTGCCAAGTCGGCAGGTGGATCTGGCTGACCGAGTCGAAGTAGAGGTCGGGATCGACGCCCACCGCGTCGAGGATCGCCGGGACCCTCCACGAGCGACAGTCGGCGAACTGGTCGAGCAGGATCCGCTTCTGTGCTTCGACGTCGCGGTAGTCGTAGTCGAGGGGATCGGACGCGAACATCAGCAGACCGATCGCCCTGTCCTTGAACCGGGTGCGGCTGAGCGAGTCGGTGACCACGATCGCCGACAACGACGGCCGGGTGGACGTCCGCTTCGCCTCCGGCGGTTCGGAGAGTTACGACCTCGTCTTGGGTCTTTCCTTGACACGTAGGGAGATTCGTTACTGGTATCGCCGGAAGGTGCGCTTCGTCTGGTCAGCGGTTGGGGATGCGGGTCAGAGACAGTTGCACCGGCGCGGGGCTGCTGTCGGTGGTTCCCTGGATTGTGAGCCGGTCGCCAGTGAGTGTGTAGGTGCCGCGGAACAGCAGTGGTGTGTCCTTGCGCAGCCAGACTTGGCGTATGCGCAACTCTTTCCGGTCGGAGTCGACCTCGAAGTCGTGCCAGATCCACTGCTCTCTGCAGCGGAAGACGACCAGCCTGGCGCGGTTGTACTCGAAATACAGGCGGTCAAGCGGATCGGCAGTGCCGGTGGGCTGATACGTTCCGGCCTCGACCTGCCAGGCGCCGTCGAGCGGGGTCGGTGCGCGGTTGTTGTCGTTGGCGAGCCAGTAGGTGCCCGCGAACGCCACTGCGAGTACGGCTGCCTGGGCGGCCACCTTCACCGCGATCCGCCGCCGGCTTGTCGTGTCGCCGGCGGGCCGCTCGGTCCAGAGCACCCGCACCAGTTCGGCACGGTGAGTGAACACGATGAACCCAAGGCAGGCCGCAGTGAACAGCGCCATGACCGAGCCGCCCAGGTCGATCGCGTAGGTCAGGTCGATCAGCGTGATCGTGAGCATGATACCCAGGCCGGCGCAGGCCGCCGGCAACGCCGACTTGCGCCAGCACAACAACACGGCGAGGCCGATCTGGGCCAGTGCGATCAACGTGCCGAAGACCGGTGAATAACCGAAGTATCGCCAAGTCAGCCAGAAGCCGGACACGTCACCCAGCGGCTTGTCCAGCTCGGACGACAACACCGTGAACTGCGACCCGTTGAGCTTCGCGAAGCCGTAGAAGGTGAGCACGAGCGCGGCTGCATATCGACAGAACCTGTACAAGTCACCCCCACACACGAGACAGGACTCCAGACTCGAGCCAGGTGAACGCTATCGGATACCGCGGATTGCCGGCGTTGTCTCCACCTGCGGTGCGATTCCTCGCACCTGACACCGGTCCGCGGGCTCACGGCGAAGCGTGGTCATCCGACCGCCGATGCCCTTCCGCCGTCGAACACGGCTACCGACGGCCGAACCCAGGGCGTGGACTGCGCCCCGCAAGGCGTTCGCTGCAACACGGAGATCCTTCGCGCCGCCCTTGTCGTACACGTGCCGCAGGAATCTCAGTCGCAGCCAGAAGTTTCAACAGCCGAATCGCTGGACCGGCAACAGCCGCCAACTCCACCGACACACCGCCCGCCGCATAGCCCAAGCATTCCGCCGCGACGCCCATCGTGAACCCGCAGCGGATCGCCTACTCCGGAGGATGGCGCTCCTTCACCGAGGACGAGCGGATCAGAGCTGCCTCGTCCGCGCTGCTGAACTGACCGCCTGGTCGAGTGCAGAACGATGAACTTGTTGCCACTGAGCCGTATCGCATCTCGAAGATCTTGGTGAGCCCTTCAAGCGGCGCAGCGCTCAGGCTGCTGAACCGCGAATCGACGCGGCTGGCTGGATTTTCGTGTCGACACGACCGGTGTAGCCGAGCCGTCCCTTGGTGACGACGATGACGACGATGCTCAGCACGCCGAGACCGAGCGCGGGCCCCCAGAGCAGTTCGTCGCTGGCGTCGGGGAAGAACTCGGAGAAGGCGACGGACTGGAAGTTGTTGATCGAGCAGTGCAGCAGCATGACCAGGGGCAGGCTCTGGCGTCCCTTGTTGTAGACCAGGGTGATCAGGAAGCTCATCTCCATGGCCATGACGGCGAAGCGGACGATCGTTTCGGGGGTGACGTCGGGGCCTGCCCAGGGCGTGAGGAACAGCGGCAGGTGCCAGATGATCCACAGGATGCCGAGGACGAACGTGGCGATCATCGGCTGATGGCGCTGCTGGAGGCGGCTGAGGGCGAAGTCGCGCCAGCCCGGTTCCTCGGCGAGGCCGGTGGTGAAGAACTGGAGCACCAGCATCGGCACGTAGATGGCCAGCACCATCAGCGAGGGCACCTGGAAGGCTTGGGCGTCCGTCACCGCCAGCGTGCCGAGCAGGACCGCCACGGGGACGGCGAACAGAGCGAACGCGTACCAGAGGACGCCGGCGCGGAACTGGAAGAGCCGCTTGCGCCACCGCCGTAGACCTTCGCGGCCCTCGGTGACGGCGGTGACGGTGAACGCGGCGGTCAGCGGGCCGAGGTAAGCGCCGGGCAGGATCGCGGTGAGCTGGTTGCCCATCACCAGGTCCGGGTACCGGAAGTGCAGGACGCCGAAGCCGTCCAGCGACAGGATGTAGGGCACCCAGGCCAGCCAGCTGATGCCGTTGGCCAGGGTGAAGAACGTGATCAGCGGGAAGCGCTGGACCAGTGCCTGCCAGCCGTGGGAAGCGGGGCGGCCGGAGTCCGCAACAGGGATCGAAGTCATGGTCGGAACACTAGGAATCGATCTTGCGCGAGTCAGTGCAGTCAAGGGCCGTTCTCGTGGTGGAGTCTGCTCTACCGCCATGGACGTCGCTGCGCACGGCTGGCCGTCCAATGCAATCTCATAGCCGCCGAGGGTGCACGCCGGGCCTCAGAGGAGACAGAGCCGATGGGCCTTGGGAGCAAGCAGTGGGAGCAGATTGGGAGCAACGTCGCGCGTTGAACATGCCTGAACGGTCCTCAATGGACCTGAACGGACCAGCACCGACCTGCAAGAGTCACGTTTCCGCAGTTCGGCGCGGTATCGGTGCCATAGTTCACGCAGAAGGAGTCCTCGAAACGACCTCAACTGCACTGAAGGCACCAAACCGCTGGTCAACAGTCCTGAACGGACGCGCACGGCGATCACGGCACAGGTGAGCACTTAGTACTTCCGGGAGCAGGCGACACGACCGGAACTCGTAGCTCCGAACGCACGCTCATGTCGATGAGCGGACGTTTCTGGGCACTGCAGTCGACCACGAAGGACGGACGCCCCTCAGCGCTTTGCCCGGTCGCGCTGGTGGTGCTCCTCCGTTCGGGCAGCGTGTCGGTTTCCTGCTACCTGTGGGCGGCTGTGTCGGGATACTGGATCGATGAGTGACGGCCCGGCCACGCCAGCGGACGGAGTCGCCGCCACCAACAGCGTGGACGGGAATGTGTCCGGAACTGTGTTCCAAACTGCCGCGATCCACGGCGATGTGCATGTCCACCAGCAGGCCCAGCGGCCGGTCGTGACGTTGCCTCATCGGGCTGGTGTCGCGCCGCTGCAGGCGGCGGCCTTTCAGGCCCGCGAGGAGACGGCACTTCTGCTGGAGCAGGCGCTGGAACGCGGGGACGCGGCGGTACTCACTGGTCAGGCACGTATACACACCGGCGTGGTATCGGGGTTGGGCGGGGTCGGGAAGACACAGGTCGCGTTGGACTACGCCCAACGGCTATGGGCCGCGGGTGAGGTGGAGTTGTGGGTGTGGGTGACTGCGACCTCGCGTGAGGCGATCGTGTCCAGCTATGCGCGCCTGGCCACCGACCTCACCGGCGTCGACGACCCCGATCCCGAGCATGGTGCGCTGCGTCTGCTGGAATGGCTGTACACACCGTCGGCACGGTGGCTGATCGTGCTCGACGACGTGCAGAACCCCGCAGACCTGCGCGGGCTGTGGCCACCAGTCGCTGCGGGCGGGCGTGTGGTGGTGACCACCCGGCGCCGCGATGCCGCGCTGCGCGGGCATGGCCGCTGCCTGATAGAGGTCGACGTATTCACACCGCAAGAAGCCGAGGCGTACTTGCGGTCCGGGTCTGAACAGGCAAAACATGCCGATGGGGCCGCCTTCGGAAGATGTCCCGAAGACGGCCCCATCGCGGCCTGTCAGGTCTGGTCGGCCCACCACTTCTGGCCGGCCTCGCCGAGCGTGGAGATCGGGTCGTAGTAGGGGTAGCGACGGTCCAACGCTTCCGGGTCCTCGAGCTCGATCCCGGTCCGGTAGTTCTTCGTCCAGTAAGAAATGCCCAGCTCACGGTCATATTCAGTGAGCTGGTGGACCCACCGCTTGCCCACGTACGGCACGTCGCACACGATCCGCGGCGTCGCGTAGCCGGGCAGATAGCCCATGATCGCGTGCTGCAGCTCCTGCGCCTCCCACACCGACACCCTCCAGTGCTCGGCGTTGGGGATCATGTCGCACATGTAGAAGTAGTACGGCAGGATGTTCGCTTCCCCTTGCAGCGCAAAGCAAAGGTCGAGCAGATCGTCGGGCGTCGCGTTGACGCCCTTCATCAGTACGCCCTGGTTGCGCACGTCCCGTACGCCGACCTCGAGAGCCGTGCGCGCGGCCTCGGCGACGAGGGGCGTGACGGACTGGGCGTGGTTCACGTGTGTGTGGATGGCGAGGTTCACGCCGCGGCGCGAGGCGGTGCGGGCCACGCGCTCCAGGCCTTCGACTACGCGCGGCTGGAGCCAGTGCTGGGGGAGGCCGGCTAGTGCCTTGGTGGCCAGGCGGATGTCGCGGACGGTCTCGATGTCCAGCAGGCGCATGAGGAACGACTCGAGTTGCGGCCAGGGGACGTTGGCCACGTCGCCGCCGGAGACGACCACGTCGCGGACGCCCGGGGTCTTCTTCAGGTAGTCGATCATCTGGTCCTGGCGGTCGACCGGCTTCAGCGACAGCTTGTGCTTGTCGATCAGCGGGGTCGAGTTGCCGACCAGGTCCATGCGGGTGCAGTGGCCGCAGTACTGCGGGCAGGTCGAGACCATCTCGGCCAGGACCTTGGTCGGGTAGCGGTGGGTCAACCCCTCGACGACCCACATCTCCGCCTCGTGCAGCGAGTCGCGCTGGGAGTGCGGGTGCGACGGCCAGCGCGGGTCCCGGTCGGACTTCACCGGGAGCATGTAGCGGCGGACCGGGTCGGCCAGGAAGGCGTCGGTGAAGTCCGCTGGTGCCGCGTCCACTGCCATGGTGTTGAGCATTTGCGGCGGGATCAGCATCGACATGGTCGCGAAGTTCTCCTGGTCCGCGGCCAGGTCGTCGTAGAACTTCTCGCTCAGCAGGTCGCCGGTGACCTTGCGGAGCTGCTTGACGTTCTTCACGCAGTTCACGCGCTGCCACTGGGCGTCGCGCCACTGGGCATCGGTCACGTGGGACCAGCCGGGGAAGCGCCGCCAGTCGGGTTCGACCAGCTCACGGCGCACGTACGTGTACGGCTGGCGGTCCAGCCGTTCCAACGCCGTGGGGGCGTCGTGAAGCGCAGTCATCCGTACTCCTCAGCGTCGAGGTCGCGTAAAGATATCCTGTCATATCGCTAGCGTGCCGTAAATATTTCAGCTTGAGCCCTGGTGGAGGGTGGTGCGGGAGCAAAGTCACGGGCCCGTGCGTTCAACAGGCATGCCTGTCTTCGCGCTGGTGCTCGTCGGGATGTTCGCCGAGATCGCGGTCATGATCGCCGTCGGCAACGCCATCGGCGGGCTGTGGATGATCGCGCTCCTCCTGGTCGGCACGCTGATCGGCCTGCAGCTCGTGCGCAGGCAGGGTGCGCAGACGATGGCCGCGTTCTCCGAGGCGGTGTGGAAGCGTCAGCAGCCGCACCAGGAGATGGCCGATGGCGTGCTCATCGCGGCGGCCGGGGCGTTGATCATGGTGCCGGGGTTCATCAGCGACGTGGCGGCGTTGTTCCTGCTGTTCCCGCCCACGCGCAAGATCGTCAGCCGCCGGATCGCGCGCAAGGCCGAGGCGGCGGCGCTCAAGTTCGAGCACGACCGGCGGTTCGGGCCCGGTCAGGTCGTCGAGGGCGAAGTAGTCGACGTCGAGCCGGTGATCATCACGGATCGGCGCGAGCTGACGTGATCCGCGCGTACCGGCCCGCTGACCTGGACGCGCTCTACGACATCTGCCTCGACACCGGCAACGGTGGCAAGGGCGCGCGCCATCTGTTCGATGACCCGCGTCTGCTCGGTCACGCCTACGTCGGGCCGTATGTGGCGTTCGAGCCTGACCTCGCGTTTGTCGTCGAGGACGACGAAGGCGTGTGCGGCTACGCGATCGCGGCGGCCGACAGCGAGGCGTTCGAAGATCGCTGCGACCGCGACTGGTGGCCGGACCTGCGCGTTCGTTATCCGCTCAGGCCCAACCCGAACCGCGTCGTGCAGCACATCCACCACCCGGTGAAGGTCGACCCGTTGCTGGTGAAGGACTATCCGGCGCACATGCACGCGAACCTCCTGCCGCGCGCGAAGGGCAAGGGCTTCGGTGGCGCGCTCGTACGCACCGTGCTCGAACGTCTGGAGAAGGGCGTTCATGTGCACGTGCGGCACCACAACACGCACGGCATCGGATTCTGGGAACACCTCGGGTTCCGCGTGATCGACTCGGCCGACAAGCTCGTCCTGGGGTTGCGTCTCTGACCCCGGCCGGGGGAGCGGTTGGACGCCAAGGCGTCGGCCGGATGTCCGAGTACCTCAACGGCGTGACGCTGCCGCCGACCGAGAAGCTGATGTACGCGGCAGCCGTCCCCGTGCCGGACAGGCCGAGAACCAGCGCGGGCGGAACCCTGCCCGAGCGGCAGGGGGAGGGACTGCTGTTCCGGAACGTCAGGCGAGGAGATCTTTCAGCAGCAGTTCGAAGTCGAGGACCTCACGCCCGGCCGGAACCACGGCGTAGGTCGACTCCAGGAACCGGTGCAGCTCGTCGGCCGACAGGTGGAACACGGCGTGCGAGTCCTCGGTGAAGAGCTCCAGCACGAGCACGTCGCCGTGGTCCGGCCGCAGCCGCACGTCCCCGACGCCCGCCGGCGACAGGATCCCGTCCGACAGCAGCTCGCGCCCGCACAGCCAGGTCGACTCCTGGTCGCGAGCGTGGAACCGCATCGTCACCGCGTGCGGATCGTCCGAGCGGTATTGGAGGTCGACGTTCATCGGCTCGACCGTGCCGTCCGGCCTGATGAACTGGACGACGGTGGCGGTGCCGATCCGGGTCTCGTTGAACATCGCCGTTCCTCCTCCGCGAGGGTGCTGCAGTCCACACGGACGCTGTTCGGGATCGGTTCAACGGATCGGAAAAAGAATTTCTGGCACGACGCGACCACGCTCGGACCGCCACCGAGGTTGCCTTGATCTTCGTGCGGGGTACCTGAACTCGCATGACCGTTTACGGCATCCACGCTTCACACGAGCAGATCCACCCCGCCGCCCTGCTCACCGCCGTGCGCAGGGCCGAGGAGGCCGGGTTCGGCGCCGCGATGAGCTCCGACCACTTCTCCCCGTGGAGCGGCAGACAGGGCCACTCCGGGTACGCCTGGTCCTGGCTCGGCGCCGCGCTGCAGGCCACGGCCCTGCCGTTCGGCGTGGTCACGGCGCCCGGCCAGCGCTACCACCCGGCGATCACCGCCCAGGCCATCGGCACGCTGGCCGCGATGTACCCCGGCCGGTTCTGGGCCGCGCTCGGCACCGGCGAGGCCAGCAACGAGCACATCACCGGCGACGGCTGGCCGCGCAAGGACGTCCGCACTCAGCGCCTCCGCGAGTGCGTGGACGTCATCCGCGCGCTCCTCAAGGGCGAGGAGGTCAGTTACGACGGCTTGGTCCGAGTCGACCGCGCTCGGCTCTGGACCTTGCCCGACGAGGTGCCGTTGCTGATCGGTGCTGCTGTGAGCCCGCAGACCGCCCGTTGGTGCGCTGAGTGGGCCGACGGACTCATCACCGTCAACGCCCCACCTGAGCGGCTGAAGGAACTGGCCGACGCCTACCGGGACGCGGGCGGGCGCGGCAAGCTCCACCTACAGGTGCACCTGAGCTGGGCGCAGGACGACGACACCGCCCTGAAGATCGCGCACGAGCAGTGGCGCACCAACGTGTTCCGCCCGCCCGTCTGCTGGGACCTGGAGCTCGCCGAGCACTTCGACGTGGCCGCCGAGCACGTCACGCCGCAGGAAGTCGCCAAGGTCGTGGACGTGTCGTCTGACCTGAAGTGGCACATCGAGCAGTTGCACACCTACGCCTCGCTCGGCTTCGAGGAGATCTACCTGCACCACGTAGGCCAGGACCTGATCCCGTTCGTCGACGCGTTCGGCGAGCACGTGCTCCCGGAGGTGTCGCGATGATCCGCACGTCAGACGTCTGGTGGAAGAACGCCGTCCTTTACTGCCTCGACGTGGAGACCTTCTCCGACAACGGTTTCCGCGGCGCCACCGAACGCATCGACCACCTCCACGCCCTGGGCGTCACGTGTGTGTGGTTGATGCCGTTCTACCCGACGCCCGAACGCGACGACGGCTACGACATCACGGACTTCTACGGCGTTGACCCGCGTCTGGGCACGCACGGCGATTTCGTCGAGTTCGTGCGCGCGGCCCGCGACCGCGGCATGAGGGTGATCGCGGACCTCGTCGTGAACCACACGTCCGACCAGCACCCGTGGTTCCACGACCCCGAGAAGCGCGACTGGTACGTCTGGGCCGACGAGCCCCAGACCGACGGCCCGCAGGGAATCACGTTCCCGGACAAGGAGAACAGCCTCTGGCAGTACGACGAGGAGGTCGGCAAGTACTACCTGCACCGCTTCTACAAGCACCAGCCCGACCTGAACGTGTCCAACCCCGAGGTCCGCGACGAGATCGCCCGGATCATGGGCTTCTGGATGGAACTGGGGCTGAGCGGCTTCCGCGTCGACGCCGTCCCGTTCCTGCTGGAGCACAACGACCCCGCCGACGCCCTGTCGTTGCCCGACCCGCACGACTACCTGACCGACCTGCGCGCGTTCCTCAACCGGCGCAACGGCGAGGGCGTGCTGCTGGGCGAGGTGAACCTGCCCTACAAGGACACGATGGCCTACTACGGCCAGGGTGTCGGCGACGAGCTGACGATGTGCTTCGACTTCGTGGGCATGCAGGCGATGTACCTGGCGCTGGCGCGGCAGTCGAGCGGCCCGCTGGTCAAGGCGTTGCAGGAACGCCCGCAGCCGCCGCGTGACGGCCACTGGGCGACGTTCGTGCGCAACCACGACGAGCTGACGCTGGACAAGCTGCCCGAGGACGAACGCCAGGAGGTCTTCGACGCGTTCGGGCCCGACCCGTCGATGCAGCTCTACGGCCGCGGCCTGCGCCGGCGGCTGCCGTCGATGCTCAAGGGCGACCAGCGCCGCATCCGCATGGTCTACAGCCTGCTGTTCACGCTGCCGGGCACGCCGGTGCTGTTCTACGGCGAGGAGCTCGGCCTGGTCGAGGACCTGTCGCTGGAGGGCAGGCTCGCGGTACGGGTGCCGATGGACTGGGAGGCCGAGAAGGAGCAGCGCCACGACCCCGACTCGCTGCTGATCTGGATGCGGCAGTTGATCCAGCTCTACCGCGAGTGCCCGGAGTTGGCGTGGGGCGAATTCCAGGTGCTCGACGCCGGCGACCCGACCGTGTTCGCCCACCGCGCCGACTGCGACGGTGGCACGGTGATCGCTGTGCACAACTTCGCCAACAGGGAGATCACCGTGCGGATTCCGGCGGAAGGTGTGCTCGTCGACCTGCCGACCGGCAAGAAGGTGAGGCCCGCGAAGAGCGGTGCCAAGATCGACCTCGCGTCCTACGACTGCCGCTGGTTCCGCCTCGTCGCTGAGTGATACTTGCGGGATCTTTACGCTTCACGTGAAGATATCTTCGAGACAGCGTCGTCGACCGAAGGATTTTCAGGTGAGCGCGTACGGACTGCACCGCGTCCTCGAGCCCGCGGGTGTGCTGCCCCAGCAGGCGTGGCGGCTCGACGCGGAACCGGTTCCCGCCGCCGACGAGGTGATCGTCGCGGTCGAGCGGCTCAACCTGGACGCAGCGTCGTTCCGGCAGCTCAGGGAGCAGCACGGCAGCGGTGCGGCCGTCCGGCAGGCCGTGCTGGACATCGTTTCCGAGCGCGGCAAGATGCAGAACCCGGTCACCGGCTCGGGCGGCATGCTGCTCGGCACGGTCCTCGAGGTCGGGCCGGAGTCGCCGCTCGGGCTGAAGGCGGGCGACCGGATCGCCACGCTGGTCAGCCTCACCCTGACGCCGCTGAAGATCAACGACGGCCTGCAGGACTGGGACGGCGAGGACGAGCAGGTGCCGTGCCGGGGGACCGCCGTGCTGTTCGGACGGTCCATCGCGGCTGTTCTGCCCGCTGACATGCCGAACGAGCTGGCGCTGTCGGTGCTGGACGTGTGCGGGGCGCCGGCGCTGACCGATCGGGTGGTTCGCAAGCACCCCGGTGGGTCAGTGCTGGTGCTCGGTGGGGGCGGCAAGTCTGGATCGCTCTCTCTCGCGGCTGCACGTCAGGCCGGTGCGACGCGCCTCGTCGCGTTGGTGCCGACCGAGCGTGAAGCAGCGTCCGTACGTGAAGCTGGCCTCGCGGACGAGGTTGTTATCGCGGACGCGCGCAACCCCGTCGCCGTGGCCGAGGCGGTCGGCAAGCAGGTCGATGTCACAGTCGTGTGTGTGGACGTGCCGGGGTGCGAGCACGGCGCCATCCTCGCGACCGGGGACGGCGGCACCGTGATCTTCTTCTCCATGGCGACGTCGTTCAGCGCCGCGGCACTCGGCGCCGAGGGGCTGGCCGCGGACGTCGAGATGCTGGTCGGCAACGGGTATGTGCCTGGTCACGCGGCGTTCGCGCTGGACCTGGTCCGGACCCAGCCGGGTGTGCGGGCGCTGTTCGAGCAACGGCAGACTGCGTGACGTGAGTACGCAACTTTTGGTCGGCGGCCGCATCTACGCACCGGATGCGACGGCCATGGCCGTCACGGACGGCATCATCGTGTGGATCGGCCAGGACTCGGTGGGCCGCGCGCTGCACCCCGACGCCGATGTGACCGACCTGCACGGTGCCTTCGTCGCGCCCGCGTTCGTCGACGCCCACGTCCACGCCACCAGCGCCGGCATGCTGCTGACCGGCCTCGACCTGACCCGCACGTCGTCCGTCGAGGAACTCCTCGAGCTGGTTCGTGAGGCCGAGGGACCGCTGGTGTGGGGGCACGGGTGGGACGAGACCCGCTGGACCGAGAATCGGCCGCCGACGCGGGCGGAGATCGACGAGGCCGCGGCGGGCAAGACGGTCTACCTGTCGCGCATCGACGTGCACTCGGCGCTCGTCTCGTCGGACCTGATCACTGACGAAGCGCGCGCGTTGGACGGCTTCTCGTCAGACGGCCCTCTCTCGCGCGCCGCCCACCATGTCGCGCGTGGCGTCGCCAAGGCCAAGATCACGCCTGAACAGCGTCAGGCCGCGCAACGAGCGTTCCTGCGTCACGCGGCGTCGATGGGCATCGCGTCGGTGCACGAGTGCGCGGGCCCGGACATCTCGGGCGAGGACGACCTGCGCGAACTGCTCCAGCACACCGAAGGCCCCGAGGTCGTCGCCTACTGGGGCGCGCACGACAAACCCGGCGTCGAGGTCCGCGGCCTCGCCGGTGACCACTTCGTCGACGGCGCGCTCGGCTCCCGCACCGCTGCTCTCACCGAGCCCTACGCCGACGCGGACACGTCCGGCGCGCTCTACCTGACCGGTCGGCAGATCGCGGACCACCTGATCAAGTGCACGGAGAAAGGCCTCCAGGCGGGCTTCCACGTCATCGGTGACGCCGCCATGGCCGCCGTGATCGAGGGCTTCGAGCTCGCCGAGAAGGCACTCGGCACGCCAGAGCTGGCTTCCGCGCGGCACCGCCTCGAGCACGTCGAGATGGTCGACGCCGAGCAGGCCCAGAAACTGGCCGGGTGGGGCGTCATCGCCTCGGTTCAGCCCCTTTTCGACGCCGAGTGGGGCGGCGAGACTGGAATGTACGTTCAGCGCCTCGGGGCCGAGCGCGGAGTGGGGCTGAATCCCTTTTCACGTCTTGCGGCCGTGGGCGTGGTTCTCGCGTTCGGCTCGGACACCCCGGTGACCGCTATCGACCCGTGGGCCGCCGTGCGCGCCGCGGTCCACCACAAGACTGACGGGCACGGCATCTCACCCCGTGCGGCCTTCACCGCCCACACGCGCGGCGGCTGGCGTGCGGCGGGCGTCGACGACGGCGTGACCGGCACGCTGCAGCCCGGCGCTCCCGCGACCTACGCGGTGTGGGAGACCGGCGATCTGGTCGTGGCCGCGTCCGACTCGCGCGTGCAGCGCTGGTCGACCGACCCCCGCTCTGGTGTTCCCGGGCTGCCCGACCTGACCGGTCCGGCTCCCGTCTGCGTGCGAACCGTCCTGAACGGCCGGACAATTTACGAGAGGAAGTGACTCATGGCGTTGCTCGACCTCGACCCCAAGGTCGTCGCCACCGCGCGCAAACTCGCGGCGCGGGCGGCGGAACCGGTGGTGTCCCTCGCGAAGGCGCACACCACCGTCGCCGTCGAGCGCGCCACGCTTCGCCTGGCCGGCATCACCGGCGCGGACTCCACCCACCGCGCCGGTGACGTGCCGTGGGTCAACCGCGTGATCGACACGGTCCGCGAGCAGTGCGGGCTGGAGCACGGCGTGGTGCTCCCGGCGTTCCAGGCGCTGAAAGAGCACAACCTGGGCAGCCTCACCGAGCTGGCGGAAGCCACCGCGGCGGGCCAGATCCAGTTCAGGATCCCCACCGGCAAAGAGCTGACGGCAGCCAAGAAGGCAGCCACGTCCGCCGTCGCCAAGGGGCTCAAGACGGTCGACCGCAACCGGGCCCAGCGCGACAAGCTGATCAGCAAGTGGGGCGACCCGGCGCAGCGTCCGTGGATCTACCTGATCGTCGCGACCGGCGACATCGACGAAGACGTCGTGCAGGCCCAGAACGCGGCACGCGCGGGCGCCGACATCATCGCGGTGATCCGGTCGACCGGCCAAAGCCTCCTGGACTACGTGCCGGAAGGCGCCACGCACCACGGGTTCGCGGGCACGTACGCCACCCAGGAGAACTTCCGCATCATGCGGGCCGCGCTCGACGACGTGTCGAAGGAGGTCGGCCGGTACGTCCGGCTGACCAACTACGCGTCCGGCCTGTGCATGCCGGAGATCGCTGTGCTGGCAGGGCTTCAGCGGCTCGACATGATGTTGAACGACTCGATGTACGGCATCCTGTTCCGCGACATCAACCCGATCCGCACGTTCGTCGACCAGCGCTTCTCCCGCCAGGTCCACGCCCGCGCGGGCATCATCATCAACACCGGCGAGGACAACTACCTCACCACCGCGGACGCCGTCGACGCCGCCCACACGGTCACCGTCAGCCAGCTCCTCAACGAGCACTTCGCCCACGAGGCGGGACTGCCCGACCACCTGCTGGGCCTCGGCCACGCCTTCGAGATCAACCCGAAGGTGCCCGACTCGTTCCGCCTCGAACTCGCGCACGCCCTGCTGGCACGGGAACTCTTCCCGGACGCGCCGCTGAAGTGGATGCCGCCCACCAAGCACATGACGGGCGACGTCTTCAACGGCTACCTGCTGGACGGGTTCTTCAACCTCGCGGGTGTCCTGACAGGACAGTCCATTCTGCTCGTCGGGATGATGACCGAGGCGGTCGTGACGCCGTTCCTGTCGGACCGCGACCTCGCGCTCCAGAACGTCCGGTACGTGCTCAACGCTGCGGGCAGCCTCGCGGAGGACTTCCGGCCGGCACCGGACGGGCTCATCGTCAAGCGTGCCCACCAGGTGCTCGGCGAGGCCGTGGACCTCCTCGAGCGCATCGTCGACGACGGTCTGCTGAATGCGATCGCGGACGGCACGTTCGGCCTCATGAAACGCCCTGCGGACAAGGGCAAGGGCACGGACGGCGTCATCGTGAAGGCCGAGCAGTACTTCAACCCGGCGAGCGAGATGCTGGAGGCCGCAGAATGAGCAGGTATGTGAGGCCGTACGGCGACACCACCGGCGACGGCATGATCCAGACGTCGTTCACGCTGCCGATTCCCTTCGGGCCCAAGGCGGACGGCGCCGCGCAGCAGCTCGCGAACAAGATGGGCATGGACCCCGCGATGGTGGTCCACTCGAACCCGATCGGCGACGACTTCACGTTCTTCGTCGTCTACGGTTCGGTCAAGCACCTCGTGGACCTCGACGAGGTCAAGGTCGTCGAGCGCGAGTACCCGCTGCTGTCGCCGAGCGAGGTCAACACGACGCTCAAGAAGGTGTTGCGGCGCAAGCTGGTCGTCGTCGGCGGCTGCATCGGCACCGACGCGCACACCGTCGGCATCGACGCGATCCTCAACATCAAGGGCTTCGCGGGCGAGAAGGGCCTCGAGTACTACCGCGAGCTGAAGGTCGTGAACCTCGGCGCGCAGGTCTCGGTCCCCGAACTGGTGCGCAGCGCTCGTGCGGAGAAGGCCGACGCGGTGCTGATCTCCCAGGTCGTCACGCAACGGGACGCGCACATCCTGAACACGCAGGAGATGTCCGCGGCGTTCCGCGAGGCGATGGGGGACAAGCGGCCGCTGCTCGTGGCCGGCGGTCCGCGGTTCGATCCCCTCATGGCGGGGGAACTAGGGGTGGACCGCGTGTTCAGCCGGGGGACCACTCCGGGTGAGGTCGCGAGCTACTTGGTGCACGCGATGCAGGAGAAGAAGGGGGTCGCCGCGTGAGCGGGGCTTTGGTCGAAGGTTTTCAGGTGACGCACCGCCGTTACGTGCCGCACTCGCACGCGCACTACGGCGGCAACCTGGTCGACGGTGCTTACGGGCTCGGCATGTTCGGTGACGTGGCCACCGAGCTGCTGATCCACACGGACTCCGACGAGGGGCTGTTCGCGGGGTACAGCTCGGTCGAGTTCGCGGCGCCGATCCAGGCCGGCGACGTCGTCGAGGCCACGGCAACGTTGGTGCGCATAGGAAAGCGCTCGCGTGAGATCGAGTTCGAGGCACGTGTGGTGTGCCGGTCGGCGCCCGATCGCGGACCTTCGTCGGCGGACGTACTGGCTGAGCCGATCGTCGTAACGCGTGCCCGCGGCACCGTCGTGGCTCCGAAAGCCGCCGAATAAAGTTCGAACCGGCAGGCGTCCTGCTTCCGAATCCCCGGCCGTGGGAAGGGAGCAGGACAATGCCAACTAGCAACAAACAACGATTACGGCGCGGTGCGATCGCCGCCGCTGTGGTCGCGGTCGCGGCGGCGATACCGGCGGCTCAAGCCTCCAGCCACCGCGAGGCACCGTTGATCGCGGCGGACCCGGCGGTGGACAACACCGACGTCTACGCCTTCACCAGCCCCGACAGACCCGACACCGTCACGCTCGTGGCGAACTGGTTCGGGCTGCAGGAACCCAATGGTGGCCCCAACTTCTACCCGTGGGCCACGGACGCCCGGTACGACCTCAACATCGACGCCGACGGCGACGCGATGCCGGAGAAGGTCTTCCGGTTCACGTTCACCACTGACGACCGGCGCGGCGGTAAGTCGCCGACCTTCCTCTACAACAACGGGCCGGTCACGTCGATCAACGACGACAACCTGTTGTTCCGGCAGAACTACAACCTCGAGCTGATCGAGGGCAGCAAGACGACTCCGTTGGTGCGCAACGGAAGGGCGGCACCGTCGAACACCGGGCCCGCGTCGTTCCCGAACTTCGCGACGATCCGCGACCAGGCCACGTCCAAGATCCCCGGTGGCGGTCAGGTCTACGTCGGACCGTCGGAGGACTCGTTCTTCCTGGACCTCAGGGTGTTCGACCTGCTCTACGGCGGGAACCTGAAGGAGGTCAACCAGGACACGCTGATGGGCTACAACGTCAACACCATCGCGATCCAGGTGCCGAAGACGATGCTGGCGCTCAAGGGCGACCCGAAGCGCAACCCGGTGGTCGGCGTGTGGAGCGACACCGAGAAGCGCTCGCTCAAGCTCGAACCGGGCAGGGCGACCCCGCAGGGTGACTTCGTGCAGGTGTCGAGGCTGGGCAACCCGCTGGTGAACGAAGTCGTGTCGTCGGCACCCATCAAGGACGCGTTCAACGGGTTGCAGCCCGTCAACGACGCGAAGGTGCAGGCGTTGCTGGACCGGGTGAACGACCCGGAGCTCGCGCGGCTGATCCAGCAGATCTACGGCATCCCGGCACCGAAGACGCCGCGGGCCGACCTGGTGGAGATCTTCCTGACCGGGATCACCACGAAGGCGGGCGGCCCGATCAAGGCCGATCTCAACTCGCAGCTGAACAACGCCGACGTCGACCCGAAGAAGTTCGCGCCGTCGGAGATGTTGCGGCTCAACATGTCCACGCCGGTGACGAAGGATCCGAACCGGCTCGGCGTGCTCGGCGGTGACCTTCAGGGCTTCCCGAACGGCCGCAGGCTCGCCGACGACGTCGTGGACATCGAGATCCAGGCCGTGGTGGGTGCGGCGCAGACCGGCAAGCTCGTGCCGGCGCTCGCCAAGGGCGACCGGGTGAACAAGAACGACGTTCGCTTCGGGGACAAGTTCCCGTACGTCGGCCTGCCCAGCAACAGGGCGGTCAACTCCAACTGAGCAAGGGTGCCTGACATGTGGAAAACCATTCCGCTGCTGGCAGCCGTGCTCGCTGTTGCCGCCTGCGCCTCCCCGCAGGCGGCAACACCCGCCGCCACGCAGACCGCTTCTCATGCCCTGCAGCGCAACGCGGAGTCGTTGCAGGCCAAGCTCCGCCGAACGCCTCAGGACGCCGCAGCGTGGGCTCAGCTCGGTGCCACGCACGTGGAGCTCGCCCGCGTCACCTTCGATCCCCAGCACTACTCGCGTGCCGAACGTGCTTTGACGGAGTCGTTGCGGCTCAGGCCGGAGAGCAATGGCGAGGCGTTCATCGGCCGTGGTGCGCTGGCGAACGCCAAGCACGACTTCGCTTCTGCTCGTGATTGGGGTCAGCGCGCGGTTTCGGCTCTTCCGGACAACGCTCAGGCTCAGGGCGTGCTCGTTGACGCGTTGACGCAGCTCGGCGACGACGCTGGTGCTTCCGTTGCGCTGCAACGCATGCTGGACCTGCGACCGGGGGTCGCGTCGTTCACCCGCGCTGCGTACCACTTCGAGTTGCACGGCCGCGTGGACGACGCGCGGGAGGCTTTGAACCGGGCGTTGGAGTCGGCTTCTTCGGCGGACGAGAAGGATTTCTGCCGCTTCCAGCTCGACGAGCTGAAGGGGCGGACCAACGAGGAGGCGCTCGAGGTCTATCGCGGGCTCGTGGCGAAGGCGCCGTCGCCGGACTACCTGGTGAAGTACGGCAGGGCGCTGGACAAGGCGGGCATGCCTGATGAAGCGCGGGCGCAGTACGACCTCGCGTTGCAGCAGTTGCGCGCACTCGGTGGCGACGATCTGACGGCGGCTTTGATCGCTGCTGACCACGGGGATCCCGCCGAGGCGTTGAGGTTCGCCGAGAAGGAGTGGGCGAAGCGGCAGAGCGTGTTCACCGCCGACGCGGTGGCGTGGGCGTTGCAGGCCAACAAGCGTTCCGCGGAAGCCCTGCGGTACTCGGACAGGGCAGTTGCGCTGGGATGGCGGGACCCGGAGGTTCTGCGGCACCGCGAGGCGATTCTGGGGAGTCTGCGATGAGGGTGTTCCTGCTGGTCGTGTTCGGCATGCTGCTGATGGGCGGGGTTGCGCAGGCGCACCCGTTGAGCAACCTGAGCGTGAACCACTACGACGGGCTGCGGGTATTTCCCGACCGGGTCGAGCTGCGGTCCGTTGTGGACAGTGCGGAGATCCCGACCCTGCAGGACCGGGACTTCGTCGACGCCCGCAAGCGCTGCGCCGAACGCGCGAAGTCGTTGAACGCCATGGCCGACGAGCAGGAGCTGCGGTTCGAGGTGCGCGACGCCGACGTCGTGCGCCCACCCGGTGAGGCAGGCCTGCCGACCATGCGCTTGACCTGCGAGTACACGGCGTTCCTGCCGGTGCGGGGCGAGGTCGAGGTGACGTTCAGCGACTCGTATTTGAAGGACAAGCCGGGGTGGCGCGAGATCACCGTTGCCGGTGTCGACGTCGCGGTGTCGGGCGCACCGGCCGAGTCGATCACGAACGAGCTGCGCACGTACCCGTCCGACCTGCTGTCGTCGCCTTTGGACGTGCGGGCGGTGCGGTTCGTCGCGAAACCGGGCGAGGGAACGGTCATCACCCCGCCTGGAGTGTTGGGAGAAGCCACGAAGGCGGCCGTCGGACTGGTGGGTAATCTCACCCCGGTGGTCGGGATAGGTGCGGTCCTGCTGTCTCTGGTGCTGGGCGCGTCGCACGCGGCGTTGCCCGGCCACGGCAAGACCGTGATGGCCGCCTATCTGGCGGGTTCGAGGGGAACCCGCCGCGACGCATTCCTCGTTGGGGCCACGGTCACCATCACCCACACGGCGGGGGTCTTGGTGCTGGGGCTGCTGCTCAGCGTGTCCAGCGTGATCGCCGGCGAGTCAGTTCTGCGCTGGCTCGGCGTGGCGAGCGGTCTGCTGGTCGCGGTGATCGGAGGAGTGCTGCTCCGCTCGGCGGTGCGGTCCCGTGGTCGTATGCGACACGACCACGGTCATGGCCACGGACACGGCCATGGTCATGCGCACCGCCGGGCGGGGCTCGTCGGAATGGGCGTGGCGGGCGGCCTGGTGCCGTCGCCGTCTGCCCTGGTCGTGCTGCTCGGCGCGATCGCACTGGGCCGCACGTGGTTCGGCGTGGTCCTGGTGTTCGCCTACGGGCTGGGGATGGCGGCGACGCTGACCGCCGCGGGGCTGCTGCTGGTGTCTTTGAGGGACCGCTTCGGTTCGCGCCTGGCCCGTTTCCGCAAGTACGCGGACTTCACGCCGTTGGGCACGGCGGCGCTGGTGATGCTCGTCGGAGTCGGTCTGGCCACGCGTGCGCTGGCCGGTTAACAGAAGAGAGAGATCATGAAGAAGCTCGTTGTGTTCTTGTTCGCCGCTGTCGCCCTGACCGCGTGCTCGACGTCCGGTTCGACCGCCTTGTTCGACGACGAACACCAGTCCGACATCTCCTGCATGAAGCACCAGGAGCAACAGCCGGGGGAGGAGTACTTCGACGAAGGTAATTGGGACACCGTCGTCTCGTTATCCCTCCTGCGCTACTACACCTCGAACGGCGCGAAGTCCTACTGCGACGGCAAAGAAGCCACGCCCGCGGACCTCGGCTGGCGCAAGCTCTACGTCCAGATGGGTGCGGACCAGACCAATCTTCGCTGAATTGACCGCAACCTCTGCCGCACTCCTCCGTTGGTCAATACAGAGGTAGTGACATGCCGGGGAGGATGGGGCGCAGTGAAGATCGACCACCACGGGGACACACCGCCGTACGAGCAGGTGCGGGTGCACTACGCCCACGCCATCTCGAACCGGGAACTGCCGGTGGGCGCCAAACTGCCTACGGTGCGCGCATTGGCGAAAGATCTGGGTTTGGCGGTCAACACGGTGGCCCGCGCCTACCGTGAGCTGGAGGAGGCCGGCCTCGTCGAAACGCGAGGCCGGGCGGGCACTGTGGTGAGCGCGAACGGTGACAACAACCGTGAGCGCGTTCGTGCGGCGGCGGCGCAGTACGCGTCGATGTCGGTGGAATTGGGCCTGACGCCGCAGGAAGCCCTGGAGATCGTCGGCGCGGCACTGCGCCGGTTTTGACCGGGGTCAGACCGCTTCGGCCGTGACGAGGCTGATCGGTCCGGCCAGCGGCAGGTGCCCGCTGAACGACCAGCCGCAGTCGGCGAGCCACGCGGCACCTTCCTCGACGCTGTAGACGTCACCGTCGTTGACGTGGATCGCGAACTCCCCGGCCATCAGTGCCGCGGGCAACGGCAGCGTGTGCGTCGGGTCGGTCCAGAAGTCCGCGAGGAGCAGGCGTGCTCCCGGCTCGGTGGCGGCGCGGATCTTGCGCAGGATCGCCTGGTTGGTGCCGGGGGTGAAGTAGTGGAGGACGTTGGCCAGCAGGAAGGCGTTGTGGCCGGCCGGGAGCTCGTCGGTCAGCAGGTCGCCGGCGTGCACGGTGATCCGGGGCGAGTGCAGCCGTTCGCTGGCGACCGCGGCCACCTCGGGCAGTTCGAACACCGTCGCGGTCAGCGAGGGGTCGGCGTCCGTGAGGGCCGCGGACCACGAGCCCGTCCCGCCGCCGATGTCGAGCACCCGGCTGCCTGACGGCAACCCGGCCACGTGGGGGAGCGCGCGGCACGCACCGGCGGTGGCGGCGTCGATGCCCGCCGACATGACGGGGACGAGATCGTCGTCGATCTCGAAGATCTCGTGCGCGGGTTTGCCGCGGCCGAGCGCTCCGGCCAGGTCCGTCCACGCCGGATAGCTGAGCTTGTCCCAGAACCTCAGCAGCGGTCTGAAATCGGCGGGCGTGGCTCCCGACAGGAACGTCGCGGCCACCGGTGTGTTCGCGTACCGGTCGCCGTGGCGTTCCAGGAGTCCGAGCGCGACCATGGCGTCGGCGCTGATGCGTGCCGTGCGCCGGGGGAGACCGGTGCGAGCGGCCAGGGCGTCGAGGTCGGCTGGTCCTTCGCCGAGAGCCTCGAACAGGCCCAGCTCGTTGGCGGCGAACAGGTGCTTGCTGGCCATGAACCCCTGGGCGAGCTGGAAGATCTGGTCCGGGGTCACGGTGGAAGTGGTCGTCATCGTTCGAGCCTGCGGCGCCGGCGGTCGCGTCCGCCATCCCAGAACGCTGGGTGATCGCCGCAGGTGGGAGCCAGATTTCTGGGGGTGTCGCGGGCGCGGCGCGGGCGTAGTGTCACGACCCGTGACGCTGGTGCCCCGAATGCGTGCCGACCTCGCGCGCATCGACGCGAGCCGGCTGAACTGGGCCGACTTCACCGCGGGCGTCGCGGAGACGTTGCGGCCCTTCATCCCGTTCGACGCCTACTGCTGGCACACCGTCGACCCCGGCACGATCCTGTTCACCGGCACCGTCACCCGCGACGTCGGCTGCTCCGGCTCCTGGCTGGCCTACCACGAGTACGTCGTCGACGACGTCAACAAGTGGTCGTTCCTCGCCCACAGCGGCCGCATCGCGGGGGCGATCGGTATCGACACCCACGGCGACCCCACCCGTTCGGCCAGGCACCGCTCACAGGAGGCGTTCGGCTTCGGCGACGAGTTGCGCGTCTCGCTCGTCGCCGACGGCGTCTACTGGGGAGCGGCAGCCTTCCTGCGCCACGCGGGCGAGCCGTGGTTCACCGAGGCCGAGGTGGCGGCGCTGTCCGCGTTGTCGTCGTCCATCGCCACCGGCCTGCGTCGCACCATCGCCGCGTCGCCCGGCGGTCCGCGCGTGGACTGGGGACCGGGCGTGGTGGTGTTCGACGACGACGGCAGACCCGAGTCGACCTCGGCGGCGGCGGAACGCTGGATCGGCGAGCTCGTCGAGGATCCCGCGCCGGACCACCCGAGCGAGTCGAAGATCGTGCAGGCCGTCGCCGCGCGCGCCAGGGTCATCCCGCCGGGAACCGATCCCCTCGAACTGGCCGCACGCGCCCGTGTCCGCACGCGCGGCGGAACCTGGCTGCTCCTCTACGGCACCCGCCTCGGCCCCGGCGGCCGGACCGCGGTGATCATCCATCCCGCCACGCCTCAGGACGTCGCACCCGTGGTGGCGCTGGCGTACGGGCTGACCGACCGCGAGGCACTGGTCGCGATGCAGTGCATCCAGGGGCACTCCACCAAGGAGATCTCCAAGGCGTTGTCCCTGTCGCCATACACCGTGCAGGACCACTTCAAGTCCATTTTCGACAAGACCGGCGTGCGGACGCGGGGCGAGCTCGTCGGTCAGATCTTCCTCGACCACTACGCGACGCGGTGGGAGAAGCCGGCGTCCGAGACGCCAGGGCTGTTCGTACGAGGCATCGAGACCACCTGAGTCAACGCGCGTCGAGCAACTCGCGCACCCGGCCCGCGAGGTCGCGCATGTCCTCGCCCGCGTGGATCCACGTCGTGACGTTCGCCGACCACGCGTGGCTCGCGTTGTCCGCGAGGCTCCACCGCAACTCGACGCGCCCACGTGAGTGAAAGCGTGCTGTCACCCCGAATTCCTCGTCGTACGTCCGCCACGTGCGTTCGTCGTCCCAGCCGAGAAAGTCGTCCGCGAGCCGCTCGAAGAACCGCGCGAGACCGTCGTGGTCCAGCAGCAGCTCGACGCCGCGCCGTGCCTCGAGGCCGTTCGTGTTCAACTCGACGGACATCGTCGTGATGTCCTGGTCGAACGCCACGCAGTCGCGCAGCCGCACCTGGGCACCGGTCGTCTCGACGCAGGTGATCACTACCTCCACGACACTCAAAGTACGCCTTCGGGATCACCCGTTCGCGCACCTCCCGATACGTCTTGACACAACTAGGCTGCCCCGTGGATCGTGAATAACTGATTCGTCAGTCAATTTAGGGGTGCGAGATGGGGCGGACCGTCAGGGACGGCCTGCGGCTCACGGCCGAACAGGAGCAGTTCGTCGAGCTGGCCCGGGAGTTCGCCGCGAAGGAGATCCGTCCGCGCGGGCGCGCCGTCGACGAGGCCGACACCGAGTCGCCGCTCGACGTGTGGGAGAAGGCGTCGAAGCTCGGGCTGACCTCGTTCATGATCTCGGAGAAGTTCGGCGGCGGGGGCGTCACCGACCTGCTCACCCAGGTGCTCGTGCAGCAGGAGCTGTGCCACGGCGACATCGGCATCGGCAACCTGATCACGTCCAACGGCTTCTTCAGCGCACCGGTCGAGCACCTCGGCACGCCAGAGCAGCAGGAACGCTTCCTCGGTCCACTCGGGACGGACCTGCCGCCGCTCACCGCCGTCGCCGTCACCGAGCCCGGCAGCGGGTCGGACGCGGCCAGCATCCAGACGTCGGCGCGGCGCGAGGGCGATTCGTATGTCCTCAACGGACAGAAGACCTGGATCTCCAACGCCCCCTACGCCGAGACGTTCGTCATCTTCGCGACGGTGGACCCGGCCAAGCGATCCCGCGGCGTCACGGCGTTCGTGGTGCCGCGGAAGACGCCAGGGCTCGAGGTCGGGCCGCCGTTCCAGAAGATGGGCCAGCGCGCGATCGTCAACGCCGAGGTGTTCCTCGACGACGTGCGCGTGCCGGTGGAGAACCGGCTCGGCGAGGAGGGGCAGGGGTTCGCCGGGCTGATGCGCACGTTCGACGCCTCGCGCATCCTCATCGGCGCGGCGACCACGGGGCTGGCGAGGGCGGCGCTGGACTTCGCGACCGACTACGCGCGGGAACGCGAGCAGTTCGGCGTGCCGATCATCCAGCACCAGGCGGTGGCGTTCCGGCTCGCGGACATGGCCACGCGCGTCGACACCTCGCACCTGCTGACCGTGCGGGCGGCGTCGCTCTACGACGAGGGCCATGCCGTGGCGCAGGAGTCGGCGATGGCCAAGCTCGTCGGGTCCGAGAACGCGATGTGGTGCACGCACGCCGCGGTGCAGACGTTCGGCGGCTACGGCTACTCGCGTGAATACCCCGTCGAGCGCTGGATGCGCGACGCCAAGCTCGAGGAGATCGAGGAAGGCACGTCGGACATCCAGCGCCTCATCATCTCCCGCGGCCTCGGTGCGAGATGATCTTCTCCGACCCCGCGTCCGTCGCGGTCGTAGGCGCCAGTGACGACCCCTCCAAGTGGGGTCACTGGCTGGCGCGCGGTGCTTTGACCGGCCTCGACCGCCGTGCGGTGCACCTCGTGAACCACGGCGGTGGCTCGGTTCTCTCGTACCCCACAGTGCGGTCGCTCTCGGAACTGGCCGAGGCGCCCGAACTGGTCGTGCTCGCCGTGCCCGCCGCGCACGTGCCCGCGGTGGTGGACGAGGCGTTGGCGGTCGGGGTGCGGGGGTTCGTCGGGATCACCTCGGGCATCGACGACGGGGTGATCAGCCGGATTCGGTCCGCCGGAGCCCGTTTGCTCGGGCCGAACTGTCTAGGGGTGTTCGACGCGGCGACGTCGCTGCACCTCGCGTGGGGGCGGTTCCAGCCCGGTTCGCTGGGGGTGGTGTCGCAGAGCGGGCAGGTCGGTCTGGAGATCGCCGGGCTCGCGGCGTCGTCGGGCATCGGGGTGTCGCGGTTCGTGTCGGTCGGCAACCAGGCTGACGTGACGGCGACGGAAGCGTTGCTGGACTTGGTTTCCCACGACATGACGACGGTCGTGGGGGTGTACCTGGAGAGCTTTGGGCCGGGGATCGTCGCGGCGATGTCGGAGCTGCGTGCGGCCGGGAAGCCCGTGATGTTGCTGACGGTGGGGTCGTCGTCGGCCGCTCAGGAGGCTGCTCTCTCACACACGGGGGCTCTCACGTCCTCTTTGGACGTTGTGGACGCGGCGTGCCGGCGGGCCGGTGCGGTGCGGGTGGCGACGCCCGCCGCGATGGTGGATCTCGGGGCGGTCCTGGCGTCGGGAACGCCGCGTGGCGGTCGGGTCGGAATCATCTCCGACTCCGGTGGGCAGGGGGCGATCGCGGCGGATCTCGCCGTGGCCGCGGGGCTTTCGGTGCCTGCTTTGTCCGCTGTGGACGGACTTCCGGCGCTGGCGTCCACGCGGAACCCGGTGGACCTCGCCGGAGCGGGGGAGCAGGACCTGGCGAACTACGCCCGCGCGGTCTCGGCTCTGGTGCGTGGAGGCGAGGTCGACACTGTCGTGTTGTCCGGTTACTTCGGCAGCTACGGAGCGGATACGCCGTCGCTGGAGCTCGCCGAGGTCGCGGTGGCCGCCGAGATCTGTTCCCTGGCAAGGGAAGCGGGTGTCCTGGTCACCGTGCACAGCATGTGCGCGGACTCGGCGGCCGTCCGGACCTTGCGGGCCGGCGGCGTGCCGGTGCAGCACACGATCGAGCGAGCTGTGGCTGCGCTGGGTGACGCGGCACGTCTCGGCGCGCTCTCGCGGGTGGTCGCCGGCGTGGGCAGCGGCTCGGGCAGTAGCCCGGAATTGTCGGTGCTGGCTGGGAGAATTGAATCAGGGGACCCCTTCGGAGGGGACCCCTGCGCGAGCCTGCCGTACGAGCCCGGCCATCCTGCCGCCCGCGAACTCCCGCCGCACCAGCCCGGCCATCCTGCCGCCCGCGAACTCCCGCCGCACCAGCCCGGCGATCTTGCCGCCCGCGAACTCCTGCCGCACCAGCCCGGCGATCTTGCGGCCCGCGAATTCCTGCCGTACCGGCCCGGCTATCTCGCCGCCCGCGAACTCCTGCCGTTCGTCCGGTTTCCCGAGGCCCACGCCGTCACCACGGCCGCCGAGGTCAAGGCCACCACGCTGAACGGCCCCTACGCGCTCAAAGCCGACTGGCTGGCCCACAAGAGCGAGCACGGCGGCGTGCGGCTCAACCTCACCGACCCCGCCACGGCGTTCGAGGAGATGCAGGCCAGGCTCGGCCCCGGCACCTACGTCCTCGAAGAGATGGACACGCGCGAGAACACCGTCGAACTGATCATCGGCGCCCGGCGGGATCACTCGTTCGGCCCAGTGATTCTCGTTGGGGCGGGCGGCATCCACGCAGAGTTGTTCAGGGACACCGCGATCGAGCTCGCGCCCGTGACTCCCGCCACAGCGCGGGAGATGCTGGCACGCCTCGTCTCCGCCCCGCTCCTGTCCGGCTCGCGCGGCGCGCAACCCGTGGACGTGACAGCGTTGGCCCAGGTGATCGCCCAGATCTCCGAGATGCTCGCAGCCCGGCCGGACTTGGCCGAGATCGAGCTGAACCCCGTGCGAGTGGGCCCGGACGGCGTACTGGCCGTCGACGCGCTGATCATCCCTTCGGGGGACACGTTGAACGATACGAGTGGACAACGCGTGGCATGAGCATGACCGTTCCTCGCAGCAGCGGGGGTGACGCGCTGGTGCGCGCACTCGTCGCCCACGGCACCGAGCTGGTGTTCGGCATCCCCGGCACCCACAACCTCGGCATCTACCGCGCCCTGGCCGACCACGACATCAAGACCGTCACGCCGCGCCACGAGCAGGGAGCCGGTTTCGCCGCCGACGGATACGCCCGCGTCACCGGCAAACCCGGCGTCTGCCTCACGACGAGCGGCCCGGCCGTCCTCAACGCCATGACCGCGGTGACCCAGTCGTACTCCGACTCCGTGCCGGTCCTGCTCATCTCACCGGGAATGCCCCTGCGGCACCCCGGCCGAGGCAACGGCACCCTGCACGAAGCCCGCCACCTGAGCGCCGCGCTCGAAGCCGTCATCGGCTACTCGAACCGCGTCCACAGCGTCGCCGAAATCCCGCTCGCCGTGGCCCAAGCGTTCGCGCACATGACATCCGGCCGCCCCCGCCCCGCCCACCTCGAGATCCCGCTGGACCTCATCGACGCCTTCGACAAGGTCATCGACGTCGCCCCGGTCCTGGTCGCCCACCCACCGGCCGACGCCGTCACCATCGCCGCGGCCGCGGGCCGTCTCAACTCCGCGACGCGCCCGGGCCTGATCATCGGTGGCGGCGCGAAGGGCGCGGCCGAGGAGATCACCGCCCTGGCCGAACGCCTCGGCGCCCCGGTGGTCGCGACCGCCAACGGCAAAGGCACCTTTCCCGAACGCCACCAGCTCTCCATCGGCGCGGGCCTGCACCACAAGGCCGTAGCCGAGTTCGTGGCCGAGTGCGACGTGGTCGTCGCCATCGGCACCGAGCTGGCCTCCACCGACCTGTGGAACGGCCCGCTGAAGTTCGCCGGCGACCTGATCCGCATCGACGTCGACCCTGCCCAGATGATCACCAACGCCCTCCCGGACTACCGCCTCGTCGGCGACGCCCAAGCCACCGTCACCGCCCTCAACCAACGCCTCGGCAACGGCAAAGCCACCCCCGAAGCCACAAAACGCGCCGAACGCTGGCAAAAGCTCTTCCGCAAACACGCCCGCTCCCAAGGCGCCCCGTGGCTCCCACTGGTGGAAGCCATGCAGGAAGTCCTGTCCCCAGGCGCCATCATCGCCGCCGACAGCGCAATGGCCTGCTACTACGGCACTTTGTCCAACCTGCCCCTGGAAGGCCCGGCAAGCTTCCTGTACCCCACCGGCTTCGGCACGCTCGGCTACGGCCTCCCAGCGGCCATCGGCGCCAAGATGGGAGCCCCGGACCGCCAGGTAGTAGCCCTGCACGGCGACGGCGGCGTGATGTTCACCCTCCCCGAACTGGCCACCGCGGCCCAGGAACGCCTGCCCCTGCCCGTGATCATCGCCGACAACGGCGGCTACGGCGAGATCCGCCGCGAGATGACCGACCGCAGCGACCCAGTCCACGGCGTGCACCTGCCCGGCGTCGACTTCGCGAGGGTCGCCAAGGGCCTCAACTGCCACGGCCTGACCGTCGACGACGAGGACAAGCTCGCCACGGCCCTGCGCAAGGCCTTCACCGCCGACCGCCCGACCGTCATCCACGTGGTGGGCGACCTGGCAGGCGCATAAGTCCTTGTTTTGTCCGCAAATGACGTAGCTCGCCATGGGATCATCCCCCGATGGCGCACGAGGACCGCTCGCTGAACACCACCGGTGACGTCCACGGCTTCGTGGTCCAGGCCCACAACGTCTATCTGAACCGCGCCGTACCGGAGACCCCGCCGAGGCCCTGCGAGCCGCCGGAGAACTGGGCGGCGGCAGCGGTTCTGCCCGTGGAGATCCAGCGGCTGCTGTGGGCGCAGGAGCAGGCCGCGAAGTCGCCGCCCTACCAGCTGCGCGGTGCCCGCAGGCCGTCCCTGGGGGCCGTGTACGTGCGGCAGGACCTGAGCAGCGGGGTGGAGGACGGCCCTGCCGACCACCTGCGCACCGGCCCGGTGCTCGACGAGTTCGGCCGGCTGGTGGAGGTGCCGGGTGTCGCGTCGATCCGCGTGTCGGTCCGCCCGCCGTCGAAACCGCTGCGCGCCGCGCTCGACGCCGAGGAACACCTGATCGTCATCGGCGGCCCGGGGCAGGGCAAGTCCACGCTCACGCTGCGGCTCGCCGCGGAGATCGCCAGTCATTGGTCCGCGCGGACGAGCGAGCCGCCGATCGAGGAACCGGTGGTGCCGTTGCGCGTCACCGCGCGGTTGCTGGCCGCGCACCTCGGTCCGAGCTTCTCCAGGGCCCTCGCGGACAGCGTGAGCGCCGAGTACGGCCTCTACCTCACCGAACCCGTCGATGCGGCCTGGCTCGCCAGCCGTGTCTCGGGCTGCCGCTGGCTGCTCATCGTGGACGCCCTCGACGAGGTCGCCGACGTCGAGCAACGCGCGAAGCTCCTCGACGCGCTGGCCGCGTGGGCGTCCAGCCCCACGTACCGCATCGTGCTCACGACCAGGCCCTCGGAACGGGGCGCGCTCGCGGCACTGCAGCGCGCGGGAGCCGCCCGCTACGAGCTCCAGCCGTTCGACGAGGAGTCGATCGACCGGTTCGCGCAGGGGTGGTTCGAGGACGAGGACCTCGCGCACCGCTTCCTGCAGCAGATCCGCGAGGCGCACCTGTCCGAGCTCGTCGAGGTGCCGCTGCTCGCCACGATCGCCGCGATCGTCTTCGAGAAGTACGGCCAACGACCGTTGCCCGGCAACCAGTTCGAGCTCTACGAGTCCTATTTGGACTACATCAGGTCGTCCCGCGAGGTGCCGGACTCCTTCGAGTGCTACCGGGTGGCGCTCGTCGAACACCTCGGCCGTACCCGGCTCGCCGCCGACACCTCGCTCATCGACGTGGTCGAGGAGTGGGCACGGCTACGGGACACCCCGGCCGACGAGTTGATGGCCAACCTCAAGGCCACCGGGCCGTTCGTCGAACGCGGCAACGACCTGGTGTTCCTGCACCACAGCTTCGCTGAGCACGTGGCCGCCACCGCGCAGGCCCGTGAGCTGCCCGCGCCGTTCAACCCGGAGCACGGGGCGTTCGCCAAGCTCCTGCACGCCACCACAGCCCTGGAGGAGGGCCGGTTCGCACGGGCGGTGCTCCTGCACTACACCTACCTGCACCCCGCCGAGGCCGACCGGATGCTCGCGTGGCTGCACGGCGGCGGTTCGGAACAACACCTCCTCGCCGCCCGGCTGCTCGCGCGCCACCTCCCCGTGAGCGCGCCGATGGTCGACGAGTTCCTGGTCACCGCACGGCAATGGGCGATGACGACGCAGTTCCGCAGCGGACCGATCCTGCAACAGACCAGCCGGGCCACCCACCACCACGGCCTCGTCGAGTGGTTGCGGGACCTGATGGACGACGAGGCGGCCCCTCGGCGCTCGCGGGCGGAGGCCGCCACGGCACTGGCCGTGCGCGTGCGGGGAGCGCACGCGGCCACCGCCCTGGCCTTCCTCAGGTCCACAGTGGACGACGCGAGCGCCCGCGTCGAACACCGGTTGACCGCGGCCGAGGCACTCGCGCAGGCCGGCGTCGGCGAGCGTGCCGCGGCGGAACGCGGGCTGCGCTCGGTGCTGGCGGACCCCTTGGCGAGCGGTGCGGACTGCCATACCGCAGCGGTCGTGCTCTCGGCGTTCGGCACGCAAGCGCGTGCGGTCGCGGTGGCACGCTTGAACGACTTTCTGTCCGATGAGGACGGTGACACCGCCGATCTTGTCGAGGCGGCCACCGGCCTGGTCGAGATCGGCGCCGAGTTCCACGAACGCTGCGCCGCGGTGTTCCGCGCCGTCCTCACCGATCCCGTGAGCGACTTCGCGGGCAAGCGGAACGCGGCCATTGGCATGGCGTCGCTCGGCGCGCGCGAGGAGGCGGCGGAGGTGCTGGCCGGCTTCGCTCGTGCGCGCAAGCACAGTTCGTCGGCCAGGGCGAACGCGGCGTCCGCGTTGGCCGCACTCGGTCCGGATCACCGCGCGGCGGCGGGAAGTCTGTTGCGGGCGGAGCTGGAGGTGCAGATCCCGGACTCGAGCGACCGCGCCTTCTTCGCACCTGTCCTCGCCAGGATCGGGCACCGTGGGCTCGCGGTGGAGCTGCTGCGGCAGGTGCTCGCGGACCGCACGATGATGTGGAGCGAGGTCGTCCTGGCCGCGTCGTATCTCGCGGAGCTGGGGCCGTCGTTCCGGGACGAGGCGGCCGACCACTTCGAGAACGCGCTCGCACATGTGCCTCCAGCCAGACTTGAACACACGTACGCGCTGCAGTATCTCGCGCGGCTCGGTGAGCCCTATCGGCGTGGCGCCGTTGCCCGGATGGACGAGCTGTTGTCGGATCGCAGCATCGAGCCCGAGAACCGGCTCGGGCTGGCGAACGAGATGGTCAGGTGCGCGCCTGACCTGATCGCGCAGATCAAGGACCGTGTGCTGGCCATCGCGACGACTGACCTGGATCCCAAGGTGATCGTCAAAGCGTGGTCCGTGCTCCGCCAGTTCGGGGCGGAGCTGCAGGAACGGGCGTGCGAGAGGCTGCTCGCTCTCGCTCATCGCGACTCGGAGGCACCCGCCCAGGTCGGTCTGGCCTTCGGTTCCGCGGCGGCGTCCGGCCGTGCGGCAGCGGGCGAGGTGTTGCTCGGCATCGCCCGTGATGACGAGCGTGATGTCGCAACGCGCCTGTCCGCTGCCGAAGGGCTGCGGTATCTCGGGCCTATCTACGTCCGGGCCGGGGCCGAATGCGTGTGTGCGCTCATCGCCGCGGACTGGATCATCGATTTCCCCGTCGCCGTGAACCCGTTCACCGGATGCGGGCGAGGTGTCCGGCGGTTGCTGGCGGACGAGGTCGTCAGAGCGCTGGGCAGGTACGTTTTCGACGCCGAGCTGTCGTGGTCTGCGGCAGAAGCACTGGACCTGCTCGGGTTTCCCGTCCCCGAACCGGTGCTCCTGCGCATCGCTGATGACGAAGTCGCGGACTGGGGACCGCGGGCTCGGGCCGCGGCGGCACTCGCCAGAACCGACCCTGCTCGCTGTGAGAACGCGGTGGAAGTGGTCTTCCGCGCGGCAGCGAGCATGGCGACAGTGGAGTGGCGCCGGGTAGTCGGTGAGCTGGCGAAGATGGGAGTGGACGTGCGCCGGCGTCTCCAGACGCTGGCGATGGACCTGAACAACTCCCGGACGGCCACCAGGACCGCGGCCTACGTGCTGGGCGCCGAAGGCCTGGACGTGTTGAGAGCGCAGGCAGCTGATCCGTACATGCCGTTCGGCTTCAGCGGACATCTTCGCTGGCTGCTGGTGAAGGTGGATCCGGGGGCACATCCGGAGGCGATCACCTACCTTCGCACCGCGCTGGGCGATCCGAGACTGCCGATCGCAACACGGTCTGAGGCCGCGAAGAGGTTGTACTGGCTGGATCGCACGTGTTTCGTCGAGTCGACGGAGGCGCTCTTCGGATTCGCGGAAGATCCACAGCGGACCTCAGGGGACCGCGCGACTGCGGCTGTGGCTCTCGCCACGTTCTTCGGCACCGCCTGCCCGCCTCGCCTGACTCGCCTGCTCACCGGACTGGTGCACGATCCGGAGACCCATGACGGCAGACGGCAAGACCTTGTCGCTCTGGTGCCTCCAGCACAGCGCGCGGGACTCGACCTGATCTTGCTGATGGACCATTCGGCGTCAATCGCCCGCCGCATACCGGGACGAAGTGCCCGCTGGAACAAGGCTTTGCGGGAGAAGGCCGAGCAGGTGGCGCGGGAGGTGCTGCACGCGCCGGAGATCCGCATCCGGGAACGCAGAGAAGCCGCGGTCGAGCTGGCAGCCGTCTCGCCACGCCACGTCGAGGAGGCACGCGCGTTCCTCCTGTCGGACGGGTCGGATGACGCACTCTCCAGAGTCGCGTTGCTCGGTGCGTGGCCTCAGGTGCACGAGAGTGCGCGGAAGATCGTCCTGGACGAGACACGAGATCCGCGGGAGCGCAGGGCCGCCGCTCTGGTCATCGGCAAACTCAGCAAGACGCCGTCGGTGCGGGACTTTCTGCTGTGCGACCGGGAAGCGTCGTGGCGTGACCGAGTCGACGAGCTCTGGTACGCCGATGCCTTGGACGAGCTCAGGGCCATTCGCGACGACACTCGGGCGCCGGCGGCCCAGCGTGCGCGAGCGGCTGACCGTCTCGACGCCTGCACCGTCGACGATCGTGCGGCGGCTGCGCGGACGCTGGCCTCGATCGCCGCTGACCGGTCCGCCCGGCCGGCACTGCGCTGGCGGTCCGCCCGCGATCTGGCCGCCTACGGGCTTCGCGGCCGTGCCGAAGCCGTGCACTTGCTCGACCAGATCGCCCGTGACGAGTCCTTGCCGATCACCACGCGCGCTGAGGCGGCGTACCAGCTCGGCTGGTACGAGCCGCCCCGCCGCGGTGAGATGCTGGACGTCCTGCGAGGTCTGCTGCCGGCGGCGAAGCCGTTGCAGCAGCTGAACGTGCTCGAGTCGATCGACATGTGGTCACCGCAGGAGGCGATCGGCGAGCTCTTCCGGATGACCGCCGACAAACGGCTCGGGTCCCTGGTGCGGCTGCGCTGCGCGATGGAGATCGTCGCGACCCGGCGTGATCTGCGGGACCGGTGTGCGGTGGTGGCGAGGGAGATCGCATTCGACACCGAAGTGCCTCGGCACGTCCGGCGGCGCGCGGCCCGGTACCTCGCCGAGTGGAGCGACGTTTGCCGCGAGGAGGCTCGTGCGCTGCTCGTAAAGCTCTGAGCCGTTCGCGTGATTGCGGGGCTCGATAGGTTCTCCTGCAACGATGTGAGGAGGCCTCGATGCTGGCGGCGGCGATGGCGTTGGTGGCGGTGGCGGTTGTCCCACCTGGACCGGTCACGGTTGAGGTGGTGAGCGTGGGCGGCACGGGATGTCCGCTGGGGACGACGAACGTGGCGATGTCGGAGGACAACGAGGCGTTCACGGTGACCTACAGCGACTTCCTGGTGCAGGCCAGGGGTAGCGAGGCGAAGAAGAGTTGCACGATCGAGCTGAAGCTCAATCACGCGGCCGGGTATGCGTACGGGATCGCCGCTACGGATTACCGCGGGTTCGCCAACCTGACGGACGGGGCGCGAGGCGTTGAGCGCAACAGTTACCACTTCCCCGGATTTCCGACGCGGCACAGCATGCACACGTATCAAGGGCCGATGAGTGACAACTGGCAGGTGACGGACAAGCCTGATTCGGTGGCGCACGGACCTTGCAAGGACAAGAAGCCGCTCACGATCGAAGCGGAGCTGAAGGTCACCGGCAAGGGTGCTGCCACGAGTTTCATGACGATGGACTCGACGGACTCCAGTGTCAGCACGACGTTCCGCCTGCAGTGGAAGAAGTGTTGAACGAGCGCAGGCGGTGCATGACGGAGTTGCCGCCGCGTCCGAAGTAGTCGTGCAGCGAGACGTACTCGGCGTACAAGCGGGTGTAGTCGGAAACCCTTGAAGGCGAGGGGGAGTAGACGTCGCGGCGCACTGAACCCATGGCAACGGAGGCATCCGAGATCGATGGGTACGCGCCCGCGGCGACGGCTCCGTGGATCGCGGCACCCAGGGCGGCGCCCTCCGAGGAGCCGATCAGAGACACCGGCATGCCCAGGACGTCGGCGTAGATCTGCATGAGCACCGGGTTTTGCGTCAGGCCGCCCGCCGCCACGAACGACTCCACGGGCAGGCCGGCGGAGCGGAACGCGGTGACGATCGTGCGCGTGCCGAACGCGGTGGCTTCCATCAAGGCTCGATACACGTCTTCGGCACGGGTGGCGAGGGTCTGGCCCAGCACGAGACCGGACAGCGCGTGGTCGACCAGGAGGGAGCGGTTGCCGTCGTGCCAGTCCAGGGCGACCAGGCCGTGTGAGCCCACCGGGCGGTCGTCACCGAGGCGCGAGAGCAGCGTGTGGACCGAGATGCCCTCATCCGCAGCCCTGGCGGAATAAGACGCGGGCACCTGATGTTCCACGTACCAGGCGAGGATCGAACCGGCACCGCTCTGGCCCGCCTCATAGCCCCAGTGGCCTGGGACTATGCCGCCGTCCACGACGCCGCACATGCCGGGCACGGGACGCAGCGAGGAGCCCACCATCATGTGGCACGTCGAAGTGCCCATCACGGCCACCAGTTGACCTGGCGAGGCCGCGCCGGCCGCCGCGACGGTGGCGTGGGCGTCGATCACTCCGCAGGCGACAGGGGTGCCTTCCAGCAGGCCTGTCAGCGCGGCGCCGGAAGCGGACAGACCGCCGGCGCGTGTGCCCAACGGCACGATCGGCGCGTCGAGCTTCTGAGCTGCGAAGGAACCGAAGTTCGGGTGCAGTTGTGCCAAAAGGGATTGCGACGGGTAGCCGGACTGGTACAGTCCCTTGTAACCGGCGGTGCAAGCGTTTCGCACATAGGTTCCGGTCAGCTGCCAGACAATCCAGTCAGCGGCTTCAACCCAGTATCTCATCTGGGCGTAGACATCAGGTGCCTCTTCGAGCACCTGCAGCGCTTTGGGGAACTCCCACTCCGCTGAGGTCAGTCCTCCGTACATCTCCATCCACTGCTCCGAAGCGAACACGGCGTTGAAGCGCGCGGCCTGCGAAGAAGCCGCGTGGTGGCGCCAGAGTTTCGCCAGGGCGTGGGGAGACGAGGACTCCAGCGGGGTGCCGTCCGCCTGCACCGGAAGCACGGTGCTGGCGGTGAAGTCGGTGCCTATGCCGATCACGTCGGCAGCGGAGGCACCGGCCGCGGCAAGGGCCTCGGGCACACAACTCAGGGCGTCCACGTAGTCGGACGGCACCTGAAGTGCCCACTGCGGCTCGGGTTCCAGCACTCCGTGGGCGTACTCACGGGAAGCGCTGCCCAGCTCGGCTCCATCGGACACGCGGACCACCACGGCCCGCGCCGACAGGGTGCCGAAGTCTATCCCCACCACCAACACTCTCAAACCCTCCCGAAAGGACAGTCACCAATGCACATCGGTGTACTCGACATCCGAAACAACAAGGCCTCGCTCGTCGACGGTCCAGTCGTACCGCAAAACCTCGTCAAGCAACACGACCTGAGGCGAGGTGACCAGATCAGCGGACAGGCCGAGGACGGCAAGCTGGTCAGCGTCGACACCGTCAACGGGCGCAAGCCGCACAAACGGCCCAGGTTCGCGGACCTGACGCCGCTCTACCCCAACGAACGGCTGCGGCTCGAGCACGACCCCGACGAGCTCACCAGCCGCACGATCGACCTGGTCATGCCCATCGGAAAGGGGCAGCGGGCGCTCATCGTGGCGCCTCCCAAGGCCGGCAAGACCATCGTGCTGCAGCAGATCGCCGCGGCGATCGCCAAGAACAACCCCGAAGTCCACCTGATCGTCACGCTCGTCGGCGAACGGCCGGAAGAGGTCACCGACATGCGCACCACGATCCCGGGCGAGATGTTCACCTCGACGTTCGACGAGCACCCCAGGGAGCACGTCCGAGTCGCCGAACTGGCCGTGGAACGGGCCAAGCGGCTCGTCGAGGACGGCCAGGACGTCGTGATCCTGCTCGACTCGCTCACGCGCCTCGGCCGTGCCTACAACCTCGCCGCACCGAACGGCGGCCGCATTCTCAGCGGTGGCATCGACTCCAGCGCGCTCACGCCGCCGAAGCAGTTCCTCGGTGCCGCCCGCAACATCGAGGAAGGCGGCAGCCTCACGATCTTCGCCACCGCCCTCGTCGAGACCGGGTCGCTGGCCGACACGGTGATCTTCGAAGAGCTCAAGAGCACCGGCAACGCCGAACTGAAGCTCGATCGCAAGGCGGCCCAGAAGAGGGTCTACCCCGCGGTCGACCTCCACCAGTCCAGCACCCGCAAGGCGGAACTGCTGGTCTCCCCGCAGGAACTCGCCATCACGGACACGATGCGCCGGGCCATGGCGGACCGCGAGATCGACGTGCTTCTCGAAGGACTGCGCAAGACCCGGAGCAACGCGGAGTTCCTCATGCAGATGTCCTCCTAGCTGATACTGCATCCGCTGCCCGGTTGCACCGAGTTCCACAGTGGACTGATAGGTTGCAGACATGGGCGGGCAGGTGAAGCGGTCGTTCAAGTTCCGCTTCTATCCGACCGATACGCAGGCGGCGGAGTTGTTGCGCACGTTCGGGTGTGTCCGCAAGGTGTACAACCTGGCCTTGCAGGCCCGCGCGGAGGCGTGGACGTTGCGCGGGGAACGAGTCGGCTACGAGGCTACGTCAGTGTTGCTGACTGCGTGGAAACGCACCGAGGAACTGGCGTTCCTCAACGAGGTGTCGTCGGTGCCGCTGCAGCAGGCCTTGCGGCATTTGCAGATGGCCTTCTCTCACTTTTTCGCCAGGCGTAGCCGACATCCGCGGTTCAAGTCCCGGAAGAAATCGCGTGCCTCGGCGGAGTACACGCGTTCGGCGTTCCGATGGCGTGACGGGGCTTTGACACTGGCGAAGATGGCTGAGCCGCTGGACATCCGCTGGTCCCGGCCGCTACCAGAGGGTGCGACACCGTCCACGGTGACCGTGTCGCGGGATCCGGCGGGGCGCTGGTTCGTGTCCTTGCTGTGCGAAGATCCCGCAGTAAAGCCTTTGCCCGCCACCAATGCGGCGGTGGGCATCGACGTCGGCCTCGACCATCTGCTGGTGCTCTCGACCGGCGAGAAGATCGGCAATCGCCGGCCCGAGCGCCGCGACCGACTAGCTCTGGCCAGGGCTCAGCGGTCGTTGTGTCGCAAGCAGAAGGGCAGTAGTAACCGGGACAAGGCGCGAGTCAAGGTCGCTCGCGTGCATGCTCGGATCGCCGACCGGCGTGTTGACTTCCTGCACAAGATTACTACTCGGCTCGTGCGTGAGAACCAAACGCTCGTGATCGAGGATCTTGCCGTGTCGAACATGATGGGCAACCGGCGCTTGGCTCGTGCGATCGGTGATGCGGGCTGGCGGCAGTTTCGGCAACTGCTCGAGTACAAGGCACGGTGGTATGGGCGGGACGTGATCACCGTGGATCGCTGGTTCCCGTCGTCCAAACTGTGCTCGGCCTGCGGCGCACTGGCGGCGTCGATGCCGTTGCGCGTGCGTGTGTGGACTTGTGGCTGCGGTGCGATCCATGATCGGGACTTGAATGCGGCGCACAACATCTTGGCCGCCGGGCTGGCGGTGTCTGTCTGTGGAGCCGGTGTAAGACCTCAACGGAACACTCCGGGCGGGCAGTCGGCGGCGAAACAGAAATCCCTCGGCGCGAGCCGTAGGACCCCCCTTGTTCACGAGGGGGCGGAGGTCAAGCAGATGTCGAAATGAAGTCCCGCTCCAGTTCCCGGTCCAACGCCCGCGTAGGCGCCCCGAGCGCGTAGAACAGGAACCCGATACCGATCACGATCAGCAACGGCACCACCTGCGACAACGTGTAGGCAGTCCGCTCACCCGCGAACGCCGAAGGCAGCTCCAGCGGCCAGATCAGCACGACCACGGTGAACGCCACCAGCCCGGTCGTCAGAACCGTTGTCAGCAAGGCAAAAGGAGCGCGGAACGGTCGAGCGGCGTCAGGCAGCTTACGACGCAGCACCAGCATCGACGGGAACGTCAGCAGGTAGCTGATGAACGTCGTCGAGATCACCAGCGCCAGCCCGGCGGTGAAGTACTTCTCGGAGTCGCCGCCCGTCAGGTTCAACGCCGTCACCAGCACGACGGAAGCCAGCAGTCCGGAAAGGACGTTCACGCGCAGAGGCGTGCCGTAGCGAGAGGACAGCCGCCCCAGGTACGCGGGCCCGGCGCCGTCCGCACACGCCACCGCCTGCGCCCGGTGCGCGCCGATCGCCCACGAGACACCGGACGTCAGCACGCCGATGATCAACCCGGCCGCGCAGATCGAACCGAGCACCGCGCCCGCGCCGGTCAAAGTCACCGTGCCGTCCTCGGCCACCGAACCGCCGTACACGGTCAGCACCTGCTTGGCGGCGTCGATGAACCCGCCCAGCCCCTGGATCCGGGAGGCCGGAACCACCAGCAGAATCCCGAGAATCGGTCCGCCGTAGAGCAGGAACGACGCGATGCCCGCCCGCAGGATCGCGAACGGCACGGTCTTCTGCGGTTCGGTCATCTCCTCCGTCGCGGCCGAGGGCAGCTCGAACCCGACGTAGTTGAAGATCAGCACGGGTACCAGCGCCACGAACCCCGCCCACGTCGGTACGAAGTCCCCGCCGGACAACGGTTGCACGCCGTTCTTCACGGCGTAGACCACGACGGAGATCGTGAAGAAGCCCAGCAGCACGATCCGAGCGAACGCGCCCGCGATCGGCACCCACTTGCCGATCCGCAGCGACGCGGCGACGGCGAGAACGCCGATCCAGATGAACGCGAGGCCCGCGATGTGCTTGCCGACCATCCCCAAGGGCAGGAAGAACGTCTCGAACGTCGTCACCGCGATGATCGCCAGCGTGCCGCCCATCCACAGCGGGTTGGACAGCCAGTAGAGGACCTGGTTCACCCCGGCCGCGAGACGGCCGAACGCGAGCTTGGTCCACACGTAGGGCCCGCCCTCGACCGGGAACGCCGTGCCCAGTTCGGTGGTCAGGAACCCGTACGGCAGGAAGAACACCACCGCCAGGATCACCATCCAGACGAGGCCCTGGGGCCCGTTGGCGGCGACGCTGCCGATCGTGTCCAGGCCGACGAGGGTGCAGAGCAGGTAGAACGTGACATCCACCCGGCGGAGTGACTTGCGCAGGTGTGTTCGTTCGCTGAGCCAGTTGCCGCTGAGAGGCTGTACCTCGCTCACTGGGCCCTCCAGATGGTTAACTGAGTCGTCAGTCAGTTATCGGTGGACCATGTGACCGCGGTCATACGCTGAAGTCAAGAGGTGTGTTCGATGAGTTATCTCCAGGTCACCTGGACCGACCCGGCCACCGCAGCGCGCGGTTACCTCGTCATCGACCGTCTCGTGCGCGGCGTGAGCAGCGGCGGACTGCGCATGCGGGCCGGCTGCACCCTCGACGAGGTGCGCGGACTGGCCGAGGGGATGACCGCGAAGGAGGCCCTCAACTACGACCCCGGCGCGCGCTACGTGCCGCTCGGGGGCGCGAAGGGCGGCATCGACTTCGACCCGTACGACCCGAGGGCCGAGGAGGTCCTGACGGCGTACCTGTTCGCCATGTCGCCCTACATCGAGCGGTTCTGGACGATGGGGGAGGACCTCGGGCTGCGTCAGTCCACGATCGACACGGCCATTGAGAAGATCGGCCTGCAGTCGTCGATCCAGGCCGTGTACCCGCTGCTGGACGACGAGCAGAAGGCCCGCCAACGCCTCGCGGACGCCTTCGCGGTCGACGTCGACGGTGTCAGCCTGGACGAACTGGTCGGCGGCTACGGCGTCGCGGAGGCGGCGCTGGCCGGCATCGAACACCTGAACCTGCCGAACCCCACCGCGTTCGTCCAGGGCTTCGGCTCGATGGGCGGCGCCACGGCCCGCTACCTCGCCCGCGCCGGCGTCAGGATCGTCGGACTCGCTGATGTCCATGGTGTCGTAGCCAACCCTGACGGGCTCGACGTGGAAACCCTTTTGCTGTCCCGGGACGCGCACGGCGCCATCGACCGCACGAAGCTGCGCCCGCAAGACCTCCAGCTCGCGCGCGACAAGTGGCTCGACGTCCAGGCGGACGTCCTGGTGCCGGCAGCGACGTCGTACGCCATCAACGCGGACAACGCGGCGGCGGTGCGCGCCAGGCTGATCGTCGAAGCCGCCAACATGCCCGTGACCAGAGAGGCCGAGGAGATGATCGACGCGCTGGTCATCCCGGACGTGGTGGCGAACTCCGCGACCAACTCCTGGTGGTGGTGGACGTTGTTCGGCGACGTCGAGGCCACCGCGGAGTCGGCGTTCGCGAAGATCGGCACGAACATGCGCCGCCTGGTCGGCAAGATCATCGACGCACCCTCGCCGCGCCAGGCCGCGGCGGAGATCGCGGCCGAGGCCGTGAAGGAGATCGAGCAGAGGTTCTGACGGCTCGAAATTGCGTTGCACGCCAACCCGGCGGTTGGCCATTGTGACGTCCATGTGGTCCTGACCCAGTGAGCAGCTCACCCGCACCTGTGTGGACGGTGCGGGTTTTTCCGCACACCCACTGACTCCTGGGGAATCACCGAATCACATGAGCTCTCTTCGCCATGCCGAAAACAAGTCGATCTGGGTCGTCCGCGAGCTCGGACTGCCCGCCATCGTCAAGACCTGCGTCTCCTGCGGGCACACTCGTCACCACGCGACCGGCAAGATCCGCGTCAACGCCAACGGCAAGCAGCTCGACGTCTGGTTGCTGATCGGCTGCGAGCGGTGCGACCGCACGTCGAAAATCCCTGTCCACGAACGGGTTCACGTCTCCGCGCTCGACCACGACCGGCTGGTGCGGTTCGAGGAGAACGACCCGGCGATCGTGCGCGAGTTGGTCCACGCACAGCGCCGGCTCGACTGGACCGGCACGTGGGCGCTGGAGACCGACCTGCCGTTCTACGAGATCGAGAAGGCCGCGGAACCGCTGGACGTGATCGTCAGGTTCGAGCTGCCGGCGCCGATCCGGGTCGAAAAGCTGCTGATGGCCGGGTTCGGGCTGAGCCGGTCAGCGGTGAAACGTCTGGTCGACTCTGGCCGGATCCGGCTGCCGCTGGCCCTCGACGCGAGGGCCCGCGGCGACTTCCGCCTGGAAGTCGAACGCCGTCAGTCCAGCGGGCCGAACAGCCACGCACCCGGACCGTCCAGGTCCTCCGAGAAGTAGTACGCCCTGATCGCGGCCAGCAGATCCTCGGTGCCGACCAGACCGTCACCGTCGTGATCGAGCCGCGAGTGGACGATCCGCGCGTCGGCCGGGGGCAGGTTCATCAACGCCCCTGACCACCGCACGTACTCGTCCACGCCGAGGTGGCCGTCGCCGTCCTGGTCGGCGACGGCCATCAACGCGTCGAGGAACGGCATGTAGCTATCGTCGAACGACTCCGGCCGCTCCAGCAGCCGCCGGGTGAACGCCAGCTTGTACTCGGTGAGGCTGATCCGGCCGTCGTCGTTGGTGTCGGTCATGGCGGAGAGGTGGTCCCACACGCCCAGCAGATGCTCGTGGAACCGCCTCGCCCGGCGGTCGTCGTCGCCCAGGCTGAAGGCCGCGGTGGTCCGCGACCCTGCCCGTTCGAAGTCGGAGCGCTGGATGAACCCGTCCTGGTCGCTGTCGTAGGTTTCGAACCTGCGGGTGAGCTTGCGGTCCAGGAAAGGCGAGATCTGCATGCCCCCTTGTTACCCCGTCAGCGCTTCTTCCTGCTGGCCGGGGCACCAACGTAGTCCGCCAGGTGCTCGCCGGTCAGCGTCGACCGGTCGGCCACCAGGTCGGCGGGCGTGCCCTCGAACACGACCTTGCCACCGTCGTGACCTGCACCGGGACCGAGATCGATGATCCAGTCGGCGTGCGCCATCACGGCCTGGTGGTGCTCGATCACGATCACCGACTTGCCCGACTCGACGAGCCGGTCCAGCAACCCGAGCAGCTGCTCGACGTCGGCCAGGTGCAGGCCGGTCGTCGGTTCGTCCAGGACGTAGATGCCGCCCTTGTCGGCCATGTGCGTGGCCAGCTTCAGGCGCTGACGCTCACCACCGGACAGCGTGGTCAGCGGCTGCCCCAGCGACAGGTAGCCCAGACCGACGTCGGCCAGCCGCGACAGGATCGCGTGCGCGGCGGGCGTTCGAGCCTCACCCGCGCCGAAGAACTCGACCGCCTCGGCCACCGGCATCGCCAGCACTTCGGAGATGTCCTTGCCGCCGAACTTGAACTCCAGCACCGCCTGGTCGAACCGCTTGCCCTCGCACACGTCGCAGGGGGACTCGATCGTCGCCATGATGCCGAGGTCGGTGAACACCACGCCCGCGCCGTTGCAGTTCGGGCACGCGCCCTCGGAGTTCGCGCTGAACAGGGCGGGCTTCACGCCGTTGGCCTTGGCGAACGCCTTGCGGATCGGCTCCAGCAGGCCGGTGTAGGTCGCGGGGTTGGACCGCCGCGAGCCCTTGATCGGCGTCTGGTCGACCACGATCGCGCCGGAGTCCTTCGGCATCGACTGGTGGATCAGGGACGACTTGCCCGAGCCCGCCACACCGGTGACCACGGTCAGCACACCCAGCGGGATGTCGACGTCCACGTCACGCAGGTTGTTCTTGGCCGCGCCCCGGATCTCCAGCACGCCGGTCCTGGCGCGCACCTCGGACTTCAGCGACGCCCGGTCGTCCAGGTGACGCCCGGTCACCGTGCCGCTCTTGCGCAGCCCGGCGAGCGTCCCCTCGAAGCAGATCGTGCCGCCGTTGCGACCGGCGCCGGGTCCGAGGTCGACGATGTGGTCCGCGATCGCGATCGTCTCGGGCTTGTGCTCGACGACGAGAACGGTGTTGCCCTTGTCCCGCAAGCGAATCAGCAGGTTGTTCATGCGCTCGATGTCGTGCGGGTGCAGCCCGATGGTGGGCTCGTCGAACACGTACGTCACGTCGGTCAGCGCGGATCCGAGGTGCCGGATCATCTTCACGCGCTGCGCCTCGCCACCGGACAACGTCCCAGCGGGACGGTTCAGCGACAGGTACCCGAGGCCGATCTCCACGAACGAGTCCAGCGTGTGCGCGAGCTTGTCCACCAGCGGCGCCACGCCCTTGTCCTTCACCGAACGGATCCAGTCGGCCAGGTCGGTGATCTGCATGTCGCACAGGTCGGCGATCGACACACCCTTGATCTTGGACGACCGGGCGGCCTCGGTCAGGCGCGTCCCGCCGCAGTCGGGGCAGGTGCCGAACGTGGCGGCGCGGTCGACGAACGCGCGGATGTGCGGCTGCAGCGCCTCGCGGTCCCTGGACAGCATGGACTTCTGCAGCTTCGGGATCAGGCCCTCGTAGGTCAGGTTGATGCCGTTGACCTTGACCTTCACCGGGTCCTTGTAGAGGAAGTCGTGCAGCTCCCTCTTGGTGTACTTGCGGATCGGCTTGGCCGGGTCCAAGAACCCGGACTGCGCGAAGACCTGCACGGTCCACTGGCTGTCGACGCTGTAGCCGGGCACCTTGATCGCGCCCTCGAGGATCGACTTCGACTCGTCGTAGACCTCGGTGAGGTCGATGTCGGAGATCTGGCCGCGGCCCTCGCAGCGCGGGCACATGCCGCCGGTGATGGAGAACTCGCGGCGCTCCTTGACCTTCTGGCCCGCCTTCTCGATCGTCACGGCACCCGCGCCGGAGATCGAGGCCACGTTGAACGAGAACGCCTGCGGGCCGCCGATGTGCGGCGTGCCAAGGCGGCTGTACAGGATTCTCAGCATCGCGTTCACGTCGGTCGCGGTGCCGACGGTGGAGCGCGGGTCGGCGCCCATCCGCTGCTGGTCGACCAGGATCGCCGTGGTGATGCCCTCCAACAGGTACACCTCGGGGCGCGGCAGGGTCGGCATGAAGCCCTGGATGAACGCGCTGTAGGTCTCGTTGATCAGCCTCTGCGACTCCGCGGCGATGGTGCCGAACACCAGTGAGCTCTTGCCGGATCCGGACACGCCGGTGAAGACCGTCAGGCGCCGCTTCGGGATCTCGACGTCGACGTCGCGCAGGTTGTTCACCCGCGCGCCCTGCACGCGGATCAGATCGTGGGTGTCGGCATCATGCGTCATGGCGCAAAGCTAACTCCGGCACCCCGGTTTCGCGCTTCTTCATTCGTGATCGGTTACGCGCGAATGCGGTAGTGGTAGGTGCAGACCTCGCGGAACCCGGTCCGTTCGTACAGCCTGAACGCCGTGGAGTTCGCCTTCTCCATCTGCAGGTACAGGTGGTTGGCCTCTCTCGCGGCCGCCCATGAGGCCAGTGCGGCGAGCACGGACCGCGCGGCGCCCTGACCCCGTGCGTGCGGCAACGTCGCCATCCCGAACACACCGGCCCAGCCCTGCTCGGCCACCGCACGTCCCACGGCCACCACCTCGCCGTCGACCTCGGCGTACGCGTACGCGCTCGGGTGCTCGACCCGGCTGAGCAGGTCGCGCTCGGCGCTGACGTCCCGTGTCGTCACCGCCTGCCACGCCGCCAGCCACTCGTCGGTCGGCCGCGCGCTCACCTCTCCGGCGTCTGCGTGGGACTGCCTGAGCACCTCGGCGGTCGAGGCGATCTGCAGCGACATGTCGTGGCCGCGCGAGTAGCCGCGCTCGTCCAGCTGCGCGTCGAGGTCGTCCGCGCACACGCCCGGCGTGATCTGGAACCGCGCCCCGGATCCGCGTTCGGCGCAGAACTCCTCGGCCAGCGCGACCCGGTCCTCGCGGTCGTGCGGCAGCACCGCGCTCACCCACCAGGCGTCGCCGGGGGAGTGCCGCAACCACCAGCCGCCGGCCTCTTGCACGTGCGCGGCCGGCTGGGCGCGCGCCGCGTACTCCTGCAGCGTTTTCAGCAGCATGTCAGTCAAGCGAACCCAGCAGCCAGTTGCCGGCCGCCGCGGGATCCTCGGAGAAGTAGAACTCGCGGATCGCCTCCAGGAGTGCACTGGTGGACATCAACCCGTCGTCGTCGGACAGGATGTCGTGGATCATCCGCGCGTCCGCCTCCGAGAGGTTCAGCAGCGCGCCAGTCCACGTGATGTGCTCGTCGACGGTCAGCTTGCCGTCGCCGTCCTCGTCCGCGATCGCCATCACCACGTCGAGGAACGGCACGTACCCCTCGTCGAACGACTCCGGCGTCTCCAGCAGCCCGTTCGCGAACGCCTTCTTGTACTCCTCCAGGCTGATCCGCCCGTTCTGGTCCTGGTCCGTCGCGGCGTGGAACTGCTCCCACAGCCCGGCCAGCATGGCGTGGAACCGGACGGCCTTCGGGTCGTCGTCGGCCAGCCCGAACGCCTTGGTGGTGCGCTCTCCCGCCTGTGTGAAGTTCTCGCGCCCGATGAACCCGTCGCCGTCCGAGTCGTACGTTCGGAACCGGCGGGCGAGCTTGCGGTCCAGGAAGGCGGTGATCTCCATGAGGTCCTTCTACCGCATTCCGGGCTAGAGGAACACGTCCGTCTCCAAAAGGGGATTGTGACGTTTTTCAGGGAGTTAACGCTTGCCGAGCCCGGAAAACGCGCTCGCGACGATCACCATGCCGATCACGCCGATTACCGCGGTGACGCCACCGACCGCTGGTTTCGACACTTGCTGAACGTGCGCGACCGGGCGTGGAGGCGCCGGATCGTCAGTCCGCGACTGGGGCTGTCGCGGGTCCGGAGGCAGTGCAACGGCGGTCGATTCGATTCGAACAACGGCGCTCTCGCTGATGGCCTGGCCCGCTCCGGCACCGGACACCGTCAACCGAGAATTCACCGGGGCCGTGACCTGGCAGGTGTAGGTGAGACGTTCTCCCGGCCGCAGTTCCGGGAACGTCCGGCGGCACGCTGCGGGTTCGCCGTCCACCGTCACGTCCTTGATCGGCAGGTCGGACGGGTTTGCGACCGTGATGGTGACCGTGACGAGCTCGCCGTCCGCGGCGCGGTCCTTCGACCACAGCGCGGTGATGGTCAGCCTCGGGTAGATCACCCTGACCTGCACGGACGCGCTCGCCTCCACCTTGCCGCCGATCTTGTCGGTGGCGGCGACGGTGGACGTGAGGGTGCCGGTCTCGTCGCCTGCAGGGGCGGTGCAGTCCACGGTGGAGGTGGCACCGGGATCGAGTTGGCCTTGCATTGGGGTGCAGCCGGTGATGGCTGTGCGCGCGTTGAGGTCGAACAACGGGGTGTCGCCGGTGTTGGTGACAGTTGTTGAGAATTTGACGTTTTGCCCGGGGAGTGAGGTCATCGGTTCGGTTGGCGTCGTTGCGCGCAATGCCGGATGGAGAACGTCCACCTTTGCGGTCTTCTGGGCGGTGAGTTCGTCACCGGCGAGGCTGGTGGCGTTTGCGGTGACAGTGATCTGGTAGTCGTCTTCGGGTGCTTGCGACGTGCAGGTGCGGGTGGCTTTCGATCTCGGTGCGATTGTGCCGATTTTCTGGCCGCACACCAACACGTCCGCTGCCGGGGCGTCGCCGGTGTTGGTGACGGTCGCGGTCTGGGTGACGTTGTCCTTCGGGTGAGCGGCCGGTTGTTCCGGGTCGACGCCCAGGGTCAGTTCGGGGAGCGGGAACGACCAGGCGATGCTCTGGACCAGGAAGGCGTCCTCGGCCCTGCGGAACGTCAGCTCAGCGCTCCTGGAGCCTGGCCTCAGCACGTCCTCGTTGATCGTGAACGTGCGGGCGTCGACGCTCATGTTGTTGGGAGAGTTGGGTTGCAGAGAGCCTTGGGCCTGCGAGACGAAGGCGTTCCGGCCGCCGATCGAGGCGTCGTCGACCAGCATCTGGTCGCCGTCGGTGGCCCAGTCGCCCTCGTACGCGGTGATGCCCATGCGGATGACCCCGCCGGCCGGGTGCGTCGGGGCGATCGGGGTGGTCAGGACCGGGAGCTTCGTGGGGAGCCGGACGTGGCCGCCGTGCACCGAGACGTGACGCTTGGCAGGGGCAGCGGTGGTGGGGCCGGGGAACCTCCAGACGACGGTCAGCGACCAGCCGCCGAAGCAGTCGAACCCTTGGGGCGCCCAGACGTTGCCGACGGTGACGGTGCCGCTCCTGATCATTGTGGTGACGTCGGCTTCGGCGCTGTAGAAGGTGGTGTCGGTGTGCGCGAGGTCGTCCGGTGGGTCGCTGACGAACCGGTCGGGGCTGACGCGGATACCGTTGAGGCTGACGGGGTCCTGCGGCTTGCCGGGCGGTTCGGTGCTGTCGTGGCAGGTCGCGCTGCCGGCCCAGCCCAGCTTGGCGAAGGCGATCGTGGCCTTGTCCGGGAGAATGAACTGGGCGCTGGACGAGTTGAACGTCGCCGGGTCGCTGTCCACGTCGGTCCAAGACATGCGGTGGCCGTTGTTCAGCGCCGCGGGCCCGTGACCCTTGCGGTTCAGCGCGTCCACACAGGACTGCGGCGGATACTTGGGGGTGGGGCCTGCCTGCTCGGGCGTCGGGCAGGTCAGGACGGTGTTGCCGACGATCGTGACGTCTCCGTACACCGCCTCGTCGAACTGGGTGCGCCACACCTCGGCCGCGGCGACCGGGCCAGGGGTGAGCAGCGGAATCAGCAGAACGACGGCGATGAGGATCGGTACGCGCATGCGACGCCTTCCGGTCGGGGCCGGCGCACAGGTTGACACGGTTCGGCGGCCTTGTCACCGGTCGTTGATCAAGGCGTCCTCACTTTCCGTTGAGGACGGTCGGCCCGCGGTTCTCCTATTCGTGTCCAACGGGTTCCTGTTAGCGCTCCCATGTGGACCAGCGGTGGCCTTGATCAACCTCGGTTGCTCTTGATGGGCGTCCCAAACTGCCGAGAAGCGTGGTGTTGGTGGTCAAACGGTGTCCCTCTGTGGGGAGATGGACCTCATGTGGATCGCGTTCGTCATCGTCGTCGCATCGGTGGTCGTCACCATCGCCGCCTGCCTCCTGTTCGGCCGCTCGCGCGTGCACGACCAGGCCGACGACCGCGATGCCGACTCACGTGGATTTCTGGGTGCGGTGATCAGCGGCCTGTTCATCGTGGCGCTGGCGTTCTACACGGTGATCGTGTGGGAGGACAACGGCACCGCCGAGGACAACGCCGCCCGCGAGGCCGCCGCCGTCGCCGATGCCTACTGGCAGACCGGTGTGATGCCGCAGCCGCAACGCGACCACATCCGCTTGTTGCTGGCCGAGTACCCGAAGCTGGTGGCGGACGAGGAATGGCCGAAGCTCGCTCACGGCGAGGCGGACGACCGCACGACCGAGACGCTGAACTCGCTGCACACCGAGATCCTGTCGCTGCCCGCGACGCCGGATGAGGTGAAGTCGGCGCGGGAACGGGCGCTGGAGCGGCTGCGGGAGATCACGGATCTGCGGCGCGATCGGCTGGATCAGGCCGGCGGGCTCGACAACATGGGGAAGCTGACGCTCATCGCGACGATCGTCGGCGCGGTGGGGATGGTCGTCTTTCCGTTGCTCATCGGGTTCACGGCGCGGTTGCGGCACGTCCTGCAGATGGGCGTGATGGCGGCGGTGCTCGCGTTCGTGTGCGTGTTGTGCCTCGGGATGACCCATCCGTTCAGCGGGGTGTTGCGGGTGCGGCCGGACGCGTTCACGACCGTCACGGAGGAGATCGCGGGCATTCCAGCCGACGCGGACGGCTGAAATTCGCGTGCGCGCCCTGGTACGGTTGCCGCGATGATCACCCTCCTGAGCAGATCGGGGGTTCCGTTCACACAAGGTGAGTGCTGATGCACCCCTTGACCGTGGACGGCCACTCCCGCCTCACTTTCTGGTCGCACGTGCGCGAGTTCGCCGTGCCGGCGTCGATGATCGAGTCCGCGACTGCCCGCCGTGAGACGGGCGACTGGTCGGGAGCCTGCGCTGCCGCGCGGGTCGACGTGGATCTCAACCTGCGTGCGGTGGGTCGCGCCCATGGCGAGCAGTTCGCGGCAACGGTCCGCGCCGATCTGCGTCATCTGGCTCCTGACCTGCTTCGCTGGCACTTTCCGAGAATCAGTCCCGACGGCCTGCTGCGGCCGGGTCTCACCGTGTCCCTGGCTCGCTACCCGCAGCACGCGGGGATCCATCTCGTGGCACGGACGCCACCGGCGTGGGCGAGTGCGGGTCAGCGGATCAGCCTCTCGCTGTGGGAGCCGGGCTGGCCGGCGGACGGGGCGCGCGGGCATCCCCATCCCCGGCCCGACCGGCGTTTCCGCCTCGATCTGCACCGTCACCTGTGGGATGCGCGCAGGGCCTCTGAGCTGGGCGAACGGTCTGAGGCCGATCCCGCGACCCGGTGGAAGGGAGAGGCCGCGCTGCTGCTGCGCGCGGAGGGACGTGCCGACGGGCCCGTCACCGTGCGGCTCAGTTCGCGGCAGCGGCTCGTGCTGAATCCGGACGCGCCGGGCGCGGCACTCGTGCTGCCGGACGCGGCGACGTGGGCACCGCCGGATCTGGAGCTGCTGCGCGCCGGGTGGATCAGCGCTGATCGGCTGCATCCGCTCGTCGCGTCGGCGCTCGTGCCGGAAGAGCGGACCGCAGTCTCACGAAATCCGGACGCCCCAAGGGATTCGCGCTTCGTCGAGTGCCGTGGCGCACCACACCGGATCGGCGTGGTGAACGGCGTGCTCGTCGCCCTGGACCACGATCCCGACGAGATCCGCCGCGAGGAGCTGCTGGTCGCGTTGGGCGGCAACCCTTTGCCGTGCCTCCAATCGATCGACGTGGCGAACCGGCGCCCGGAAAGCCTTGCTGAGGTGCGCGCCCGTCTCGACCACGGTGACACCGCCGGTGCCCTCGCAGTCGTCGAAGATCTGCTCGGACCGGACGCGCACCTGCGCGACGGAGAGTTGCGCGACGAGCTGGAGATGGCCGTGCGTCGCCGAGTGGTGCACGGGCTGTACCGGGCCGGACTCGTCTGCCCCGACCCCGTTGCGTCCACAAAGGATGCTCGTCGCCGCGGTCGTGCTCGTCCGCGTTGCGCAACCTTTTACTGACCGCGCCTTTCGCGCCACGACTTCAAACCCAAGGTGATCATGACGACGTCTGCTGCCCGGCCGCTCGACACCGCTGCCGATCTGCTCGCCCTTCTGCACGACACGACCACCGAGCCGCGTGCCGACACCCAGCTGGAAGCGTTGACGCTGGCCGTGTCCGCCGACCTGCCGGTGCTGCTGTGGGGCGAACCGGGAATCGGCAAGACCGCGGCCCTCACCCAGCTCGCCGACGCGCTCGAACTGCCGCTGACCACGGTGATCGCCAGCGTGCACGAGCCGTCCGACTTCGCCGGCCTGCCCGTGGTCGGCGACGATCCCGCGACGCAGGGCGTGCCGATGGCTCCGCCCGACTGGGCCGTGCGCCTGGTCCGGGCAGGCGAGGGACTGCTGTTCCTGGACGAGCTGTCCACCGCGCCCCCGGCCGTCCAGGCAGCGCTGCTTCGCGTTGTGCTGGAACGACGAGTCGGCGCCCTGACGCTTCCACCGGGCGTCCGGATCGTGGCCGCCGCCAACCCGCGCTCCTCGGCCGCCGACGGCTGGGAGCTGAGCCCACCGCTGGCCAACCGGTTCGTCCACCTGCAGTGGACGCACGACCACGACGTCGTGGTGCGCGGCCTGGGCGGAACGTGGCCGAAGGCGGCCTTGCCCCGGCTGGACCCGGCGCGGCTGTGCGACTCCGTGGCGTTCGCTCGCCGGGTTGTGTGCGAACTTCTTGCCGCACGGCCGAATCTTGTGCACCAACTGCCGAAGAACGAAGCCCGCCGCGGCGGCGCGTGGCCGTCGCCACGCACGTGGGAGATGGCATTGCGCCTGATCGCCTTCGCGACGGCGGCGGGCACCTCCCGGGAGGTGCTGTCCATGCTCGTGCGAGGCGTGGTGGGAGACGGCCCGGGCCTGGAGTTGCTGGCGAGCCTGGACCGGATGGACCTGCCGGACCCCGAGGTGCTGCTCGCGGATCCGGCGGCGGCCGTCCTTCCCGAGCGCGGCGACCTGCGTCAGGTGGTGCTCGACGGCGTGGTGGCGGCGGTGCGGAAGCGCCCGGAGCGGGCCCGGTGGGACGCGGCGTGGGAACTTCTGGTGCTGGCACTGGACACCGGAGCCCCGGACCTGGTCGTCGTCCCGGCGGCCTCGCTCGCCGCCCTGCGCCGCGACGACTGGGAGGTGCCCGCGGCCATCGACCGGCTGGCCGGGGCGGTGTCGGTGTCGCGACGGGCGGACCAGGTCGGTGCCCGCCCGTGATCATGGACTCGGAGAAGCTCTTCGCCGCCCGGTTGCACGCGGTCCGGTGCCGCCCCTATCTGGCGACGGCGTTGTTCGCCCTGCACGTGGTGGAGTCGCGGCGGGTGCCGACGATGGCCGTGGACCGGCACTGGCGCTGCTACGTCTCGCCGGCGTTCGTCGACCGCACCCCGCTGGAGGATCTGGCCGGGGTGTGGGTGCACGAGGTGTCCCACCTGCTGCGCGACCACCACGGCCGCGGCGACCGGTTCGCGGTGAAGCACGAGCTGACCGGGCCGGGCGAGCGGCTGCGCATGAACATCGCCGCGGACTGCGAGATCAACGACGACGTGTTCGGCGACGGACTCGTGTGTCCGGAGGATGCCGTCCTCCCGGCTCTGCTCAGGTTGCCGGAAGGCCAACTGATGGAGGACTACCTGCGTCAGTTCCGGCTCGGCCCGCACACCAACGGGTTCGCCTGGCTGGACTGCGGCAGCGGCGCCGACGGGCTCGAGCGGGAATGGGATCTGGGACCCGACGGCGCGCACGGGCTCAGCGCCGAGGAGCGGGACGCGGTCCGGTTCCGGGTGGCGCAGGGCATCACCGCCAGTCCGGGCAGCGCTCCGCGAGGCTGGCAACGGTGGGCGGAGGAGGCGTTCCAGCCGCCGCAACCGTGGCGGGAACTGCTGGGAGCGGCGGTCCGGTCGGCCGTGTCGAGCCCCGGCGTGGGCGAGGACTACACCTACGCCCGGCCGTCACGCAGATCGGCCGGCCTGTCCGGGGTGGTCCTGCCGAGCCTGCGGCGCCGGCCACCTCGTGTCGTCGTCATCGTCGACACCTCCGGCTCGGTGAGCGACACCGAACTGGGGAGCGCGATCGTCGAGATCGCCGCGATCGCCCGCGCCGTGGGCGGACGGCGTGATCTCGTCTCGGTGCTGTCGTGCGACGCCGCCGCCCACATCACCCATCCGCTGTGCAACGCGGAGGGGATCCCGCTGGTGGGCGGAGGCGGCACAGACCTGCGGGCGGGCTTCGCCAAGGCCCTGCGCTCCAGTCCCCGCCCCGACGTCGTCGTCGCCCTCACCGACGGCCAGACCCCCTGGCCCGCCACGAGACCGCCCTGCCGGACGGTGGTGGGCCTGTTCCCGCGGACGGGCCGATCAGGCGAGGACGACCCCGACTACGTTCCGGACGCACCACCCGACTGGGCGCGGGTGGTCGCCATCGGCTGAAGCGATCAGTAGCCGCGGTCGGGCATGATCACCCAGAGCACGAGGTAGACGACGAACTGCGGTCCCGGCAGAAGGCAGGACAGCAAGAACAGAAGGCGCACGGTGCCCGCCTTCATGCCCCAGCGCTGGGCGAGCCCCGCGCACACACCCGCGATCATCCGGTTGGTCCTGGGCCTGCTCAAAGCAACTGTCGTGGTCATATACCGAGAATGCCCAATTTCGTCCATCTGTTGCATCGGGGATGAACCCTGATTTCACCCGGACGTGTTACAGCACGTAACCCCGAGGCTGTGACCTGCGACTCCACGGTTGTCCCGAACCTTGGGGAGGCGAGATGGGCGTTCATTTCCTCGTCGACACCGTGTTCATCGCGGTCTACGCGCCGCTGCTGTGGCACGCCTGGCAGTGGCTGCGCACGAAGGAACGAGAAGCCGCGCCGTCGCCGTTGCGAAGCCTCACGCTGACCGGCAGCCCGTACCCGCGGGCGGTGCCGATCACGGTCCTGGCTGTCGCGCACCTCGCGCACAACCCCGTGAGCTTCGTGGCGCTGGGGTTCCTCGCGCTCGTGGCCGTGGAGTCCGCCTGGCGCAACCGGGACAGGTGGGTCCGGCAGCACCTGTGGGCGTTGGGGCGCCTCAGGGTTCCCGCGGTCGTCGTGCTGCTCACCGCGGCGATCCTGCTGTTCGGCGACACGTCGTCGTTGCGGCAGCCGGGCGTCGGGCTGGCGATGTGGATCGCCGCGCTCGCGATGGGGGCGAGCATCTGGTTCGTGGCGCGAAGGCTCGTCCTGACGTCGTGGCCGCAGAAGACGTGGCGCAGCGCGAGGCCGGAACTGGGGTCCCTGATCAGGCTCGGGTTGTGCGTGCTCGTCGGCGTCGTCGGGTGGATCTACGGTCCGAGACAGCTCACCGGGTACGCGGTCGTGCTCGGGTTCGTCGTGCTGCTCGGCCTGGTGTGGGCGGTCTGGGAACTGGAGGACACCGACGCCGCGAAGACCAAGCTCGGTGAGGCCGACAGGATCAGGGCCCGCGCGGCGATGAGGCCGAACCCGCACCAGAGGCCCGCGGTCATGCGGGTGTCGCGGGTGCTCGCGATGACGCCGCTGATGGCACTTGCTGTCGCGTACCTGCCGATGGCCTACGAGCCGGACGGTGTGCTGACGGCGATGCGGGTGCTGGTGCTCACCACCGTCGCCATCCTCTTCGGCGACTGGCTGATGGCCCGCAGCTCCAAGGGCGCCGAACATGCGCCCCACCACTGGTGGTTCACGGCCGCGATCGTCACCGTGTCGGCGACCAGTCTCGTCGCCGTCACGGTGATCGGGCGGACGTTGCCGCTCGCGGTGGTGTTCCTGATGTTCGCCGGGCTGCTGCTGAGCGAGGCGCAGCGGTTCGCCGAGACCGTTCCGGTGCCGAAAGGGTTGCTGTTCCTCGGGTTCACGCGCACGCCGGTGGCGTTGCTGATCGTGCTGTGCGTGCTGACGAGCGGCCTGGGCTACCCGACGGACGCGGTGGAGAGCTGGTCGACGAACCTCAGGCAGGTGGTGCGCATCGCGTCGACCGTCATGGCCTTCGAGCCCGCCAGCACCTGAAGCGCCAGCCCGTCGAGCATGCTGACCATCATGTTCGCCAGCTCGACCGGGTCGCCGCCCGAGTGGATGTCGCCGGAGGCCTGGCCGTCGCGGAAGATGCTCGCGACGATGTCGCGCCACTCGCCGTAGAAGCGTTCGTTGAGCTCCTGCAGCTCGGGGTTGCGGATGGCCTCGACCCAGAGCTCGGCCCAGACCTTCCACGCCTCGACCGTCTCGGCGCCCTCGGGCAGGTACGACTCGACGACCATGCGCAGCCGGGACAGCGGCGGTTCGTCGGACTCGAGGATCCAGCGGCGGCGCGACACCGACAGTTCGAAGCAGTGCTCGAACGCGGCGTCGGTCAGCTCCCGCTTGGTCTCGAAGTAGTAGTGGACCGTGCCACCGGAGACTCCGGCGTCCTTGGCCACGTCGGACACCCGGAGGTGGCGGAAACCCTCGGCCGCGATCACCTTGCAGGTGGACGCGAGGATCTGGGCCTTGCGTTCGGCTTCCACGCTTGGACGGGGCATCCGTCACCTCCTGATTTACTCCGAACCTTACCGAAACAGGGAGCGAAGCTTGCGCTTGTCGACCTTTCCCACCTTGGTCAGCGGGAGCTCGGGCACGATCGTGACGCCTCTGGGCTGGTAGAGCTCGCCCAGTTCGGCGACGACCGAATCGCGAATCCTGTCGAATTCGACAGCGTCATCCGGTCCGTCGGTGACGAGGAACAGGTGCACCACCTCGCCGAGCGCGTCGTCCGGCTTCGCGACCGCCGCCGCCTGCCGGATACCCGGAAGCGTGATGAGGAAGTCGTCGAGCAGGCGTGAGTAGACGTTGTCCGACGTGCGGCCCGTGACGATGACGTCCTTGCTGCGGTCGTTGAGGTAGAGGTAGCCGTCGTCGTCGAAGTAGCCCACGTCGCCGGTGTTGAACCAGCCGTCGGACGTCTCGCTCAGCGGCGGGTCGCCCCAGTAGCGCTCCATGACGAACGGGCCGCGCACCCACACGTCACCGCCCTCGCGGGTCTCGACCTCCATCAGCGGGTTCCGCTTGCCGACCGTGCGCAGGGTGTCCGGACGGCCGAGATCGACCTCGGCGGCGGGCATCATCGTGATGGCGTGGGCCTCGGTCATGCCGTACCCCTGGTTGACGACCGGGCCCCACTTCTCGATCGCCTGCCGCAGGCGCTTCGGGGCGAGCGGCGACCCGCCGACCATCACGTGGAACTGCGGGCCGGGACAGTCCGGGTGGTCGAGGACCTCGTACATCATCGGCGGCACGAAGATCGTCATGGTGATCTGCTCGTCGCGGGCCAGGCGCACGAACGTGTCCGCGTCGAACTTCGACGGGCCCAGCACGAGCTTCGACCCGGTGAGCAGCGCGGTCAGCGTCGCGCCGGCACCACTGCCGTGGGTGATGAGGGTGTTGGAGAGCAGGTTCATGGGAGGCAGGCTCGCGCGCGTCTCCCACAGGCCGGTCTTGCGGGAACGGTGCACCGCGAGCTTCGGCAGCCCGGTCGTGCCGCCGGTGTAGGAGACGGTCGCGAACTCCGGTGCCGGGGTGCGTTCGACGGGGTCGCCGGGGAGGTCCTGCAGGTGCCAGCCGTCGATCTGGGTGCCGAACGACGGGTCGACCACGACCGCGGCGACCTCGGCGCGCTCGACGAGGGCTTTGAGTTCGGCGGCGCCGGGCTCGGGCGGCACGTACACCAGCTGGCCGCCGAGCAGGTGGACGGCGACGTTCAGCAGGACGGCCTCGGGGGTGTTGCCGACGTACACCGCCACGCCGTCGCCGGGCTTGATGCCGCGGCGGACCAGACCGTCCGCCAGTCGAAACAGCAGGTCGCGGGCTTGGGAACGGGTGAGGCGGGTGTCGCCGCCGATCACCGCCTCGCGATCGCCATCCGTGGAAAGCTTCTCGAGGACAAGATCCACGTAGGTCATAAGTCCTGTGTACTCCTGGGCCTCGTAGGCTGATCGGGTGGTCGCACCCCCCATCGCGCCGGAATCGCCGGAATTGCCCGCTCGCAGACGGCGGTTGAGCCGCCCGCTGCTGATGCGCGTGGCACTCGCCGTCGCCGGCGGCGTGCTCGTCTACCTGAGCTTCCCGCCGCGTCCGCTGTGGTTCCTGGCGCCGGTCGGGTTCGCGTTGCTGGCCTCGGTGATCCACCAGAGGCGCGCGCGGGCCGGGTTCGGGTACGGCCTGCTGTTCGGGCTCGGGTTCATGGTGCCGTTGCTGCGGTGGACCGGGGAGTTCGTCGGGCTGATTGCGTGGCTGCCGCTCGCGCTGGCGTGTGCGCTGATGATCTCGATCGGCACGAGTGCGATGGCCTTCGTCTCGCGGGTGCCGGGGTGGCCGTTGTGGGCCGCGTGCCTGTGGGTGGCGGACGAGGCGTTGCGGGGCGTGTTCCCGTTCGGCGGCTTCACCTGGGGCAAGATCGCGTTCGGGCAGCCGGAGGGGTGGTTCCTGCCGCTGGCGTCGCTGGGCGGGGCGCCGCTGGTGTCGTTCGTGGTGGTGCTGACCGGGTTCGGGCTGTTCTGGGTCTTCCGCAACTGGAAGCTCGGGGCGCCGTTGTTCGTGGTGCCGCTGCTCATCGGGTTCGTCGTGCCGGTCGGGGTGGACGCCTCCGCCGGGACCGTGACGGTCGCCGCGATCCAGGGCAACGTGCCGCGCGCCGGGCTCGACTTCAACTCCCAGCGCCGCGCGGTGCTCGACAACCACGCTCGCAAGACGGTGGAGCTCGCGGCAGACGTGGCCGCGGGCAAGGTCAAGCAACCGGACATCGTGATCTGGCCGGAGAACTCGTCCGACATCGACCCGTTCCGCAACGTCGACGCCGCCGCGGTGATCGACGCGGCCGCGAAGGCGATCAAGGCGCCGATCGCGGTGGGCGCCGTGGTGGTCGACCGGGGCGACGGGCTGCCGCGCAACCAGGTGGTGCTGTGGGACCCGGAGAAGGGGCCGACCGACACCTACACCAAGCGCAAGCTGCAGCCGTTCGGCGAGACGATGCCGATGCGGTCGTTCTTCCGGCTGTTCGCGTCCGAGGTGGACCGCGCGGGTGTGTTCCAGCCTGGTTCGGACCCGGACGGTTTCGTCATGGGGCCCGCGAAGGTCGCACTTGACACATGTTACGAAGTGGCGTTCGACTCAGTGGTCCGCGACTCGGTGACGGCCGGCGCGACGATCATCGCGATCCCGACGAACAACGCCACGTTCGGCTACACGGAGATGACCTACCAGCAGCTTTCCATGTCACGGGTGCGCGCGGTGGAGCACGGCCGGGCGGTCGTCGTGGCGGCCACCTCGGGGGTCAGCGCGATCGTCCAGCCTGACGGTTCCGTCACTCAAAAGACTGGCCTGTTCGTGCCCGGCGCCCTGGTCGCGACACTGCCGCTGCGGTCACAGACTACGCTGGCGACTTGGCTAGGAGCCTGGCCCGAGTGGGTGCTGACCGCTGCGGGCCTTGTCGCATTGGCGCTGGGCTTCACCCGACGACGGAAGGACTCGAATGGCGCAGCAGCCTGACCAGGAACTCGGGCAGGTGCTGGTGGTGATCCCGACCTACAACGAGCGGGACAACATCGGAAAGATCGTCAAGAGACTGCACACGGCACTGCCCGACGTGCACGTGCTGGTGGTCGACGACGGCAGCCCCGATGGCACCGGCCAGCTGGCCGACGAGATGGCCGCCGCCGACGACCGCGTCCACGTGATGCACCGCACCGAGAAGGCCGGCCTGGGCGCCGCGTACGTCGCGGGCTTCCAGTGGGCGCTCGACCGGGAGTACGGCGTCATCTGCGAGATGGACGCCGACGGCTCGCACGCGCCGGAGCAGCTGCACCGGTTGCTGGACGCGCTGCCGTCCGCGGACCTCGTGCTGGGCTCCCGCTGGGTGCCGGGCGGCGAGGTCGTGAACTGGCCGGCGAAGCGCAAGTTCCTGTCGCTGGGCGGCTCGCTCTACTCGCGGCTGGCGCTGGGCGCGTCGATCCGGGACATGACGGGCGGCTACCGGGCGTTCCGCGCGGACACCCTGCGCAAGCTGAACCTCGTCTCGGTCGCGTCGGCCGGCTACTGCTTCCAGATCGACCTGCTGTGGCGGACCCTGGAGCTCGGCTTCCGCGTGCGCGAGGTGCCGATCACGTTCCTGGAGCGCGAGTTCGGCGAGTCGAAGATGAGCGGCAACATCGTCCGAGAGGCGCTGATCCGCGTGACGAAGTGGGGGCTGCGGCGTCGCGGCAACCAGGTGAAGGCCCTGTTCTCCGGCAAGAAGTAGCTCACGAGCCACTTCGGACCGTCTGATCAGGACGGTCCGAAGTGGCCAGCACCTGCCCCGCGCGTTCGATCATGTCGGTGGCGAACCGCTCGCTGAACCCGGACACGAACCCGAGCAGCGCGAACACGCCGAACGACGGGTTCACGGCGCCGCCCAGCAGGCCGCCGGTCAGGATGAACTGCACGACCGCTCCGAAGATCGCGCCGACGACCGGGCGGAACGATCCCAGGATCACGAGCTGCCGCTTCGGCGCGTTGTAGTCGAGGACGAGGTTGTCCTTGGCCATGCGTTGCACGACGCTGACGATCGCTCCCAGCGCGCCGAACAGCGTCGAGGCCAGCACGGCACCCGGATCGACGCGGGCCGCCCAGAACCGGGCGCTCAGCCACCCGATCACGGCGCAGACGATGATCATCGCGGCGCCGCCGGCGAGTGCGCCGAAGAAGTACGTGAGCCGGGCCTGCCGCTGCACGGCCGCGCTCACCCGTTCCGTGGCCTGGGTGACGTCGGTCTTCGCGGTCTGCAGGGCGTTGAGCTTGTCGTCGGCGGTGGAGTTCGGCGCGGCGATGACGTCGGCGGCGGCGAGCACGCGGGAGGCGGCGGAGTAGACCGCCTCACTCAGCACGCGCGTCGAGTCGCTGTCGCGGTCCGGCCGGGTGAACACGGTCCGGATGTCGCCGATGAGCCGATGGCACTGGGCTTCGAGCGCGACGAGCTCGGCCGACCCGGTGTTGAGCACGGTGTGCAGCTCGAAGGACTTGTTGTGCAGTCGTAGCAACGCCGCTCCGCCGCGGATGTGGGTGCACACGAACTTGTTCAGGATCTGGCCGGTGCGTTCCTCGAAGGCGTCGAGCAGCAACGGTGCGAGCACCCTCGCCTCGGCTTTGAGGTCTTCTTCTTCGTGCTTGCGCAGCTCGTGGATGCCGACGTAGTTGCCGAAGGTGATGAGCCTGTCCGGCTTGGCCAGCGCCGACCACAGGCCCAGCCGGGTCTTCTGCGTCCAGCCGTAGAACGCGGGCGAACCCGGTTCCGGCGAGGGCTGCTCGGGCACGTCAGTCGATTTCCGGGTCGGATTCCGAGTAGCCGGTGAAGTCGGGCTCGGAGGGCTCCTCGTCGTGGTACCCGCGTTCCTCGTCGGGTGCCGGATCCGGTTCCAGCACCGGAACCGGATCGTCCTCGTCGGGAAGAGGTCTGCCGTCGCGCTCGGTCATGTTTTGACCTCGTTCACACCGATTGGCACGTTACGTTGAATGCGACAGTCTTTGTCGGCTCTATGGGGGAGCGACGTGGAACAGCGTTTGATGTCCGGACTCGGCGTGAGCGCGTTGTGCCTGGGCACGATGTACTTCGGCACGACGGTGGACGAGGAGCGGGCGTTCGCCGTGCTCGACCGGTTCGTCGAGGCGGGTGGCACGTTCATCGACACCGCCAACACCTACTCGTTCTGGGTGGACGGCGGTACCGGCGTGGAGAGCGAGGAGCTGCTCGGCCGGTGGCTCAAGTCGCGCGGCATCCGGGACGAGCTCGTGCTGGCCACCAAGGTCGGCGCGCTGCCGGACCCGCCTGGCGCCGCGTGGCCCGAGCACGCGGAAGGGCTCTCGCGGGAGGTGGTCCGCAGGCAGGCCGCGGCCAGCATGCAGCGGCTCGGCACTGATCATCTCGACGTGTACTACGCGCACATCGAGGACCGCCGCACGCCGTTGGACGACACGGTGGCGACCTTCGGCGAGTTGGTGACCGACGGGCTGGTCCGGGTCACCGGTCTCAGCAACCACGCGGCGTGGCGCGTTGCCGCGGCACGGGAGATCGCCAAGGCCCAAGGGGTTCCGGGGTTCTCGGCGGTTCAGCAGCGGCACACTTATCTGAGGCCGCGGCCGGGCGCGGAGTTCGGCGCGAACCCGCACATCAGCGACGAGATGCTGGACTACGCGCGCACGGAACCTGATCTGACCGTGCTCGGCTATTCGGTGCTGTTGTCCGGCGCTTATACCCGTGCTGACCGGCCGTTGCCCGAGCAGTACGACCACGAGGACAGCAGGCGGCGGCTGAAGGTGCTGGCCGAGGTGGCCGGTGAACTGGGAGCGACACCGAACCAGGTGGTGCTCGCCTGGCTGCTGGGCGGCGACCCGCCCGTGCTGCCGATCCTCGGCGTGAGCTCGGTGGAGCAGCTCGACGAGTGCCTCGGCGCGCTTGACGTCGTGCTGGACGACGAGCTGCGGCAGAGGCTCGACACCGCGCTCTGACCCTCCGCGCATTACGATTCAAAATCGTTGCGGCGGAGGTGAGCGGGTGGAGTGGAGTGCCGGTGCGGTCGCGCGGATGCTCGGCATCTCGCCCACCACCCTGCGCACGTGGGACCGTCGCTACGGCCTCGGTCCCACGACGCGGCACGAGGGCAAGCACCGTCGCTACAACGATGACGACGTCGCACGGCTGAAGCGCATGGTCGAGTTGACCGCGTCGGGGGTCGCGCCCGCGTCGGCCGCCGCCTCCTTGGCGACCGGTGACCCCGACTTCTCCGCGGCAGCCGACCAGCTCGACGCGGCCCGGATGCGCCGGGTCGCCGTGGGCCTGATCGCTCGCCATGGTGTCGTGCACACGTGGGACGCGGTGCTGATGCCGTTCCTGATCGAGCTGGGCGAACGGGTGTCGTCGAACGTCGTCGGCATCGAGGTCGAGCACGTCGCGAGCCTCAGCATCTCCGACGCCATGCGGGTGTCCGGGTCGGCGGCGGAGGTGCCGTCGGTGTTGCTGGCGTGTGCGCCGGACGAGCAGCACAGCCTGCCGTTGGACGTCCTCGCGGCCGCGCTCGCCGAGCAGGGGCGTGCGTCCAGCAACCTCGGTGCGCGGGTGCCCGGGGCCGCGCTGGTCAGCGCGGTGGAGCGGCTGCAGCCGACAGTGGTGTTCGTCTGGGCGCACGATCGGGCGTACGCGGACCGGGTGCCGTTGCCGGAGCTGGCCGGGACTCGGGTGCTGGTCGCGGGGCCGGGATGGGACGGCGTGCCGCTCACCGCGAGCGTTCAGCGGGTGGACACGCTCAGCGCCGCCGTTGAAACGATTTTGAATCGAATCTAGACTACTGGGCATGGGCCTCGCCGACCGGATGATCCGCCTGCTGTGGGCGGTCGGTGGCGAGGAGGTGGCCGAACGCGTCCTGCGCGCGCACTGGCGGGTGCTGCCGTCCGACGACCCGGCCGGGCGTGCTTTGAGAGGCCGGCTCGTCGAGGCGCTCAGCCTGGAGTCGCCGGGCCTGGCCGACCGGATCCGTCAGGCCGTGCTGGCCGACGAGGTCTCCCTGCTCGACGACGCCGAACGGGCGGCCCCGAGCCGTGCCGCGGTGCTCGCCATCGTCCGTGCCCTGCCTGTCGGGAGTTCTTCGTGACCGCGTTGCCGCTGAGGCACCACCCGGTGCGGGTGCTGTGCTACTTCCTCGCCGCCGTCGTCGTGACCGCCGTCGTGGGGTCGCTGTTCTCGATCGGCGCGGGGCAGGAGTACGCCGGCCTGCGTCAGCCGTCCTGGGCACCGCCCGCCTGGCTGTTCGGTCCGGTGTGGACGGTGCTGTACGGGATGATCGCGTGGTCCGGCTGGCTGGCGTGGCGGAACGGGGCCGCGCGCGGTGAGCTGACGTTGTTCGGGGTGCAGCTGGTGCTGAACGCGGCGTGGACGCCGTTGTTCTTCGGGCTCGGCTGGTACCGGGCTGCGTTCGCCGAGATCGTGGTGCTGTGGATCGCGATCGTCGCGGTGACGGTCGTGTTCTGGTGGCGCAGCAGGACCGCCGCGCTGCTCCTGCTGCCCTACCTGGCGTGGGTGAGCTTCGCGGCGGCCCTGAACGTCTCGATCGCGGTCCTCAACTGACGGGGACGAACTCCCGCAGCACCTCCAGGCCGGTGACCGCGGGCGCACCGGAGGGCTCAGGGCCGAGGACGCGGGCGAGGACCGGGCCCAGCGACTCGCGGAAGAAGCGGTCGGCGTGGTCCTTGGACTCCCAGACGGCGATGATCTGGAACTTGCCGTCGGCCTGGCAGGCGTAGCGGGCGCGCAGGCCGTCCGGGGTGAACGAGCCCATCATCTGGTCGAGCTTCTCGAGGGAGTCGGTGGGCGGGGTCGCGATGGTGAGCCACATGGTGTTCCTCCTGAGGTCGTGTGGCTCGAAATCTAGGAAGTTCGCGCTGCTCAGCCATCCGCCGTAGTACTCGGCCGGGTACTCATCCACGCCGCGATCTGGCTGCGGGTGCTGAACCCGAGCTTGGTCAGGATGTGCTGGACGTGGTTCTGCGCGGTGCGTTCGGAGATCACCAGCCTGTGCGCGATCTGGCGGTTGGTCAGGCCGTCGGTGACCAGGCGGGCGACCTCGTGCTCGCGGCTGCTCAGCTCCGTCACCGTGAAGGCGGTCATGCCGAGCGTGCGGATGGCGCGGTCGGCGGCGCGTTGCACGGTGTCAGCGTCCTTGCCCAGCGCGCGCAACGCGGCCGCGAGGTGCCAGCGGGCTTCGGCCGCGAACGCCGGGGCGCCTGCCCGCAAAGCATCGTCGACCGCTTGGGCGAGGTCTGCGGCGGCGTCCTCGTGCTGACCCAGAGCGAGATGGCCGCGTCCCAGAGCCAGCGAGGCGGGACCCATGTAGGCGACGCCGTTGCCGGCCGCGTGCTCGCCGCGGAACGCCTCCAGCCGGGGCAGGATCTGCGCGAGGTCCTCGAGCAGGCCCAGACCTGACGTGACGAGCACGGCGTCGACCAGGCCCGGCACCACGAAGAACGCGGGCAGGTCCCACTCCGCGATCGGGCCGGCGCGGCGGTACCACTCCAGCGCCTCGTCGCGAAAACCCGCGCGCAGCAACAGGAACGCCCGCGTCAGCTTCGACATGAGTCGGAACCGCGGCGGCGGGTCGTGGAAGTGACGGGCGAGCGCCAGACCGTCCTCGGTGGCGCCGAGGTGGCACGCCAGCCCGCACTGCAACGCGAAGTACGCGCCGGAAGCCGGTTCGCGCTCGATCACCCGCATCCGGTCGTAGGCCTGCCGCCCGACCTCGCGTGCCTCTGCGAACCGGCCCTGCGCCTGAGCCAGACACGCCGTGACGACCTCCAGGTGCCACAGCGGAACCTGGCCGCCGACGCGTTCGCACGCCAGTCGCAGCGCGGGTAGTTCTTCTTGTGCGGCAGCGAGTTCGCCGCTCTCGATCAACGCGTGGATGCGCCACAACGAGCCCCACATCGCACCGCGCGGGCTGCGGGTGCGGTGGGCGAGGTCGATCATCTCGGTGGCGAGCCCGAGTCGTTCCGCACGGCCGGACGGGCCGGGGCACGCCTCCTGCCGTGCGTGCAGAGCCTCGGCGAGCGCCCGATCGTCGTCGCTCTCGCGCGCCAGGTCGAGGGCTTCGGAGCTGAGCTCGCCGAGACGGTGTTGTTCGCCGCGGTAGAACGCGAGGTGGCTGCGCTGGGCGAGCAGCCGGGCACGGGTCGCGGGACTGACCGGCTGGCGGAGCGCATTGTCGCACAACGGGGTCGCCACCGCGTTCACGCCGGCGCCCGGTGCGGCTTCGAGCACCAGCGCGGCCTCGGCGAGCTGTTCCGGTGTGGCGGCCAGTTCGGCGGCGCGCTGGGCGGCCTCGACGCACGCCGCGAGATCGCCCGCGAAGTAGGCGGCCCGGCCCAGCGCCACCTGCACCTCGCAACTGTCCTCAATGGACGCTGCCGCTCGGTACAGGAGCGCGCCTTCCTCGTAGGCCAGCCGTCGCACCGCGTCCTCGGCCGCCCGAATCGTCCACACACGAGCTTCTGACGTTGCGCCACAAGCACGCCAGTGCCGGGCGACGTCGGCGTAGTGCGTGCTACCGGTCATCGCCTCGGCGATCCGGCGGTGGATCGTTCGGCGTTCGGCCGTGGTGAGCGAGGCTTCGACGGCGTCCCGCGTCAGCGCGTGCACGAACCGGTGACCGGTGGCGTCGATCAACGTCGTGGCCTCGTCCAGCGCGCTGAGGGGCTGACCGGACGCCGCGGCGGCGAGGTCGACGTCGAAGTCGCGGCCGACCAGCGCCGCGGTCTTGATGAGCTCCCGCGCCGGCGGGCCGAGCCGGGCGAGCCGCGCGGTCACGATGTCCCGGACGCTGCGCGGTGGCTGGTCGGGACGCCACGTGCCGTCGTCGACCGCGCGGGCGATCTCCGTGACGAACAACGGGTTTCCGCTGGTCAGCTCCATGATCGTGGCGCAGTGCTCAGGCCCGACCAGCTCGGCCACCTCGTCGGCGGACAGGCCGTGCAGGTCGATCCGGCTGGCCGAGCGCATCAGGTCCGCGACCGCCGGGCACGGGTCGCGGAAGGTCGCGAAGATCAGCACGGAACGCAGGTGCGTGGCGAGGTGCGCGAGGACGAGCAACGACGCCTGGTCGGCCCAGTGGACGTCCTCGACGACGATCACCAGCCCGTCGCGGTCCAGCGCCGAAGCGATGGCGTCGAACACCCGGAACCTGTCCTGCGGCACCTCGGCGTCGTGTGCGAGCACGAGATCGGGGTCGGCACCCGTTGCCTTCAGCACCTGCCGCCACGGCCAGAACGCCGGTGCTCCCGAGGTTTCGACGCAATGCCCCCACACGACCTCACGGCCCACCGCGAGCGCGTGCCCGGCCAGTTCCTGGGCGAGCCGGGTCTTGCCGATGCCGGGCTCACCACCGCACAGCACCAGCCCGCCGGTCTCCGCCGCCAGCCACGACCGCACCATCGCGAGCTCGCGGCTCCGCCCCACCACCTTCACGTCCGGGATATCGCGCACGTGCCACCCGGCGTTTCGAATAATCGGTTGAGCGCAACCCGTGCGCGGCCTCAAGATAGTGGCATCACCGCAGCTCAGAAGCTCGGAAAAGGAATTGCACAATGGTGGAGATGGGGCTGTGGAGCCCCGCCCGTCTGTAAAACGGGAGCTCCGGCAAAGGCGGTTCGACTCCGTCCTCCACCACCGACCGTTGCGCCACCGGGGTGACCCTGGGCAACGACCCCGACCCGCCCCACGACTACATGGGTGGAAGGGGGAACACATGTCCATTGATGTTCAGCAACCACGTCCCCTGGGCCTCGTCGGCGGCCAGGTGCAGATCGCCGGCACCGCGGGCGGGGCGTTCGAGGCGCAGTTCGGCTACCGGATCCACGAGGGCCACGACGAGGTCACCGGCGGGTTCATGGCGGGCGACGGGACCGGCGGTCACGGCCAGTTCCAGGTCAGCGTCGACGTCTCCGGCGCGTCGTTCGCGCTCGACCGGCTCTTCGTCGAGGTGTTCTGGTCCTCGCCCAAGGACGGCACGGAGCTCGACAAGATCATCGTGCCCGTCGTGTACGGGCCGCGGATCGTGCCCGGCTACCGCGTCTACCAGGAGTACACGATCAAGCCGGGTGACACGCTGTTCGCGATCGCCCAGCACTTCTACGGCAACGGCAACCTCTACACGCGACTGGTGCGGGCGAACCCGCACGTCATCACGAACCCCAACCTGATCCACCCCGGGGATGTGATCAGAATTCCGCAATCCTGATCTCAGGACGCTGCGGACCGACCGCGAGTTCGGGAAGCTCTGGCTCGCCAGGGTGATCTCGACGGCGGGGTCCGCGGTGTCGGGCGTCGCGCTGCCCGTCCTCATGTACTCGCTCACCGGCAGCGCCGTGCACACGGCAGCGCTCGCGGCACTGACCGCCGCGCCCTACCTCGTGTTCGGGCTGGTCGCGGGTGCGCTCGTCGACCGGATGCACCGGCGTGCGGTCATGGTCGTCACGGACCTCGTCAGCGCGGGACTCCTCGCGAGCGTGCCCGTGGCGGCGGCACTGGAAGCACTGTCGCCATCACACCTCCTGCTGGTGGCCGGCGGAGTGGCGAGCGTGACCGTGTGGTCCGACGCGGCCACCTTCGGCGCCCTGCCCGCGCTCGTCGGCACCGGCAACCTCACCAGGGCCAACAGCGCGATCTGGAGCTCCGCCACCGCCGTCCACATCGCGGCGCCGTCCGCGGCGGGCGTTCTCATCTCGGTCATCGGCCCGTCGGGAGCGATGGCGCTGGACGCCGTCAGTTTCGCCGTGTCCGCCGCGTTCGTCCGGATGATCCTGAGACCCATGAACCCGGCGAGGGAACCGCGCACCTCGCTCAGGGCGGACATCCGGGAAGGACTCGAGTTCCTGTGGAGGGAACCCACAGTCCGGCTCTTCACCGCCTTGGGAGTCGGTCAAGCGATCGCGGGCGGTGCCGTGTCCGGGCTTATCGTCGTCTACGCCTTCCGGGTTTTCGACGTGCCGGAGCACGACGCGCGGGTCGGGGTGCTGTTCAGCGCCCTGGCCGCCGGGTCGTTCGCCGCGACCGTCGTCATGCCCAAGATCAGTGACACCTGCCAGCCCCGGCGTGTCACCACGATCGGGCTGTCGGCCGGGGTGGGTGTGCTGAGCTTGCTGGTGGGGGTGGAACTGTGGTGGCTCGCGGTGGTCGGCATGGCGTTGTGGGGACTGACCTCGACGATCGTGATCGTCAACGGGCTGACGGTGCGCCAGCTGGCGACCCCTGACCAGCTGCAGGGCAGGGTCGGCCTGGCCGGGCGCATGGTGACGTTCGGAATCGGGCAGCCCGTGGGGGCGCTGGCCGGGGGAGCCCTGGCCGACGCGCTGTCGGTGAGGACCGCATTGGTGATCACGGCGCTACCGCTCGTGTTCGCCGCCGGGGTCGGGTGGTCGCGGCTGAAGCCCCGGCCAGGTCGTGAGTTGGGACACGGGCTCAAGTGATCCTGTGCCGAGGACCTGGTTGCTTGTTGGTTTCATACAAAGCACGCTGCTCAACTCGCTTCGATCTAGCGGTTTTCCTACCGGGTAGTAGACGAGAGTGTGTACATCGATTGGGCGGCGACTGCCGCTGAGGTTGTACGTCCGCGAGGAGCCAAGTCGTTGTTCAGTCGTGTTGCGATCGTCAATCGCGGGGAAGCCGCAATGCGGCTGATCCACGCCGTCCGTGAGCTCGCCGCCGAGTCAGGGGAACGGATCGAGACCGTCGCCCTGTACACCGATGTGGACAAGTCGGCACCCTTCGTCAGGGAAGCCGACCTGGCCTACAACCTCGGCCTGGCGGCCGACCGTCCGTACCTGAACCTCAAGGTGCTGGAGCAGGCTCTCGTCGAGACGAAGGCCGACGCCGCGTGGGTCGGCTGGGGCTTCGTCGCCGAGATCCCCGAGTTCGCCGAGCTGTGCGAGAAGGTCGGCGTCACGTTCGTCGGCCCGTCCGCCGAGGCCATGCGCAAACTCGGCGACAAGATCGGCTCGAAGCTGATCGCCGAGGAGGTCGGGGTCCCGGTCGCGCCGTGGTCGCGCGGCGCCGTCGAGAACCTCGAGCACGCGCTGAAGGTGGCCGAGGAGGTCACCTACCCGTTGATGCTGAAGGCGACCGCCGGTGGTGGTGGCCGCGGCATCCGCAAGATCACCTCGCCCGAGGAGATGGAAGAGAACTTCGACCGCACCAGCCAGGAGGCCGCGCGCGCGTTCGGCTCCGGCGTGATGTTCCTGGAGCGCCTGGTCACCGGCGCCCGGCACGTCGAGGTGCAGGTCATCGCCGACGGCCAGGGCACGGCGTGGGCGCTCGGCGTCCGCGACTGCTCGGTGCAGCGGCGCAACCAGAAGATCATCGAGGAGTCCGCGTCCTGCGTGCTCGAGCCCTCGCAGGTCGACGAGCTCAAGGCGTCGGCCGAGCGGCTCGCGAACGCGGTGGGCTACCGCGGCGCGTGCACCGTCGAGTTCCTCTACCACCCCGGTGAGAAGCTCTTCGCGTTCCTGGAGGTCAACACCCGCCTGCAGGTCGAGCACCCGATCACCGAGATCACCTGCAACTTCGACCTGGTCAAGGCACAGCTGCACGTCGCGGGCGGCGGCAAGCTGGAGGGCGCCAAGCCCGTCGAGCTCGGGCACGCCGTCGAGGCCCGGCTGAACGCCGAGGACCCGGACCGCGACTTCGCGCCGTGCCCCGGCACGATCGTTCGGCTCGAACTGCCCGCCGGCCCCGGTATCCGCGTCGACACCGGTGTGGCCGAGGGGTCGCAGATCCCGTCCGACTTCGACTCGATGATCGCGAAGATCATCGCGTACGGCCGCGACCGCGACGAGGCGCTCGGCAAGTTGCGCCGCGCCATGGCCGAGACGACCGTGATCATCGAGGGCGGCACGACCAACAAGAGCTTCGTGCTGGACCTGCTCGACGAGCCCGCCGTGATCGACGGCTCGGCCGACACCTCGTGGATCGACCGCGTCCGCGCCGAGGGCGGCCTGATCTCGCACCGCCACTCCGCGATCGCGCTGGCCGCGGCCGGTATCGAGGTGTACGAGGACGAGGAGCAGATCAACCGCACCGAGCTGCTGGCGTCCTCCCGCGGTGGCCAGCCGCGCACGAACCACGAGGGCGCGGTCAAGCTGGAGTTCGTGCTGCGCAGCCAGCCGTACGTGGTGCAGGTCGCCCGCGTCGGTGCCGCGAAGTACCGAGTCGGTGTGTCCGCCGCCGACTCCGGCGTCGTGCTGACCGGTGACGTCGACGTCGAGCGGTTCGACCACCACGTCGGCCAGATCACCGTCAACGGCACGCGGTTCCGCGTCGTCACCGGCACGCACGGCCCGGTCCACCAGGTCGAGGTCGACGGCGTCACCCACCGCGTCACCCGTGACGAGGGCGGTGTGCTCCGCTCGCCGATGCCCGCGCTGGTCGTCGCGACCCCGCTGGAGGTCGGCGCCGAGGTCGAGGCCGGTGCGCCGGTGCTGGTCCTCGAGGCCATGAAGATGGAGACGGTGCTGCGCGCGCCGTTCCGTGCGCGGCTCAAGGAGCTGAACGTCGTCGTCGGCACCCAGGTGCCCGCCGGTGGCGCGTTGCTCAAGCTGGAGGAGATCGAGGACGCCGACGGCGCCGTCGAGGAGCAGAAGTCCGAGTCGTCGGTCGAGCTGGAGCTGCCCGCGCCGCGCACCGACGTCCACGCGGAGGAGCTCGCCGCCCGCGGTCTCGACGACCTGCGCAACCTGTTGCTGGGCTTCGACACCACGGCCGCCGAGACCGAGCGCGTGCTGTCGAACTACATGGGCGCGCGGCACGACCTGCTGGAGCGGCCGCTCGTCGCCGAGGCCAAGCTGCTCGGCATCTTCGCCGACCTGTGCGACCTCTCGCGCAACCGTCCCGCCGGCGAGGAGTCCAAGCCGGAGAACCACATCCACTCTCCGCGCGAGCACTTCCACACGTACCTCAAGACGCTGGACGCGGACCGCGCCGCGCTGCCGGAGAGCTTCCGCTCCCGCCTGCAGAGCGTGCTCGGCCACTACGGCATCACCGAGCTGGACCGCACGCCGGAGCTGGAGCAGGCCGTCTTCCGCGTCTTCGTGGCGCTGCGCCGCGGCGTGTTCGACGCGGCCGTCGCGACGACCCTGCTGCGCCAGTGGGTGCAGGAGGCGCCGCCGGTCGAGTCCGAGCAGGTGCAGGTCGGCCTGGTGCTCGAACACATCGTCGCCGCGACGCAGGTCCGCTACCCGGCCGTGGCCGACCTGGCCCGCAGCGTCGTGTTCACGTGGTTCGCGCAGCCGTTGGTGCGCCGCAACCGCGCTCGTGTGCACAGCGAGGTCCGCAAGCACCTGATCCACCTGGACGTGCAGCCCCAGGCCGCCGACCGCGAGGAGCGGATCGCGGCGATGGTGGCATCTGCGGAACCGCTGGTGCGCCTGCTCGGCCAGCGGATCGGCAAGCCCGGTGCGGACAACACCCCGTTGCTGGAGGTGCTGGCCCGCCGCTACTACACCAAGAAGGCGCTGGAGAACCCGCGTCTGAGCGGCGCGTTCTTCATCGCGGAGAACGCACCGGAGCAGACCCGCCTCATCTCGACCGCGGTGGAGTTCCCGTCGCTGTCGGACGCTGTCGGCGAGGTCGTCGCTTACGGCAACGGAAGCGCGGTCGTCGCGGACCTCTACGTCAACTGGACCGACGGTCCGTCCGACCAGGACGAGATGGCCGCCGGTCTGGGCGCCGCGCTGGCCGCGCACCAGTTGCCTCCGACGATCACCCGCATCACCACCACGGTCGCGGGCCGTCGCGGCGAGTCGATGCACCACCACTTCACGTTCCGCCCGTCGTCCAACGGGTTCGCCGAGGAGAGGCTGGTGCGCGGGCTGCACCCGCGCATCGCCGAACGCATGCAGCTGGAGCGGTTGCGGGAGTTCGACCTCACGCGTCTGCCGTCCCTGGACGAGGACGTCTACCTGTTCCGCGCGGTGGCCAAGGCGAACAAGTCCGACGAGCGTCTGGTGGCGCTGGGCCAGGTTCGCGACCTGACGCCGTTGCGGGACGACGAAGGCCGGATCGTAGCGCTGCCTGCGGCCGAGGACGTGCTGGCGACCTGTTTGGACGGCATTCGCCGGGCTCGTGCGCAGGCTGGTGGCCGGACTCGCCTGGCCACCAACCGGGTCGTGCTGTACGCGTGGCCGCCCACCGATCTGTCCTCGAAGGACCTCGACGCGGTCGGCTCGCGCGTGCTGCCCACGACCACGGGCCTGGACCTGGAAGAGGTCCTGTTCCTGGCGCGCCGCAAGGACCCCGTCTCCGGTGAGCTCACCGACATCGGTGTGCGCATCGCGAACGACGCGGGTGCCGGCGTCTCGTTCTCGTTCGTGCAGCCGCCGACCGAGCCGATCCAGCCGCTCGACGACTACCGCCAGAACGTCCTGCGCGCCCAGTCGCGTGGCACGATCTACCCGTACGAGCTGGTCGACATGCTGGTCGGCGACGGCGGGTCCTTCGTGGAGCACGATCTCGTCGATGGCGCTCTCGTGCCGGTCGACCGTCCGCGCGGTGGTAACAAGGCGGGCATCGTCGTCGGTGTCGTGACGACGCCCAGTGCCGCGTACCCCGAGGGCATGAAGCGCGTCGTGCTGCTCGGCGACCCGACCAAGTCGCTGGGCGCGCTGGCCGAGCCCGAGTGCTCCCGCGTGATCCACGCGCTGGACCTGGCCTCCGAGCTTTCCGTTCCGCTGGAATGGTTCTCGCTCTCGTCCGGCGCGAAGATCTCGATGAGCTCCGGTGTCGAGAACATGGACTGGGTGGCCGCGGCGCTGAAGCGGATCGTCGAGTTCACCCAGGCCGGTGGCGAGATCAACGTGGTGGTCAACGGCATCAACGTCGGCGCCCAGCCGTACTGGAACGCCGAGGCCACGATGCTCATGCACACCAAGGGCATCCTGGTCATGACGCCGGACTCCGCCATGGTGCTGACCGGCAAGCAGGCGCTGGACTTCTCCGGCGGCGTCTCGGCCGAGGACAACTACGGCATCGGCGGCTACGACCGCGTCATGGGCCCGAACGGCCAGGCGCAGTACTGGGCGCCGAACCTGCGCGCCGCCTTCGACGTGCTGCTGGCCCACTACGAGCACAGCTACATCGCTCCCGGTGAGTCGGGCCCGCGCCGGGTGTCCACTTCGGACCCGTCGTCGCGCGACGTGTCGTCGTACCCGCACATCGTCGGCGACAGCCCGTTCACGACGGTCGGCGAGATCTTCTCGATCGAGTCGAACCCGGACCGCAAGAAGCCGTTCGACATCCGCACGGTCATGCGCGCTCTGTCCGACCAGGACCACGACGTCCTGGAACGCTGGGCGGGCATGGCGGACGCCGACACCGCGGTCGTCCAGGACGTTCACCTCGGCGGCATCCCCGTGACGCTGCTGGGCATCGAGTCGCGCGGCGTGGCCCGCACCGGCTTCCCGCCCACCGACGGCCCGGACACCTACACGGCGGGCACGCTGTTCCCGAAGTCGTCGAAGAAGGCGGCCCGCGCGATCAACGCGGCCTCGGGCAACCGTCCGCTGGTGGTCCTGGCGAACCTGTCGGGCTTCGACGGCTCCCCGGAGTCGATGCGCGAACTGCAGCTCGAGTACGGCGCGGAGATCGGCCGCGCGATCGTCAACTTCAGCGGCCCCATCGTGTTCTGCGTGATCTCGCGCTACCACGGCGGCGCGTTCGTGGTCTTCTCGAAGGCCCTGAACCCGTCCATGACCGTGCTCGCGGTCGAGGGCTCCTACGCCTCGGTCATCGGCGGCGCCCCCGCCGCGGCCGTCGTGTTCGCCCGCGAGGTGGACGGCCGCACGGCCAACGACCCGCGCGTGAAGAAGCTGGAGACCTCGGTGTCCGAAGCCGTCGGAGCCGAACGCGCGGCCCTGACCGCGGAGCTCGTGACGACGCGTCAGGCGGTGCGGACCGAGAAGCTGAACGAGATGGCCGCGGAGTTCGACCGCGTCCACAGCGTGCAGCGCGCGGTCGAGGTCGGCTCGGTCGACGCGATCATCTCGGCCGCGGAGCTGCGGCCGGCGATCATCGCGGCGATCGAGAACGGCCTCGCCCGGTCGTAAGTCGTCTGGCTAGGTTGTGCGGAGCCCTGGTCGCCAAGGCCGGGGCTCTTCGCTTCCTGGGGGATGCCGTGCGGAGTTTGCTCGAGCTCGTTGCCGATTCCGACTGCGCCGAGTACAAGAGGCGGGGCGAGCCGGGCCAGGTCGCCTACTTCGCGCCGGACGCGACGGCGTGGGAGGAGTTCGACGGCGGCGGCTTCAGCGACTGGCTGGTCTGGATGTTGTCCGGCGAGATGGAGTCGTACTACGGCACTCTGTTCTGGCCGTCCTGGCAGGACGAGGTGGCGAAGGTCGGCCTGGGGGAGGCGATCAGAGCGGAACCGCCGGTGTGGTCGCAGGAGGGCGCGTCGGACATCGCGAGCACCACCCGCACGGTGGTGCCGTTGCGCGACCAGTTGGTGTGTCCCACCTCGAGCCGATCGAGGAGTTCGAGCTGCCCGATCCCGGTCCGCTTGGGAAGGTATGAGCATGGACGAGTGGCAGAAGGACCGGATCGCGTCGTCGTTGCGCGGGCTGAACCCCACCGTGCTGAGGCGCCTGAGCGCGGGGTTCGCCACCATCGGCGACGTGCAGTTCCTGCCCGGCTACTGCGTTCTGCTGGTGGACACCCCGAACGTGGAGCGGCTGACCAACCTGCCCCGACGCCGGCGAACGGAGTTCCTGGCCGACATGGAACTCCTCGGCGAGGCGGTCGAACGGGTGTGTGCCAGGCGCGACACGGGATTCCGCCGGGTCAACCTGGAGATCCTCGGCAACACCGATCCCTACCTGCACGCGCACGTCTGGCCGCGCTACGACTGGGAGCCGCCGGAGATCGTCCACCGCCCGGTGTGGCTGTATCCGGCCGAACGCTGGTCCGACTCGAAGACCGCGCTCGGCCCCGAGCACGACGACCTCCGTGCGGAGCTCACGGCGGAGATTGACCGTCTGCGTTCGTGACGCCGAACGGGACGTGCACGCAGGGCACGGTCTGGATCAGGTGCCCGCGCTGGTCGTCGAAGAAGATGTGCGGCTTCAACACGTCCAGGATCGGCGCCTTCCGCAGCCCGCCCAGGAAGAACGCGTCGTTCACCGTCAGCCCCCACGCCTTGAGGCTGTTGATCGCCCGCTCGTGCGCAGGCGCGGACCGAGCCGTCACCACCGATACCCGCACCCGGTCCTCGGCCACCCGCTGAATCCGGTTGATCCCGGCGAGGAAGTTCCTGAGCGGCCCGGGATCCAGCGGCGTCACCACGTTCAGGGCCTCGTGCTGCTGGAACTGATCAAGACCGCCACTCTGATAGATCCGCTCGGCCGCGTCATCCGCCAGCACCCCGTCGAAGTCGAACGCGATCCGCAACGCAGGATCGTCGTCGTCCTTGAACGAAGACTTCAACACCTGTCCCGCGGGAAGCCCGGCCGCGGTCGCCCGGCGCACGTCGCTCTCGTTGGCCGACAAGAACAACGACATGTTCAAAGCGGGCATGAACTCGTGCGGCGCCCGTCCCTGCGTGAAGATCGCCCGCGTGATCGGCAGCTCGTGGTGCTGAGCCGACCGCAGAATGCGCAGCCCGGTGTCGGGGGAGTTGCGCGACAGCACGATCACCTCGACCAGCGGCCCCAACGAGTTGAGCCGCAGCAACCGCCGGATGAACGGGAACGCGACTCCAGGCGCGAACGGCTCGTCGAGGTGCGCCGACTGGTACTCGCGGTAGGCCTGCTCACCGGAGGAGGAGAACACGGCGTCGGACGCGGACAGGTCGAACAGCGCGCTCGACGCGACGCCGACGACCAGCAGGTTCTCCAGGCTGGGGGCCACGCGACAGATCGTAACCAAGCTTTTCTGGTACGGTCGTGCCAATGTACTGGTTGGTGTTGGTCCTGTCGGGAGTGCTGGAGGCCGTCTGGGCCACGGCGCTCGCGGCGTCACGCGGCCTGAGCAAGCCGTGGCCGGTCGTGGTGTTCGCGATCTCGATGATGGCGAGCGTCGTCGGCCTCGCCTACGCCATGCGCGGAATCCCGGTCGGCACCGCGTACGCCGTGTGGGTCGGCACCGGCGCCGCCCTGATGGTCGCAGGCCGATGATCACCGGCGAGGAAGCGATCTTCGCGTGGAAGATTCCTTGCCGGGATCAACGGCCTGAAGGTCCTCAAAAGACGATCAGTTGAAGTGCCACTGCTGGTTGGCGGATCCGGCGCAGTCCCAGAGCTGAAGCCTGGTGCCGTCGGCGGAACTGGGGCCGGTGGCGTCGAGACATCTTCCTGACGCCACGTTGCGCAGCTGGCCGTTCGCCTCGGCGGTCCACTGCTGGTTGCCCGCACCGCTGCAGTCCCAGAGCTGCGTCACGGCGCCGTTCGCCGTGCCCGAAGCGTCGAGGCACTTGCCGAGTGCGCGGACCGTGTTGCCTTCACGGGACCACGTCTGCGCGGCGGTGCCGTTGCAGGTCCACAGCTGAACCGCGGTGCCGTTGGCCGAGTTCGCGCCCGCCACGTCGACGCACTTGCCGCCGTAACCGGTGATGGTGCCGCCGGTGGGCGGGTTCGGGTTGCCGCCCGAAGCGGTCTCCCAGATGGCGTTGAGCAGGCTGGTGCTGCCGGTGGTGTCCTGGGACAGCTCCCAGTTCATGATGCCGCCCGCGTTGGACAACGCCCACGAGGTCTTGCGCTTGATCGTGGGGATGCCGTTGTAGCAGTTGCCGTTGTAGCAGTCGCGGTTGGCGTTGGCCGGGTCCTGCGCGACGAGGTCCTTGTAGGCGATGTAGGTCGGCCGGCTGTAGAACGGCACGCCCAGAACGGCCTTGGCGGCGGGAAGCCCGCGGCCCTTCCAGAAGTTGACGCTGTTGATCGACCAGTCGTAGTTCGCGTGCGGGCTGCCACCGTCGTAGGCCATGATGTTCAGCCAGTCGACCGCGTTGAACACGGCGGGCTGCACACCGTTGGCCGTGCCGCCCTCGCTGACGACCGCGGCCGTCAGCAGCTTGCCGCGCTGGTGCAACGCGGTGCTGAGCTGCTGCATCATCGCGGTGTAGTTGTTGCCCGACGTGCCGGGATCCGGGTACTCCCAGTCGATGTCGATGCCGTCGAGGTTGTATTGGCTGACGACGTTGATCAGCGAGTTGACGAACGTGGTGCGCGAACCGGAGTTGCCCGCCATCTGCTCGAACGCCGAGTCGTTGCCGTCGTTCCAGCCGCCCACAGCCAGCGAGACCTTGACCCCGTTCTGGTGGCCGAGGCTCACGATCTGCTGGAGCTTGCCGGTGTCGGGGATGCCCTGGAGCGTGCCGTTCCCGTTCGGCAGCACGAAGGCGTAGTTGATGTGCGTCAGCTTGCTGTACTGGATGGCACTGGCGCTGCCGGACCAGGACGGCATGTAGCCGACGCTCTTGAACCCAGCGGGATACGCGGCCTGCGCGGCAGGCGCGATGACCGTCATGGTCGCCGCGGCGGCGGCCAGCGCGAGGCCGGCGGCACCGAGGCGTGATCGGAGTGAACGCATTGCAGGGGTTGCCTTCCGCTTACGTCGAGCGCCCACCCGCGACGTTAGTGGTCTAGACCGGTTGTGCGGAAGATCAACTAGCGACCGGAACCAGTTCCGGTCGCTGCCAAGGGAATCAACGGAGGTAGGACGCGCCGTTGACGTCGATGATCGTGCCGCTGGCCCAGGTGGCTTTCTCGGACGCCAGCCACGCGACCGCCGCGGCGACCTCCTCGGGCTCGGCGACGCGGCCGAACGGGCTCTGCTCGCGGATTGCGTCACCCTCCGGGCTGGCGAGCAGGTCCGTGACCATGTCGGTGCGGACGAACCCCGGCGCCACACCGGCGACCGAGATGCCCTGTGGCGCAAGAGATTGCGCCAGCGACTGGGTCATCGCGTGCAGCCCGGCCTTCGCGGCGCCGTACGCGGGCGCGTCGGGCTCGCCGCGATAGGCACCGCGCGAACCGACGTTGACGATCCTGCCGCCCTCGCCCATGTGCCGGACCGCGTGCCAGGTGAGGTCGGCCGGGCCGAACAGGTTGAGCTCCATGGTGCGGCGCCAGGCGTCCTGCCAGTTCGCGAAGCTCGTCGTGGCGATCGGGTGGAGGAAGTAGATGCCCGCGTTGTTGACCAGGACGTCGAGGCCGCCGAGCTTCTCGACGGTCTCGTTGACGATCTGCTCGGCCCCTCCAGCGCCGAGGTCGCCTTGAACGGTCACATGTCCTTCACCTGCAAGGCTTTCGGCCACCGAGGCGGCCTCGTCCGCGCCGCTGCGGTAGTGGACGGCGACCTGGTGGCCGTTCTCCGCGAGGGCGTGGGCGATGGCGGCACCGATGCCGCGGGAAGCTCCGGTGACGAGAGCGCGTCGGGGCACGGTCCTAGTCCTGCCTGTCGATCATCCACTTGCCGCTCTGCTGCACGAGTGTGTACGTGTGCGTCTCGGTGTTCGTCACGGTCGAGCCCTGCATGAACTGCTGTGTCACGGTCACGACGTTCTCGCCCTGCGGCGTGACGTTCGACAGCTTCACCGCGGTGTAGTCGCTCCAGAACGTCTGGTAGTCCGCGAAGGTCTTCGCCCGCACGGACTTGAAGGTGTCGGTCAGCGCCGCGTAGCCGGCCGGGAGGTTGCTCGGGATCAACGCGAAGTACGCCTCGATCGCCTGCTGCGCGGTCTGCGGCGTCGCGGGCGGGTTCTGGCTCGGGGTGTTCGGCGGGGTTTCCTGGGAGGTGGTCTGCTGCGGCGGGGTTTCCGTCGTCGTCTGTGACTGGGGCTGCGACTGCGTCTGGGACTGGCTGGTCGCGGGCGGGTTCGTGGAGGCGCTCGACGACGGCGGGTTGTTCGCGCCGTTGTTCTGGTTGCCACCCTTGGGCCACAACAGGAACGAGCCGACGCCCACGGCCAGCACGAGGAGCACGATCGCGATGGGGACCAGCGGGAACTTGCGCCGCTTCTCCTCCGGCTCCGGCTGCGGGGGAACGGGTGGAGCGAGCACAGGGGTCGGTTCTGGTTGCGCCACAACGGGTTGCGGCGCGGGCTCCGGTTCAGGCTCGGGCAGCACTTCCGGCTCGGGCTCGGGCTGCGCGGGCGGCGTCGTCAGTTCAGCGGCCTCGGCGGCAGCGGCTCCCGCGACCAGTCCCGCGGCGGCCGCACTCGCCTCCTGCTTCGCCTTCTCCTCGGGCTGTGCCTCGACCGGTAGCTTTACCGTGGCCGGGATGACCACCGTCGCCTCGGACACCTGTGGCGAGTCGTTCACCACCGCGGCCAGCAGGTGGACGGCCTCCTGCATGGACGGACGGCGCTCGGGTTCGTTGGCCAGCAAGCGGAACAGCACGGGCGACAGCAGCGGACCGGCGGCGGCGGGCGGCATGATCGACCCGCTGGCCACGCGGTGCAGCATCGCGATGTGGTTGTCGGAGGTGCCGAACGGCGGACCGCCCTCGACGGCGTTGTAGAGCGTGGCGCCGAGCGAGAAGACGTCGGAGGCGAGGCCCGCGTCCTCGCCGCGGGCGACCTCGGGGGAGAAGAACGCGGGCGTGCCGACGGTGCCGGTCGCGGTGGCCGTGCCGTCGTCGATGGCCTTGGAGATGCCGAAGTCCGTGATCTTGACTTCCTGGTCGCCGATCAGCACGTTGCCGGGCTTCACGTCGCGGTGCTGGATGCCGTGCCGGTGCGCGGCGGCCAGGGCGGCGGCGGTGTAGCAGCCGATGCGGGCGACCTCGCGGGGCGGCAGCGAACCCTGCTCGGCGATGACGGCGGCGAGGCTGCGGGAGGGGAGGTACTCCATGATCAGCCAGGGCTGACCGTCGTCCTCCACCACGTCGTAGACGCGGATGGCGTTCGGGTGTTCGAGACGGGCGGCCAAACGGGCCTCTCGCATGGCCCTGGCCTTGGCGCGGTCGATCTTGGCGTCGTCGACGCCGTCGAGCGCGAGCAGCGCTTTCGCCGCCACCACACGGTGAAGCTGCTCGTCGTAGGCCTGCCACACGACGCCCATCGCGCCTTGGCCGACCTTCTCCTTCAACCGGTAGCGGCTCGCTATGAGCCTGCTCTTCTCCTCCACGCCCGCGCTCCCGTTCCCTTTGATCACCCGCAAGTGTGACGGTTGCCGCGTTCGGGATTGACTGTAACCCCACTTGGGGGTAGGTATGGGGTTATGCCGAAAATCAACGTGTACCTGCCCGATGAGCTGGCAGAAACGGTCAAGGACCTCAACATTCCGATCTCGGCCATCTGTCAGCGCGCCCTCGAGGTCTCCGTCAAGCGGATCACGTCGGTGCGCGGGCTCACGGTCGCCGATCTCGACGGCGACCGCGGTTCCCAGCTCACCGAGCGGATGCGCACGGTGCTCCGGCTCGCGTCGGAGTCGCCGGTGGTCACCACCGCCGAGCTGGCTCAGGCGATGGTCGACGAGGGCGCCAACCTGGCTCTCGACGTGCTGCGCGCGATCGACATCGACCCGCGCACGCTGCGTTTCCCCTCAGGAGCGGGCCAGGGGTCCGGGTTCGCGCCCGACGCGGTCAACGCGCTGGAGCTGGCCGTGGTCGAGGCGATGGCGCTCGGGCACAACTACGTGGGCTGCGAGCACCTGCTGCTCGGCATCATCGCCGAACCGGAGGGCAAGGGCGGCGAGGTGCTCCGGGAGCTCGGCGCGGACCTCAAGGGCACCCGCCGGGCCGTGCAGACCGCTCTCGCCGGGATCGTGCACCTCAAGAAGCAGCAGCAGGCCACGCCGGACGCGGCGAAGGTGCTGGCGATGATCATGTCCCGGCTGGACCGGCTGGAGAAGCAGGTGGGTATTGGCTGACCAGTTCGGCGCCGATGCGGGCCAGGTGGTCCCGCACCTCCGTGGGTGACTCGACGGTGACCAGGCTGCCCCAGCCGGCGACGTTGCGGGCGATGTCGAGGGGGCGTGGGGCGGTGAGCTCGACTCGGGTCTGTTCGCCGAGATCGTCGAGCACCGTGCAGTGGCGGCCGTGCATGTGCTGGAAGACCTTGAGGAACCTGGTGGCCACCAGCATGGTCGCGGCGGTCTCGGAGCGGCGTTGCTCGACCTCGGTGACGACCGAGTCCCACGCTTTCGCCAGCTCGAAGTCGGGCGGCTTGACGGACGGGGCGCTGGTCAGCGTGGCGCCCAGGATCCGGTCGATCCGGAACGTCCGCCGGCCGTCCTCGGTGCCGGCGAGGAAGTACCAGATGCCGTCCTTGTCGACGAGTCCCCACGGGTCGACCGTGCGTCCGGTCGGTGGTGCGCCTCGTTTCTGGTAGCTGAGTCGGACCTGTACCTGCTCCACGACCGCTTTCTGCAGTACCTCCACCAGCGCCGGGCGGTCTTTCGTGTCGTCGCCCCAGGCCGCGGTGTCGATCACGACCGCTTCCGCCGCGGCTTCGGCCTCGGCGCGGAACGTCTGCGGCAGGGCTCGCACGAGTTTTCGCAGGGCGGACTTCACCTGGGGAGCGACGGTCGCGGCCGGTCCGGCGATCAGGAACAACGCCTGCGCCTCAGCCGAGGTCAGACCGCTCAGGTCGGTGCGGGCGCCGCCGACGAGCGACCAGCCGCCGCCACGGCCTGGCTGGGGGTAGACGGGGACGCCCGCGGTGGACAGGGCCTCCAGGTCGCGGCGGGCCGTGGCCAGCGAGACCTCCAGCTCTTGTGCCAGCTCAGTGGCGGTCACCCGGCCTCTGGCCTGCATCAGCAGCAGCGTGGCGACGAGACGGTCTGCGCGCATGGCTTCAGATTCCTGTTCAAAGTGCTCACTGGATGAGCACTTTACGGCCGAAGCTGAAACCAGACACCGAAAATTTCGCTGAAGGGGATTCCGCCATGTTGCGAGGCATGTCCACCGTGACCTACTACGCCGACGACCTCTCGGAGGCGCGCGCCTGGTACACCGAGTTCCTGGGCGTGGAGGCGTACTTCGAGCGGAACACGCCGGACGGTGAACTGGGGTACGTGGAGTTCCGGATCGGGGACTACCAGGCCGAGCTCGGGCTGGTGCAGCGCCAGTTCGAGGTGACGCCGTCCGAAGGTCCCGGCGGAGCGATTCTGTTCTGGGCGGTCGACGACCTCGAGGCGACGGTGGCGCGGTTGCTGGAGCTCGGCGCGAAGACGCACGACGAACCGCGGGTGCGCGGCGAGGGGTTCGTGACCGCGTCGGTGGTCGATCCGTTCGGAAATGTGCTCGGAGTTATGACGAACACTCACTACCTGGCCGTACTTGACCAGAACCGCGACAAACGTCTCGGCTGAGAACCGTCATTCGCCGCTGCAACTGCGGCATCACCGGGCGTGTACTTCTTGGTGATGCCGTAGTTGCTGTAGGAGGGCCCGTTGACGGTTCCCGACGGGCGAGGGCCCATCCGCGTGCTGATCGTCGACGACGACGCGCGAGTGCGCAGCGCCATGCGGACTTTTCTGCTGGCGCACCCGGAGTTCGAGGTCGTCGGCGAGGCAGGCTGTGCGGAGTCGGCGGTGCGGATCGCCGAGGAGACCGCGCCGGGCGTTGCCATCGTCGATGTTCTGATGCCCACCGAACGGGACGGCCTGTCGTTGCTCAGGATCTTCGCCGAGCAACACGGGATCCCTGTGGTGGCAATGAGTCTGAACAACGCGTGCGCGGACAGCGCGATCGCGGCCGGTGCGTACGCGTTCCTCGCCAAGGACGGCTTCTCCGACCTCCTGGTCAGTGCGTTGCTGGCAGCGCACGAGCAGGACGGATGACGTAGACGCGGCTGGACTTGGGTCCCGGTCGGGGGTTCCGCAACTACGCGGGCAGGTTGGGTCGGCCGACCGATCCGGACGGGGTGTGGCACGGAGCACAGTTCTAGCCACCACCCCCGACGCCCGGATTGCGAGGCGAGCGAGATGACCACCACCGTGAGCGCTCTGAGCAACACTGCCGGGGCCTTCGGCGACACCATGGACAGCCGAGCTCTCGTGGACCTGTACCGCATGCACGGCCGGTCGGTGCACAAGTACCTGTGCACGCTCACGAACGGCGACGCCGGCCTCGCCGAAGACCTCCTGCAGGAGACGTTCCTGCGGGCCTGGCGCACACCGCGTCTCGCGCACCAGCCCGAGTCGGCCAGACCGTGGCTCGCGACCGTCGCGCGCAACCTCGTCGTCGACCGCGTCCGTCACCGCAACCGCCGCCCGAAGGAGGCCGGTGACGCCGCCCTGGCGCACCTTCCGGCGTCGCGCTGCGAGATCTCGCGGGTCGTCGACTCGATCACGCTCGCCGACGCGATGGCGAAACTGACCCCGAACCGGCGCGAGGTCGTCGTGCACATGTACCTGCACGGCCGCAGCCCTGACGAGGTCTCCGCGGTGCTCGGCATCCCGGTCGGCACGGTGAAGTCCCGGGTTCACTCCGCTCTGCGTTCTCTGCGGTCGCACCTGGCGACCTCGGACCTGTGCCTGGCTGCCTGAGATGGACCTGCGTTGCCCGGTCGCGCGGCTGGAAGCGTTGTGCGACAACGGGACCGTCCGGCTCCTGTCGGAGGTGGACAGCGCCGGCGTGGTGATCGCGCGAGGACGCGTGCTGGGGCGTCCCGTGATCGCCTATGCGACGTCGAGCGGGTCGCTCGGTGCCGATGGGTGCGAGCGGATCGTCTGGGCGGTGGATTCCGCTGCCCGCGAGCGCGTTCCTGTACTGGGGTTGTGGCACTCCGCCGGCGCGCGGCTCGCCGAGGGTGTCGAGGCGTCGGACGGTGCCGGGCGGGTGTTCGCCGCGATGGTGCGGGCGTCCGGGAGGGTGCCGCAGATCTGCGTGGTGCTCGGGCCTTCGTGCGCGGATGGTGGCTACGGGCCCGCGTTGTCGGACGTCGTGATCGCCGGGCCTGGAGGGTCTGCGGCGGACGTCGTGTGCTCGTCCGACGCGCTGGCCGTGGAGCAGGCGCGGTCGGTGGTGTCGTTGCTGGGGGATCGCGGGCACTATTCGGCAGTGCCGGACCAGGCCGTGCCGGCCGGTGGCCGGGATCTGGCGCTGGCGATGTTCGACTCGTGCGCTGTCGAGCTGCGGGCCCGGTGTGCGCCTCAGGTCGTGATCGCGCTGGGCCGAATGGGTGGCCACACGGTGGGAGTGGTCGCGAACGACGGACCTCTCGACGGTGCCGGGGCCGCCAAGGCCGCTCGGTTCGTGCGGATGTGCGACGCGTTGCGGGTGCCGTTGGTCGTGGTCGCCGACGTCTCGGAGATGGCCGGGCGTACGGCGAAGTTGTTGCACGCCTTTGCTTCCACGTCGATGCCGCGGGTGACCGTGGTGCCGCGCGGGATCTGCGGCGGGTACCTCGTGATGAACTCCCGGTCGCTGGGTGCGTCGGCCGTGCTGGCCTGGCCCGGCGCCGACGTGGCCGGTGCCGCCGACGAGGTGATCTCGCCGGGTTCCACGCGACGGCGGGTCGTCGAGGTTCTGGCGATGGCACGGGAACGGCGTTCCACCGGAATGATCCCGCTTTGGCCGCCTATCTTGTACAGATGACGCAGCTCGCCATCACCGGACATCGCGGCCTCTCCGCCGAGCTGGAGGCGGAGGTCGACCGGATGATCCGTGCCGCTGTGGCCGAGAGCGGCTCCGGTGTGGTGGGAGTGTCATGCCTGGCAGACGGGGCCGACGCGGTGTTCGCGCAGGCCGTGCTGGACGCGGGTGGCTCGTTGGTGGCGGTGCTGCCCGCCGCGGAGTACCGCGAGTCGCTGCCGGAGGACTACCGGCCCGTCTACGACCGGTTGCTCGCGCGGGCGGGCGAGGTCGTGCGGCTGCCGTTCGTCACGCCCGATCCGCGCGCCTACATGGAGGCGGGCAAGCGGATGATCGACGAGTCCGACTCGCTGCTGGCCGTGTGGGACGGGCAGCCCGGCCGTGGGCCCGGTGGGACGGCTGACGTGGTCGCCTACGCGCGGTCGCGGGGTGTGCCGGTCACCGTTCTTTGGCCCGAGGGCGCGATCCGCTGAGCACCCGCCACAGCACGGCGGGCCGGAACAGCGCCGCCGGGTGGTCGACCATCTGCGAGACGCGCAGGAAGGACCGGTAGACCTGCGGGTTGCCGGGGATGACCGCGAACAGGCGGCGGGCGTACCACTGCAGGAACCGTGTGCTCGGCGAGACCTTCTTCTCGCTCCAGCCGAGGTCGGTGGTCGTGGCGGACATCCACGGGATCTGGGCGGTCCTGGCGACCGCGCGCTGGAAGACCAGTGGCTCCTGGGCGAGATCGTGGTCCTTGAGGAGTTCCCTGAGTTCGGCGCAGTTCAGGGCGGCGAGCGTGAGGCCGTGACCGTAGACGGGGTTGAGCGAGACGACCGAGTCGCCGAGCGCGAGCAGGCCGCGCGGCCAGTCCGGGACCTTGTGGAACCGGTTCCAGCGGCTGCGCAGGTTGGCGGCGCGGTAGATCTGCGAGGCCGGGGTGGCGGTCTTGATGACCTCGGCGATGTCCTGGCACTCGAGGGTGGTCGCGTACGAGATGAAGCCGTCCTCGTCGGTGGGCGCCACCTCTCCGTCCGCGCCGAACAGCGTGACGAACCACAGTCCACCGTCCACTGAGGACACCGCTCCGCCGCGTTTGGTGGTGGGCGCGTGGGTGATCTCGTAGGCGGTCTTCCAGTCGAGCTTGAGGTCGTGGTTCACGTGGTAGAGGCGTGAGGTGTAGGCCAGGTGGCCGTTCACGATCATCGGGGCAGGGCAGTGGACGCCGAGCTCCGCGAGCCACGAGACCAGCTTGCTGGCGCGGCCGGAAGCGTCCACGACGAGGTCCGCGTAGTCGGTGAAGGCCGTGTCGTCGCGGCGGCCGTGGACACCGGTGATCGTGCCGCGGTCGTGCAGCAGCCCGTCGATCGTCACACCGTCCACCAGGGACACGTTCGGCAGCTTCAGCACCCGGCGCCGGATGATCCGTTCGAGGGTCACGCGCGTCATCGAGTGCACGGTCAGGCCGATGGGGTCGCGCGGTGCCCAGCCGGCCGGGGCGCGGCTCATGAAGTCGCTGCCGAGGTCGGCCTGGATCGCGCCCGCCGCCTTCAGTTCCGTGCCGAGCCTGGGGAAGAGCGCGTCCAGCACCTCGGCTCCGCGCGCCAGGAGAGCGTGCGGGTGGTGGGCCTGAGGAACGCCCGTGCGGTATCCGGTGTCGGTGGCCAGCTGGTCGCGTTCCACGAGCACCACGTCGCCGTACGACTCGGACAACACCCTGGCAGCCAGCAGTCCCGCGAAGCCGGCGCCGATGACCAGGGCGCGGTCGGAGTACATGGCGGTCATGCTGGCAGAGCAAAGCTCCCTTTTCGATCCCCCGAAGGTCCCGCTATGAGAGCTTTGCGACCAGCTCTGCGCGGCTGCGCACGCCGAACTTCGTGAAGAGCGACTTGAGATGGTCCTGCACGGTGTACGGCGAGATGCTCAGCCGTGCCGCGATCTCCGTCGTCGACTGTCCTGCCAGCACCTCGTGGCAGATGTCCTGCTCGCGCGCGGTGACTCCGTAGGCCTTCAACAGCAGCCCGGTCAGCTCCGCTCCGGACGCCCTGCTGATCGTCACGGCGGCTTCGAACTCGTCGTCGCTCACGAGCTCGCTGGCTTCGAGGAGGATCCAGCCGCCGTGTGCGTCCCGGACCCTGGCTTTGAACGTCCCGGCTCGTGCCCCCGAGGCAGCGGCCCTGAGCATCACGGCGAACCGTCCCGGTGCGACCTCTTCCAGTTCGTCGCGCCACTGGGTCGCGGAGGCCGTCGACGCTCTGACCGTGCCGTCCTTGCCGACGACGACGATGGCGTGCGCACCAGCGCGTTTGGCGGCGATGCGCGCGGCGACTCGGGTGGCGGCTCCCAGCGCGGGCGCCACCGAGGCCATGAACTCCAGCTCGCGCTCGCTGAACTCGCTGGTGCGCACGATGCCCGCCGCGCCCCAGCAGGTGTCGTCGGCGCGGAACAGCGCTCGCAGCTCGTGGCTGAGTCCCAGCGGTCGCCAGACCTCGTTGAGGCGTGTCGACCGCTTGTCCTCCAGCCGTGCCACGGTGTCGCCGCGTTGAGCCAGTGCCGCGAACGTGTGCGGCTCGCCGGGCGTGTACTCGCAGCTCGCGAGGACTGGTTCGTACTGGTGGGGGATCTGGTTGACGCCGCTGGTCATCGAGCTGATCGCGCCCGAGTCGGGGTCCATCGAGGCCCAGCACGTCAGCTCGCACGGGACCACCCGGTCCACCAGGGCGATGGCCGCCGCGTGCAGTTCCGCGACGTCCAGCCCGGAGCTCGCCAGCGCTGTCACGTCGCGTCGCACGCCCTGCGCCCGACCCTCCCACATGGTTGGCAGTATGCGCCGGTACCGCGTTGTCCGGGCATCCCAGTTTTCCGGGATACGCAGGTCGGCGCGGTGCGGAGACGCTTCTGGTCATGATGAGCACTGCAGGCGAGGGCGAGGAACTGACCGCCCCTGACGCGACGATCACCGTACGGATCTCCGGCAAGCACACCGGCGGCGCCTACGAGCTGTTCGAGGTGGACGCTCCGCGAGGCGAGGCCGCACCACCGCACCGGACCCCGTGGCCCAAGGTCTACTACGTGGTGCACGGACGCATGGCCGTGTTGCTCGACGGTGAGCTGCACGACCTGTCGCCGGGTGACGCCATCGTCATTCCGCCGAACGCACCGCACACGTTCACCGTGCACACGCCGTCCGTGCAGTTCCTGGCCTTCGCGGTCGGTGACGTGATGAGCGCGTTCTTCCGCGACCTGTCCGCTGACGGGTTCGCGGCACTGGAACGACACGGGGTGACGCTGTGAGTGTCGTGGCCCAGATCGCCGCAGTGGTGGCCGTCGTGATCCACGTCGTCGTGTGGGTGTGGGAGGCGTTCCTGATCGGGCGCGTCCACTACTCGGTGTTCCGGCAGCCGGCCGAGGACGTGCGGGCGATCCGGCTGTGGGCGTTCGGGGTGGGGTTCTACAACCTGTTCCTGGCCTGCGGCCTGGTCGCCGGTCTCGTCGCTGTGCACTCGGGTCACGAGCTGGTCGGGCGCACGCTGGTGATCTACGTGTCGTGGTTCATGGTGCTGGGCAGCGTCGTGCTGGCCGTCGCGGACCAGCTCTCGATGAGCAGGCCGCGCAACCAGGCGTGGGGAGGCGTTGCGGCAGAAGGTATTCCGCCGCTGGTCGTGCTGCTGTTCGTCTAAGGGCCGGTGACCAGGCCTTCGCGCACCGCCCACAGCGCGGCCTGGGTGCGGGAGGCGAGGCCGAGCTTGTTCAGCACGTTCGACACGTGGGTGCGCGCAGTGCGTTCGGAGATCACGAGGGCTTCGGCGATGTCGCGGTTCGATTTGCCGTGCGCCACCAGCACCAGGATCTCGCGCTCGCGCGGGGTGAGCGCGGTGGCGGTGCGCTGGGGTGCGACCAGGGAACGGGTGAGGGTGCGGGCGACGGCCGGGTCGAGGTGGACCTGGCCGCGCATCGCCGCTCGGACCGCGGCACCGACCTGGTCGGCCTCGGCGTCCTTGAGCAGATAGCCCGCCGCACCGGCCTCGAGGGCGACGTGGACGCGTTCGGCCTCCGAGAACGAGGTCAGCGCGACCACCTCGACCTGCGGGTAGAGCTGTTTGATCGCCTTGGTGGCACCGATGCCGTCGAGGCGGGGCATGAGCAGGTCCATCAGCACGACGTCGGGCAGGTCGTCGGTGGTGGCGCGGGCCGCGAGTTCGTCGAGGGCCGCCTGGCCGTCGCCCGCCTCGCCCACGACCTCGATGTCGTCCAGCATCTCGAAGAACGCCCGCATGCCGCGCCGGACGACCGCGTGGTCGTCGACGAGGAACACCCGGATCGTGCTCATCGCTGATCTCCTGCCGTTCCTGAAGGAAGCACGGCCCGGACCGTCGTGGATCCGGCCGGGGTGCTGTTGATGACGAGGTCGCCGCCGATGCGTTTCATGCGTTCTCGCATGCTCACCAGGCCCATGCCGTTGGACGAGACCGTAGCGGGGTCGAATCCGGTGCCGTCGTCGGCCACTTCGATGACCACCCCGTCTTCTTCGAAGAGCGTGATGTCGATGCGGCTGGGACGCGCGTGCTTGATCGCGTTGTGCACGGCCTCCTGCACGACGCGGAACATCTCCTCTTCCGCGCGGTCGTCCAGGGAGAGCCGGTAGCCGGGTGCCTCGACGGCGATGACGACGTCCTCGCGGGAGGCGATCGCGGCCGACTGCTTGCGGATCGCCTCGGCCAGGCCGTCTTCGCGCAACGCGTCGGGGCGGAGCTGGAACAGGGAGGCGCGCATCTCGGCGAGGGCGTCCTGGGTGAGGCTGCGGAGTTCGGTGACGCCGCGCGCGACCGGGCCGTCGGGGTCGCCGCCCTGCTTCTGCAGCGCGAGCTCGACGGCTCGGGTGTGCAGGGTCATCGAGAACAACGCCTGGGAGACCGAGTCGTGCAGCTCTCGGGCCAGGCGGTGGCGTTCCTCCAGTGCCGCCACCTGGGAGGCCTCGTCGAGCATCTCCATGACCTCTTCGACGCCGAGCTGTTCCTCGCCGGCGACCGAGGTGAGCATCATCCGGGCGGACGCGGCGCCGACCGCGCCCGCGAGCACGGTCTCCACGTGGTGCACCAGATCCGGGTCAGCGTCCTTTGTGGACTCGAGATCGGCGCCCTCCAGCGCTTTGTCCGCGGCCTGCCGGCCCATCGAACGGACCAGGACCTCGTGCAACGCCTGCACCGGCACGCGGTTGCGCCACAACCTGGGGCGCGTCGGGTCGTCCAGTGCGTCGACGAACAGGACGGCCTGGGCCTGTTCGCGGGCCTGCGGGCGGCCCAGCAGCGACACCCCGAGGTAGCAGCCGACGTTGACCAGCATGCTCCAGAACATGCCGTGGCTGATGTTGTCCATGCCGGTGATGCCGAGCAGGTGTTCCGGGCGCAGCGCCTCGATGCCGAACGGGCCGTGGTCGAGGAAGCCGCGCGGCACCCAGCCGGTGGCGGCGAAGTTGGGCAGCAGCAATGTGTACGTCCACACGGCGAACCCGCCGACGAGGCCGGACATGACGCCGTCGCGGGTGCCGCCCTTCCAGTACAGGCCGCCGATGACCGCGGGCGCGAACTGCGCGACGGCCGCGAACGACACCAGGCCCATCGACACCAGGGCCGCGCTCTCCCCGGCCAGCCGGAAATATCCGTAGCCGAGCAGCATGATCGCCACGATCGACAGGCGCCGGGTCAGCAGGATCAGGCGTGCCAGCCGGCCCTCGTAGCCGCGGCGCAGCAGCATCGGCACGACGATCGAGTTCGACACCATCGTGGACAGCGCGACGGTCTCGACGATGATCATTCCGGTCGCCGCGCTCAGCCCGCCGACGAACACCAGCAGTGCCAGCACGTCCAGGCCCGCGGCCATCGGCACTGTGAGCACGAACGTGTCGGCCTCGGCGCGGGAACCGAACTGCAGCAGGCCCGCCGCGGCGATCGGCAGCACGAACACGCTGATCAGCAGCATGTACAGCGGCGTCATCCACATGGCCTGCTTGACGTGGCGCTCGTCGACGTTCTCCACGACGCCGACCTGCCACTGGCGGGGGAGCAGCACGATGGCGAAGAGTGACAGCACGTTGAGCCACACCCAGGTGCCGGTCGAGTCGCCGAGCGTGAACAGGGAGTCGTGCCCGGCCTGCTTGGCCTGGCTGAACAGGTCGCCGAAACCGCTGTAGAGGCCCCAGGTCACGGTGATCCCGGCCGCGACGAACGCCACGAGCTTCACGACCGACTCGAACGCGATGGCGGTGACCATGCCCTCGTGGCGTTCGGTGGCGTCGAGATGCCTGGTGCCGAACAGGATCGTGAACCCCGCGAGCAGCAGTGCCACGTACAGCGCGGTGTCCTGGAACACCGGTACCTGGCCCAGCGTGGACGCCGGCGTGATCTCGGGCGCGCGGCGGATGATCTCGAAGGTGTTGGAGACCGCCTTGAGCTGCAAGGCGATGTACGGCACGACACCGACGACCGCGATGGCCGCGATCAGGCCGCCCAGCCGCACGCTCTTGCCGTAGCGGGCGGACACGAAGTCGGCGAGGCTCGTGATGCGGTGCCGGTGGCTGATGTGGATGATCCGGCGCAGCACCAGCCAGCCGAGCGCGAGCATGATCGTCGGTCCGAGGTAGATCGACAGGAAGCCCACGCCCGTCGAGGCCGCGCGGCCCACGCTGCCGTAGTACGTCCACGACGTCGCGTAGACGGCCAGGGAGAGCGCGTAGATGGTGCCGCGCCCGACGATGCTGCGACCCGCGTCGGCGCGGCGGTCACCGTAGAACGCGATCGCGAACAGCACACCGAGGTAGGCGACGGACACCCCGATGATCAACCACGTCTGGAGCACGTCGGCTCATCCCGACCGGCGGACGAGAACGAAGACCAGCGCGATGACGACGACCCACGCGCCGAAGAGGTAGACCGCTACCGCCGGCACGCCCGCGATGGTGCCCCCGCCGTTCGCGACGGTGAGCAGCGGCGGCAGGAAGAGCACGAAACCGGTTGTCGCCGCGAGGATTGTCAGCCCGGTGAACCGCCCGTCATCCCTGGCGCGTCTTCGCACCCGTCACCGCCTCACTCCCCGATAAGCCGATTTGCGAGCGTAGTACGAATGGGGGAACTGATTGAAGTGGACATGACAGAATTTCATGCTATTCGCGCAATACGACTGATGGGGGGAACCGTTCGTGAAAACCGTCGAACTGCCTGACGGAGCCGTGGTCACGGGGCGTGGTCTGCGGGAGGGCAAGATCGTGGAGCCCAGTCCCGAGTACGGGGTGTACCTGCAGCCCCGACCTGTCGACGTGCCGTGGCCGCACGACTGGATCGACTGGCCGGACTTCCGTCTGCCGCGTGATCACGACGCCGCGATCAGGTTGATCCGCGCCCTGCACGCCCGCGCGCTGTCCGGCGAACGCGTCGAGGTGGCGTGCAGCGGCGGCGTCGGGCGCACCGGCACTGTCATTTCGTGCCTGGCCGTGCTGGCGGGCGTGCCGGCGTCGGAAGCCGTGGCGTGGACACGCGCGAACTACCACCGGCGCGCGGTCGAGACGCCGTGGCAAAAGCGCTGGGTCAGCCGTTTTCCAGCCGGTTAGGAATCGAGCTCGATCACGCTGCGCTTGTGCACGAGCTCGATCACCTGGGGCGGCACGGAGTCACCTGCTTCGAGCAGCCGGGGGAGCAGTTCGGCCTCAGTGGTGAGCGCGCGGAAGAACAGTTCGACCGTGACGTCGTGGTCCGGCCGGCGCAGCACGGTGATCTCGTCACCTGGCGCGAACCGGCCGGCCTCGAGCACGCGGAAGTAGGCGCCGGGCCGCGCGACCTGCGTGAACCGCTTCACCCAGCCGCGCTGGCCGAGGAACTCCGCGAAAGTCCGGCACGGGATGCGTGCCGCGCTGACCTCCAGGGTCGCGGTGCCGACGCGCCACTGCTCGCCGATGCGGGCGTGCGTGTGGTCGATGCCCTGGGTGGTCAGGTTCTCGCCGAACTGGCCGTTGCGCAGGTCGAGGCCCAGTTCGCCCTGCCAGTAGTCCAGGTCCTCGCGCGCGTAGCCGTAGACGGCCTGGTAGTCGCCGCCGTGTGCGGTCAGGTCGCCGATCGTGTCACCCGCGACGCCACTGCCGGAGCTGCCCTTCTTGCCGGGCGGGCGGACCTCCAGCGGGCCGTCGACAGGACGCTTGTCGATGCCGGTCACGCCCGTGCGGGTGTAGTCGACCGGGATCGTCTTGGACGCGATGTTCAGCGAGAGCACTACTGGCATGCGCCCCAGGCTATTGGCCGACCGCTTTGGCTGCGATCGAATTGACGTAGTTCTGGTACTTGCCGACCTTGTAGGTGATCAGGTCCATGCACTCCTGCAGCTGGGCCATCTGCTGGCGGACGCGCTCCTGGTGCTCCTTGAGGATGTCGAGGCGCTGCAGTTCGTTGCCGTCGCCCTGGCGGACCAGTTCGGTGTAGCGGCGGATCTCCGGTACCGGCATGCCGGACATCCTGAGCATGATGCACATGCGGAGCCAGTCGACGTCCTGCTGGGTGTAGACGCGGCGGCCGCCCGGTCCTCTGTGGACCTGGTGGGCGAGGATGCCTTCCTTCTCGTAGAAGCGCAGGGCGTGCACGCTCAGGCCGGTGCGTTCGGCTACCTGTCCGATGCTCAACTGCATGGGGTCGAGCATAGGTGGCTTGGGTGTTTGGCTGATCGTGTTGGACGTGATCGGGCGGGTGGTCGGCTTGGGTTGGGCGGGCCGCGTTGCGTGCGCGGGTTGGGTGGGTGGGGACCTGAGGCACGACTCGTGACGGGACCCCACCCGAAGCGCACGGGAAAGGCAGCCTCGGCTTCGCCGTCGGTACTGCTCGCCTGCGGCGTCGCCTCGCCTCGGCTTCGCCATCGGGTGTGGGTGGTCTTGACCTAGAGTCGGGTCTAGTTCGTAGGTTTTCCGCATGACGATGCGTTATCGCGTACTTGGGGGAACCGGTATCGAGGTCAGTCACCACTGCCTCGGCGCCATGATGTTCGGCGATGTCGCCAACAAGGATCACGACGAGGGCGTGCGGATCATCCACCGTGCGCTCGAAGCTGGCATCAACTTCGTCGACACCGCCGACATGTACTCGGCGGGGGAGTCGGAGGAGATCGTCGGCAAGGCGTTGAAGGACCGGCGGGACGACGTTGTGCTGGCCACGAAGGTGCACTTTCCGTTGGGCGAGGGTCGCAACCGCAGCGGCAACTCGCGCCGGTACATCGTGCGGGCCGTCGAGGACAGCTTGCGGCGGTTGGACACCGACTGGATCGACCTGTACCAGGTGCACCGGCCGGACTACAAGACCGATGTCGAGGAAACGCTCTCGGTTCTCACGGATCTGGTGCGGGACGGGAAGATTCGGGCGTTCGGGTGTTCGACGTTTCCGGCTGAGGAGATCGTCGAGGCGCACCACGTGGCGATGAACCGTGGGCTGATGCGGTTCCGGACCGAGCAGCCGCCGTATTCGATGCTGGCGCGCGGGATCGAGCGGTCGGTGCTGCCTACGTGTGAGCGGCTTGGGATGGGGGTGCTGGTGTGGAGTCCGCTGGCCAGCGGGTTCCTGTCGGGCAGGCATCGGCGGGGGGCGTCGGCTGAGGCGTTCCGGGCTACGTTGACGCCGGATCGGTTCGACGAGACGTTGCCGAAGAACGCGGCGAAGTTCGACGCCGTGGAGGAGTTCGCGAAGCTGGCGGATGAGATGGGGGTGTCGTTGCCCGCGCTGGCCATTGCGTTCGTGACCACGCATCCGGGTGTCACGTCGGCGATCACCGGGCCGCGCACGATGGAGCAGCTGGAGTCGTTGTTGGAGGGCGCTGACCTGGTGCTGATCGACGAGGTGCTGGACCGGATCGACGAGATCGTGCCGCCCGGTACCGACACCTACGACGTGCACGGGTTCTGGAAGCCTGCGTCGCTGCTGGAGGTCCACCAGCGACGCAGGCCTGTGGATCAGCGCTGATTCACCACTGCTGGGTGGTCAGGCCGGTGCCGAGGTAGATCTGGTCGAACCCGTTGCCGTCGTTGTCGTCGGTGTAGACGACGGTGACGCGGCCCCACGGGTCGACGCCCGCGGACGGTTCGTCCTGTCTGCCGGTGGCGTTGGAGACCGTGAGCTGGCGGGGAGGGCGGCCGGTCGTGGTGCCGTCGGGGTTGTAGACCTGGGTGTAGATGTCCGCAGCCTCCGCCGTGGTCACCGCGATGCCGAGTTGGTCGTCGATGCCGATCTGCGGGTCGGTGCCGGTGGTGCTCGCGACGGCACCGCGTGAGGCACCGGTGGCGGTGAAGGACTGGGTCTTCACGCCGGACTGCTCCCAGGCCAGGGCGAAGTCGCCGTTGAAGTTGGCGGCCACGGCGGGGTGTTTGCCTTGCCCCGTCGTGGTTTGCGCCTGCTTCACGCCGCCGGACGGGGTGAGGATCTTGCGAGCCACGTTCGCGTCCGCCTCCCACGCGACGATCGCGTTGCCTGCTGCGCCCATCGCGACCTGGGGTTTCGCGTGGGTGCCGCCTGCGTTGTTGACCTGCGCCTCGTAGGTCTTGGACGAGATCGACGCGAAACCGCTGACGCGCACGGTGGGCGCGGCGGTGCCCTGCTTGTCCTCCCACGTCACCGCGAAGCCGCCGGTGTCCGGATCCGCCGCGACGCTCGGGAAGTACTGCTGGCCGTCGGCGCTCGCGTTGGCCGTGCCGGAACCGGAGACGGCGCCGGAAACCGAGACCGAGCGGACCGCGATGTTGTAGAAGCCGTTGCCGTCCGGGTCTTCCGACCACACGACGACAGCGGTGCCGTCCTCGTGCAGCGAGACGTCGGGCTGCCAGTGGCGCCAGTTGCCGGTGCCTCCGGTGCTGAGCTTCTTCTCGTAGAGGGACGTTCCCTCCTGATAGAGGCGGATCCAGATGTCGGAGTGGATCGGGTCCTCGGGGGCGGTCGTGTCGCGGTCGTCCTCCCACACGACGGCCGTGTAGCCGTTGCGGGTGGCCGAGACGGACGCGTTGTCCTGGTCGCCGGTCGAGTCGGTGTTGACCGTGGACCACGTCATCGGGGTGGGTGCCAGGAGAAGGCTGGCGATCAGAAGTGTCTTCACGGCGCCTGCAATCCGGGGTTGGCGGCCTCGACGACGTAGCTGCCGACGGTCTTCACCGGGTAGTCGCGGACGGTGACCTTGTCGACGTAGCGGAAGTCGACGTGCATCTCGGTGGAGGTGGTGCGGGTCTTCACGTAGCCGCGCAGGTTCTTGAAGTACTTCACGTGCGGGTTGAGCGTCGGGTTGAGGCTGTTGTCGGCCGCGTTGCCGTCACCGCCGGACGTGATCGACGTGGTGACGAGCTCGGTGCCGATGATCCGGTTCTGGGTGCCGTAGTTCTGCATGAGGTTGGCGGCCCAGCTGCGGTGCACGTCGCCGGTCAGCACGACGGTGCCCTTGTTGCCGCCCGCGTCCCACGCGTTCTGGATGCGGGTGCGGTTGGCGGTGTAGCCGTCCCACGCGTCCATGCTCTTCGAGCCGTCCGCGGCGGCGAGGCGTTGGGCGAAGAACACCTGCTGGCCCAGGAAGTCCCAGGTGCCGAGCTTCTGGCGCAGGCCGTCGATCAGCCAGGTCTCCTGGGAGGTGCCGGTGAGCGTGCGGGCCGGGTCGTCGGCGGCCGGGCAGACCTTCGTTCCGTCGCCGCACGCCTGGTCGTCGCGGTACTGGCGGGTGTCGAGCATGTGGAACGTGGCGAGGCTGCCCCAGCGGACCCTGCGGTGCAGCAGCATGTTCTCCGCGGTGGGGGCTTGGGCGGATCGCAACGGCATGTGCTCGTAGTACGCCTTGTACGCGGCGGCTCGGCGGGCCCTGAAGTCACCGGCAGGGCTGCTGTCGTTGCGGACGAGGTTGGCGTAGTTGTTCTCTACTTCGTGATCGTCCCAGACCACGAGCCAGGGCGCGGTGGCGTGCGCGGCCTGCAGGTCCGGGTCGGTCTTGTACTGGGCGTGGCGGACCCGGTAGTTCGCCAGCGTGCTGATCTCGGTGGCGGGCGCGAACTTGCGGACCTTCGTGGTGGTGGCGGCGCCCTCGTAGATGTAGTCGCCGAGGTGCAGGATCAGGTCGGGGTGTTCCTCGGCCATCCGGCGGTAGGCCGTGAAGTAGCCCTCCTCGTAGTGCGAGCACGAGGCGAAGAGCATGGTCAGCTCGGGTTGCGTGCCGACGGCCGGTGCGGTGAGGGCACGGCCGACGGGGGAGATGTGGCCGCCGGTGCGGAAGCGGTACCAGTACTCGCGGCCGGGTTCGAGGCCGGTGAGGGTGACGTGCACGGAGTGGGCGCCGGCCTGCTGCGTCGTGAAGGTGCCGGTGCGGGCGAGGGTCGTGAAGCGTTCGTCGGTGGCGACCTGCCATTCGACGGCGGTGTCGGTGTTCGGCATGCCGCCGAGGCCGTCGGCGTTGAGGGGGTTGGGGGCGAGGCGGGTCCAGATGACGAACCCGTCGGCCGCGGGCTCGCCGGAAGCGACGCCGAGGGTGAAGGGGTAGCCGATGGCGTTGGCCAGACGGGGAACCAGTACGCCGGCGCTCGCTCCCGCGAGGCCGCCCACGATGAAGGTACGTCTCCGTAACGTGGTCATGACCCGCAGGCTTACCGAACGCGGGTAAAGGTCCGCCTAACGGTGTGCGGCTTCAAAGTGGTTTCCCACCAAGAGAATGCGGCGTAGTCGTCGCTGTAGATGTCGAACGCGTCCGCGAGCAGCTCGGCGGCGCACAGCGGGATCCCGGTGTCCTGGACCGCCCGGTAGAGCAGTGCCACGTGGTCGCGGGACCAGGATTCGAGGCGCAGGCCGGGTAATCGGTCGGCCTCGCAGCACGGTTGGGCGCACACGACGATGTCGAACCACTCGTCCTCGTGGTCGTTGAAGGCGACCGTGACGCCGAAGCGGTCCGGCTGCAGCGCGGTGACCGAGCTGTGGCGGGTCTCGTAGCGCAGCGGGTAAGGCAGGGCCGACAGGCGGCGGGCGGCGTGCAGGTCCGGGCCTTTCAGCGGCACCGGATCGTGGTGTTTGCCGTGGTCGAGAACGACGACGTCCCAGGTGCTGCGAGTCAGTCTGAGCGCGGTCGCGAGGCCCGCGACACCTGCTCCGACGACGAGTGCTGTGGCCATGGCCAGCCCCTTCCCCCTAGGATTGAGGCTAGCGAACGTTCAGAAATTTCTGAAGACTGGAGCGGTGTGACGGGCGAGACAGAACGCAGGGAAGCGGCCGAGCAGCTGGCCCTGACGCTCGTGGGCGCCGGGATGCAGCGGATGGGTGCTCGGGCGCTGGCGGCGTTCCTGTTCTCCGACAAGGACTCGCTGACCGCTGGCGATCTCGCCGACGAGCTGGGCGTGAGTGCCGGATCGGTGTCCGGCGCCATCAAGATGATCGTGCAGATGGGCCTGATCGAGCGGATCTACGTGGCGGGCAGCCGGCGTGAGCACTTCCGCATGCGTGACAACGCCTGGACCACGTTGTACTCGCGGCAGCACTCGGTCGTCGACGACGTGCTGAGTGCGGTCGAGAGGGGTGTCGACGCGGTCGAGTCCGGCCCTGCGCACGACCGGCTCGTCGACATGCGGGACTTCTACACGTTCCTGCTCAGCGAGGCGCCGGCGCTGGTGGAGCGCTTCGAACGGCTTCGCGCTGAGCAGCGCCGTGGCGAATCCCGTCCATGATCAGATCCAGCATCCGCTTGGCTTGAGCCGGGTCGCCGTTTTGCGCGACGCCGATCAGCAGCGTCATCACGTCCATCGGCTCGGCCTGCGCGCCCATCGCGGTGAGCAGCGTTTCCACGGCGGTGGTCATCTTGGCGCGGCTGTGCTCAAAGGGGTTGATGCCCAGCGCGATCACGGCCTGCAGCGCGTCCTTGAGGTCCTGCTTCGTCGCGATGTAGGCGATGAAGAGGTCCATCCACTCTCGTAGCGCCGCTTCCGGCTCGTGCGTCTCCAGCAGTTCGGGGGCGGCACCGCAGAGCTTGTCGAGCTCGGTGCGGTAGACGGCCTCGATCAGGGCCTCGCGGGTGGGGAAGTGGCGGTACAGCGTGCCGATGCCGACGCCGGCCTTCTTGGCGATGGCGCCGAGCGTCACGTCCTTGCCGTGGGTGAACGCGTCCAGCGCCACCTCGATCAGCACCCCGCGGTTGCGGACAGCGTCAGCACGCACTTCATCACTCCATCGAGTCACTTGCTAAACGGAGGGCCCTCCGTTTAGAGTGGAACCCGAACCGGAGGAACCTCCGTTTCAGTGTACGACACAGGTTGGGGATTTCGGATGAGTGAGCGCATCACCACCCCGTTCGGCTTCGAGACGACTGCTCTCGAGGTCGTCGAGGGCGTCGACCTCTCGGGCCGTCGCGCCGTGGTCACCGGTGGAGCGTCGGGCATCGGCGTCGAGACCGTGCGGGCTCTGGCCGCCGCGGGCGCCGAGGTCACCATCGCGGCGCGCAACCTCGAGGCGGGCGAGCGCGTCGCCGCGTCTCTCGCGGACGCCACGGGCAACAAGAACATCTTCGTCGCTCCGCTGGAGCTGACCTCGCAGGACTCGGTGAAGGCCTTCGTCCGCTCGTGGGACGGCCCGCTGCACCTGCTGATCAACAACGCGGGCGTCATGGCCACGCCGCTGACCCGCACGCCGGAGGGCTGGGAGCTCCAGTTCGCCACCAACCACTTCGGCCACTTCACGCTGACGCTGGGCCTGTTCGACTCGCTGCGCGCCGAGGGCGCCCGCGTCGTGAACGTCAGCTCGGCGGGCCACCTCTCGAGCCCGGTCGTGTTCGAGGACATCCACTTCGAGCGCCGCGAGTACGACCCCTGGCAGGCGTACGGCCAGTCCAAGACGGCGAACGTTCTGTTCGGCGTCGAGGCGGGCAAGCGCTGGGCGTCCGAGGGCATCACGATGAACGCGCTGATGCCGGGCGGCATCCTGACGGCCCTGCAGCGCCACATCACGCCCGAGCAGTTGCAGGAGCGCATCAAGCTGCGCGGCGGCGACAAGCCGCTGCAGCTCAAGACTCCGGAGCAGGGCGCCTCCACCACGCTGGTGCTGGCCGTCTCCCCGCTCGTCGAGGGCCGCTCGGGCCTCTACTTCGAGGACTGCAACGAGGCGCTGCCGAACGTCGGCGGCATGACCGGCGGCCTCGCCGCCTACGCACACGACCCGGAGGCCGCCGCCCAGCTGTGGAAGGTCTCCGAGGACACGCTCAAGATCGGGGAACAGGCATGATCACCACTGGCTACGGCTTCGAGACCACCGCCCTGGAGGTGGCCCGGGTGGCCGACCTGGCCGGCCGCCGCGCCATCGTCACCGGCGGCGCCTCGGGCATCGGCGTGGAAACCGTCCGCGCCCTGGCCACCGCGGGCGCCGAGGTCACCATCGCGGCCCGCGACGTCGACGCCGCCCAGCGCGTCGCCACGTCGCTGGTCAAGGCCACCGGCAACAAGAAGATCTCGGTCGGCAAGCTGGACCTGTCCTCCCAGGACTCCGTGAAAGCCTTCGCCCGCAACTGGGACGGCCCACTCCACCTGCTGATCAACAACGCGGGCGTGATGGCCACCCCGCTGACCCGCACGCCGGAGGGCTGGGAACTCCAGTTCGCCACCAACCACTTCGGCCACTTCACCCTCACCCAAGGCCTCTTCAACTCGCTGCGAGCCGAAGGCGCCCGAGTCGTGAACGTGAGCTCCTCCGCCCACCTGATGGGCGCCGTCGAGTTCGACGACATCCACTACGACCAGCGCCCCTACGACCGCTGGCAGGCTTACGGCCAGTCCAAGACCGCGAACATCCTCTTCGGCGTGGAAGCCAGCCGCCGCTGGGCCTCCGAAGGCATCACCATGAACGCCCTCATGCCCGGCAGTATCGCCACCAACCTCCAGCGCCACCTGTCCGAATCCGAACTCCAAGAGCGCATCCGCCAAAGCGGCGCCGCCACCACCCGCCGCGTGAAAACCCCAGAACAAGGCGCCGCCACCACCCTGGTGGTAGCCACCAGCCCGCTCCTGGACAACGTCTCCGGCAAGTACTTCGAGGACTGCAACGAGGCCGCCCCAGCCGCCCCAGGCACCCACCTGCGCGGCGTGGCCTCGTACGCCCAAGACCCAGAAGCCGCAACCCAACTCTGGAAGGTCTCAGAAGCCACCCTGGGCCTCTGACCCCACCAAGTACGCCAGGCCCTCGGCCTGGCGTACCAACGGCTCCGGCCAAGCACTCCGGCCAACCCGCCAAGCAACCCGGCCCGCCGCCCTCGCCAGCCCCGCCGAGCGTCCCGGCCCGGCGGCTCGGGCCACGCTGGGTGTGGCGGCCCGGCGTGCTCGGTCTGCGCTGAGCGTGTCGGCCTGAGCGCGTTCGGACTACGCCGGGCGTCCTGGTCCGGTGCGCTCGCCAGCCGCGCTGAGCGTCCCGGGCTGGTGTGCTCTGACTACGTCCGGCGTCGCGGCCTGGCGTGCTCGGGCGTCGCTGAGCGTCTCAGCCCGGCGTGCTCGATAGCCACGTCGGGCGTCTCGGCTCGGCGCGCTTGGACCACGCCGAGTGCCCGGCCCGGCGTACTCGGATCACGTCGGGCGTCGCGGCCTGGCGTGCTTACCGCCCTCGCCAAGCGATACCGCCAAACGACCCGGACCGGTGCCCACGCCGCCCAAGCCAAGCGCTGCCGCCAACCACGCCGCGGTGCAGGGGTTGCCAAGTTGGCCGCCACCCCTGCACCGGCGTGCAGCCAAGCCACAACGCCACATACGAGTGCCAGCAGCGAGACCGAATTCCGGCCGCACATCTCCATTTCCTGCCGCCGCTTCGCCCCACTCCGCACGCCACCGAGCCGTCTCCTCGAGCCGATGCCGCCGAGTCGCTGACTCCCAGGGCCGGCGTCCCATTCGGCGCTTTCCTCCCGGTGCGCACAGGCCACGCCCCTGGAGCGCGCCGCAGTCCACGGCCGCACCCCTAGACGAGTAAGTCCTAAATCCAGGCGGTGTCTGGAGACGGACGAAGGGTGTTCAAGATCAGTTTGTGAGGACCGACCTGAACACCCTTCTGAC